>JAHDYE010000110.1 GCA_023383035.1 Burkholderiaceae bacterium | reverse complement strand
GCCGGATCACCGCGAGGATCTCGTCGGTCATCTCGTCGTGCAGCGCGTTCAGCGCTTCGGGCCGGCGCAGCGTGATCACCTTCACGCCGTCGACGTCGTCGACCAGCACGTGGCGCTCGAAGCGCTGGTAGTCGGCCAGCGCCCGCTTCGGCATCGGCATGCCGGGACGCTCGCGCCCGAAGCGCTCGAGCACGCGAGTGGCTTCCCCGTTGCCGAGCTCGCGCATCAGCTCGAGCGGGCCGCGCCGGAACCCCAGCGCGATGCGGCAGCCCAGGTCGAGGTCGGCGGCCGTGCCGATGCCGCGGTCGAGGATGTCGACCGACTGCGAGAACAGCACGCCGAGCAGCCGATCGCGCACCGCCGAGGCGGTCTCGGGTGCGACCTCGACGCGCCGGTTCGGCGCCACCGTCACCCAGCGCTCCACCGAGCGGAAGATCGACGCGGGCCGGTAGTGCTCGCCTTCCTCGTCGGCCTGCAGCGTGTTGGTCTCGACGATGATCGGGTTGCCATGCGCGAGGTTGAGCACGAAGAAAGGCCCCGCGTGCACGTAATCGGCCGCCACGCTGTCGATCTCGGCGGCAGTGGCGCCCTCGAGCAGCAGTCCGGATTCGTTGCACCAGTTGTCGAAGATGCGGTCGAGCATGAAGCATGGCGCGTCGGCGGTGACCAGCGGCAGCTTGCCGGTCTCGCAGAACAGGCGTCGCAGGTGTGCGATCAGCGCGGGGTCGGCCTCGGGCCAGTCGATCACCTCGACCGCCGGGTTGCGCCAGGCCGGCGCGAAGAAGTGCGTGACCGTGGCGCGCCGCTTCTCGCGCAGCTCGGAGAAGATGCGCGCCGCCGGCAGCGAGCTGGTGTTCGACGTGATGATCGCATCGGGGGCCACGCGCGCCTCGACGTCGGCGAAGATGCGGCGCTTCAGCGCAAGATTCTCGGTGGCCGCCTCGATCACCCAGTCGCAGCCGGCGAGCGCGTCGTAGTCGGTGCTCGCGTGCACGTCGGTGAGCACCGCCTGCGCCTGGGCCGGCTTCATCTTGCCGCGCGCGAGGGCCTTGTCGGTGTAGCCGCGGAAGCGCTCGAGCGCGGCCTCCAGCGCCTTCTGCTGCAGGTCCAGCAGCGTCAGCGACAGCGACGGCAGTGCGCTCTTCAGGTAGTAGCCGATGTCGGGCCCGATCGAGCCGGCGCCGATGATCGCCACGCGGCGCGGCAGCGGCCGCACGGGGGCGGCAAGCAGCGGATTGGAGAAATGCGGTTTCACGGAAGTCCTCATGGAGCGGTTCGATCCGGTGGCGGCGCGCGGTCCGCCGTTGCGAGGGCGGGCGCGTCCGGCGACGCGCAGCGCGCCTTGAGCGCGTTCTTGTCGGTCTTGTTGGCCGACGTCTTCGGCAGGGCTGCGACGATCTCGACGCGCGCCGGCACCTTGTAACGGGCCAGGTTGCCGCTGCAATGCGCGAGGAGCGCGGCGGGCTGCGCGGCGGCGCCCTCGCGCAGCACGACGAAGGCGACCAGCGCTTCGCCGCGGTAGGCGTCGGGCACGCCGACCACCGCGGCGTCGATGACATCGGGATGCAGGAACAGCGCCTCCTCGACTTCGCGCGGATAGACGTTGTAGCCGCCGACGATCGCCATGTCCTTCTTGCGGTCGCGCACATAGAGGTAGCCGTCGGCGTCGAGCTCGCCGATGTCGCCCGTATGCAGCCAGCCGTCGCGCAGCGCTTCGGCGGTTTCGGCCGGCCGGTTGCGATAGCCGGCCATGCACTGCGGGCCGCGCGCACGGATCTCGCCGCGCTCACCCGGGGCGAGCACGGTGCGGCCGGTTGCGAGGTCGACGATCTCGATTCCGGTGAGCGGTACCGCGATGCCCACCGAGCCGGGCTTGACCGGTCCGCGCGCCGGATTGAACGACAGCACCGGGCCCGCCTCGGTCTGTCCGTATCCCTCGTAGACCGGTGCGCCGACCGCATCGCGCCAGCGGCGCAGCGTCTCCGCCGACAGCGGCGCCGCGCCCGAATAGCAGGTGTGCACGCTGGACCAGTCGGTGCGCGCGAAGTCGGGGTGGGCCATCAGGCCGACGAAGACCGTCGGACTGCCCGGAAAGACGTTGATGCGTTCGCGCGCCACCGTCGCGAGTACCTCGTCGGGCGCGTAGCGCGGCAGGATCACCAGTGTGCCGCCGCAGTACGCGGCCAGGAACAGCCCCATCGCCATGCCGTATGCGTGCGAAATCGGCATCATGCAGATGATGCGGTCGCCGGCGCGGCTCGGCAGCAGCGCTTCGCGCTGGGACACGTTGATCGCGATCGCGCGATGCACGAGATCGACGCCCTTCGGCCTGCCGGTGGTGCCGCCGGTGTACTGCAGCAGTGCGAGACTGTCGGGATCGGGCAGCGCCGTGGCTGCCGTGCCTTCCGCGCCGGGTCGATCGAGCCGGCGCGCCGCGGCGCCCACCACGATCAGCCGGCCGATGCCGGCGTCGCGCGCGATGCCGGCCAGCACCGGCGCCAGCGCTTCGTCGATCACCAGCACGACCGGCGCGGCATCACGCAGGATGTCGTCGATTTCGCGCGGCGCCAGCAGCGGATTGAGCGGCACGTGCTGCGCGCCCGCCGCGAGCGCGCCGAATGCGGCGATGCAGGCGTCGATCGAGTTGCCGAGCAGCGTGGCGACGCGCTGGCCGCGCGCGCCGAGCGATTCGAGCTCGGCGGCGAAGCTGCGTACGCATCGCAGGTAGTGCGTGTAGTCCAGGCGCCGCTCGCCGCAGACCAGCGCCTCGGCGTGCGGATGCCGGCCGGCGGCGTCGACGAGCATGTGCACCACCGTCGGGTAGACCTGTGGCAGCGCCGGCACCGGACGGGCATCGCGGCTCATGACGTCTTGCTTGCGAGCCCCAGGTACGACTCGACGACGCGCGGATTGCCGGCCAGCGAGGAGGAGGCGCCTTCGAGCGCGATCTCGCCGGTCTCCAGCACGTAGCCGTAGTCGGCCACCTGCAGGGCCGCGCGCGCGTTCTGCTCGACCAGCAGGATCGACACGCCGGTCTTTCGCAGATCGGCGATGATGTGCATGATCTCGCGCACGATGCGCGGGGCCAGCCCCAGGCTGGGCTCGTCGAGCATCAGCAGCTGGGGCTTGCCCATCAGCGCGCGTCCGAGCGCCAGCATCTGGCGTTCGCCGCCCGAGAGCGTGGCGGCCAACTGCGTGCGCCGCTCGGCCAGCCGCGGAAAGCGCTGGTAGACGTCGCCCAGGTCGGCGTCGGCGCCGCGCTCGCCGTGGCGCACGCGCTGGAACGCGCCCAGGCGCAGGTTGTCCTGCACCGAGAGCTCGCCGAACAGCTCGCGGCGTTCCGGCACCAGGCACAGCCCGCGCGCCACGCGCGCCTCGACCCGCGCTGCCGCGAGCTCGCCACCGAGATAGCGGATCGTGCCGGTGGACGGCAGCAGGCCCATGATCGCGCCCAGCAGCGTCGTCTTGCCCGCGCCGTTGGGTCCGATCACGGTGACGATGGTGCCTTTGTCCACGCGCAGCGACACGCCATGCAGCGCTTCGACCTTGCGATAGCAGACCCGAAGGTCGGTCACTTCGAGTACCGTGCTCACTCGATACCTCCGAGATAGGCTTCGAGCACCGCGGGGTTGTTCTGGATCTCGGCGGGCAGCCCTTGGGCGAGCTTTTCGCCGAAATCCATCACCACCAGGCGGTCGACCAGCCCCATGACGAACTCCATGTCGTGCTCGACCAGCAGGATGCTCATGCCTTCGGCGCGCAGCTTGCGCAGCAGCTCGGCCAGGGCGCGCTTTTCGCCGTAGCGCAGGCCGGCCGCCGGCTCGTCCATCAGCAGCAGCACCGGATCGGCGGCGAGCGCGCGCGCGATCTCGACGATGCGCTGCTGGCCCAGCGGCAGGCTGCCGGCGGGCTCGAACAGGTGTTCGCCCAGGCCGACGCGATCGAGCTGGCGGGCGGCCTCGGCGAACAGCCGCTGCTCTTCCTGGCGGTCCAGCTGCAGCATCGCCGAGACGGTGCCGCGGCGGCCGCGCAGGTGCGCGCCGAGCGCCACGTTCTCGATCACCGACATGGTGCTCACCAGGTTCACGTGCTGGAACGTGCGGCAGATGCCGCGGCGGGCGATCTCGCGCTGCGTGGCCCGCTCGATGGGTTGGCCGAGGAAGCGGATCTGGCCGGCGTCGGCCACCAGCACGCCGGTGATCAGGTTGAACAGCGTGCTCTTGCCGGCGCCGTTGGGACCGATCAGCCCGAGGATCTCGCCGCTGTGCATGTCGAACGACATGGCATTGACCGCGAGCAGGCCGCCGAAGCGCTTCTGCACGCCGCGCAGCTCGAGCAGCGGCTGGCCGGCCGGGGGCCGGGCGCGCGTGGCCAGCGGCGGCGCGTCGGGCGGCCGCTGGCGTGCCGGGCCGGCCGGCAGCAGCCGCGCGAACGCCGGTGCGAGCCCGTCGCGCGTGCGATGCAGCAGGAACATCATCAGCACGCCGAACACGACGATTTCGTAGTTGCCGCTGCGCTGGAACATGTCGGGCAGCAGGTCCTTCAGCCACTCCTTGAGCACGGTGAGCACCGATGCGCCGATCAGCGCCCCCCACACCTGGCTGGCGCCGCCGATCACCGCCATGAACAGGTAGTCGATACCGGCATTGACGCCGAACGCGTGCGGGCTCACGAAACGCAGGAAGTGCGCGTAGAGCCAGCCCGACAGGCCGGCCAGCAACGCCGCGTACAGGAACACCGTGATCTTCAGCGCCGCGGTGTCGACGCCGAAGCTCTCGGCCATCACGCCGCGGAAGCGCAGGGCGCGGATCGCCCGCCCGGAGCGCGAATCGAGCAGGTTGCGTGCGCCGAGCAGCGCCGCGACCGTGGCGACCCAGATCAGGTAGTAGGATTCGCGGCCGGTGTCCAGTGTCCAGCCCGCCACCGCCACCGCGGGAACGTTGTCGAGTCCGCTGTACTGACCGAGCATCGGCAGGTTGCCGAGCAGGTAGTAGACCGCGATGCCCCAGGCGATCGTGCTGATCGACAGGTAATGACCCGACAGGCGCAGCGTGATCGCGCCCAGCAGCAGCGCGATCGCCGCGGTGACCGCGAGGCTGGCGATCAGCGCCAGCCACGGCGACAGGCCCATGAGCACGGTGAGCGCCGCCGTCGTGTAGGCGGCCATGCCGACGAAGGCCTGCTGGCCGAACGAGACGATGCCCGCCACGCCGGTGAGCAGCACCAGCCCGAGCGTGACCAGCGTGGCCAGGCCGATGTAGTTCAGCAGCGTGACGTAGAAGGCGGGCAGCACCAGCGGAGCCACCGCGATGAACACGAGGAACAGGCCGAGCGGACCGAACTTGCGCATCGTCACTCTTCCTCGTCCTCGACGTGATGACGCGACGTGAGCGAGCGCCACACCAGTACCGGAATGATGAACGTGAAGACGATCGACTCCTTCAGCGCGCTCGCCCAGAACGACGAGAACGACTCCAGCAGCCCGACCGCGACCGCTCCGGCCGCCGCCAGCGGGTAGCTCGCCATGCCGCCCAGGATCGCCCCGACGAAGCCCTTCAGGCCGATCATCAGCCCGGTGTCGTAGTAGATGGTGGTGATCGGCGAGATCAGCACCCCGGACACCGCGCCGATGAATGCCGCCACCAGAAAGCTCAGGCTGCCCGAGAGCTCGGTGGGCACGCCGACCAGCCGCGCGCCCACGCGGTTGATCGCCGTGGCGCGCAGCGCCTTGCCGTACAGGGTGCGCTCGAAGAACAGCCACAGCGCGAGCATGCCCACCACGCTGGCCGAGACCACCAGCGCGCTCTGCGCGGTGATCTCGATCACCCCCAGCGAGATGCGGGCGTCGGAGAAGGCCGCCGAGCGCAGCCCCTCGCCGCCGAAGAACACCAGGCCCAGGCCGGTCAGCGCGTAGTGCGCCGCCATCGAGATGACGAACAGCACCAGCACCGACGCGTTGGCCAGCGGCTGGTAGGCGACGCGGTACAGGATCGGCCCGAGCGGCACGACCAGGCCGAGCACGATCAGCACCTGCGCCCACATGTCGAGCTGGCGCGGCGCGGCCCACCAGGCGAGGGCGGCCATCGCCAGCGGGATCAGCACGTAGACGAACAGGATGCGCGGTATGCGCCCGGTGGCCTTCTCGCGCACCGCCAGCGCGATGTCGAACGCCGCGGCGAGCAGCCCGCCGCCGACCAGCACGTAGACCGTGCCGGGAAGCTGGCCGGTCTGCAGCAGCCCGAGCGAGAGCGCCGCGTAGGCGATGAACTCGCCCTGCGGCACGAAGATCACGCGGGTGACCGCGAACACCAGCAGCAATGCCAGGGCGAGAAGCGCGTAGATGGCGCCGTTGGTGACGCCATCCTGCACCAGCCAGAGGGCGATGTCCGCAGTCATCGTGGCGGGCGCTCCGACGCTACTTCAGCAGCCGCCACGCGCCGTTCTCGACGCGCACCAGCACGCGCGCGCGCTCGTCGAGACCGTTGTGGTTGGCGGCGCTCATGTTGTACACGCCGTGGGTGCCGATCACGTTGCGCACGTTCTCGATCGCGTCGCGCAGCGCCGCGCGGAACTCCGGTGTGCCCGGCTTGGCCTTCTTCAGCGCCACCGGCACCGCGGCGTCGAGCAGCTGTACGCCGTCGAAGCTGTAGCCGGCGAAGGCGTTGCGGCTGCCCGCGCCGAACTCGGCCTCGTAGCGCTTGACGAAGTCGAGCGACACGGCCTTGGTGGGGAAGTTGTCGGGCAGCTCTTCGGCGACGATCAGCGCGCCGGTGGGGGCGATCGCGCCCTCGACCGCCTTCTTGCCGGTCTGGATGAACGGCAGGTTGACGGTGCCGTGGTTGTGGTAGATCGGCCCCTTGTAACCGCGCTCGATCAGCGCGATGTGCGGCGTGGCGCCCGGCGAGCCGGAACCGCCGACGATGACCGCATCCGGGTTGGCCGCCATCACCTTGAGCACCTGGCCGGTGACGCTGGTGTCGGCGCGCCCGTAGCGCTCGTTGGTCAGCACCTTGTAGCCGCCGGCCGGCGCGAGCGTGTTGATCGCGTTGTAGACCAGGTCGCCCCAGGTGTCGGAGAAGCCGATGTAGCCGACGTTCTTCAGCCCGCGCGCCTTCATGTGCTCGACCACCGCGCTCATCATCAGCTCGGTGGTCTGCGGCACGACGAAGGTCCAGTGCAGGCGGTCCGGCGCCAGCGGCGGCACCGGGGTGAGGGCGATCATCGGCGTCTTCGACTCGGCGGCGACCGCGCTCATCGCGACCGCCGACGGAACGCCGTTGGAGCCCATGATCGCGTCGACCTTGTCCTCGGTGACGAACTTGCGCGCGTTCTTCGCGGCGTTGTCGGGCTTGGACTCGTCGTCGAGGATGATGTACCTGACCGGCTCGCCGCCCAGCGTCTTGGGCAGCAGCTGGAACGCGTTCTTGTAGGGGATGCCGAGCGACGAGCCCGGTCCGGTGGTGCCTAGGGATACGCCGATGGTGATCTCGGCGGCGGCCGTCGTGGCCGTGAGCGCTCCCGCGACGGCGAGTGCGGCGAACAGCTGGCGCTTCATTGCGTTGCTCCTCCTTGATGGGTCGCCTGCGGACCCGGATGATGAACCCGTACGACTGTCGAACTCGAACCGTGCGACCGGTCACCCGGTATCGGGCGGCCGCAGCAGCCCGACATGCGCGAGCATGTCGAGCATCCTGCCGAGGGCCTGCCTCCGGTAGGCGTCGATGTCGACGTTGCCGAAGTCGTGGAACCCCTTGCCGTCGCGCAGCCCGTTGCGGCCTTCGCGCATCAGGCGGTCGACGATCGCCGGAGACGCGTACCGCCCGTCGCCGAGCGCCTGAGCCAGGTAGCGGCTCGCATGGTAAAGGATGTCGTTGCCGCCGAAGTCGATGAATTCGACCACGCCCATGTTCGCGAAGCGGAACCCGAGCCCGAAGCGGGTGGCGCGGTCGATGTCCTCGGCGGTGGCCACGCCCTGTTCGATCATCCGCGCCGCCTCGTTCATGATCAGCGACTGCAGCCGCGGAACGATGTAGCCGGGAGCGGCTGCGCACATCACCGGCACCTTGCCGATGCGCTCGAGCAGCGCCGACAGCGCGCGGCTCGCCTCGGGAGCGGTGCCCGGGTGCGCGCTCAGCTCGACCAGCGGAATCACGTGCGCCGGGTTGAGCCAGTGCGCGTTCAGGAAGCGCTGTGGATGCGCTACGAACGCGGCCAGCTGGGTGACCAGGAAGGTGGAAGTGGTCGACGCGAGCAGCGCATCGGGGCGCAGGTGGGCGGCGGCGAAGTCGAAGGTCTCGCGCTTGGCCTCGATCACTTCCGGTACGCCTTCGAACACCACGTCGGCCTGCGTCAGCGCGGCCGGCGCGTCGTCGCGTGTCGCGAAGCGCACGCGCCGCAGGATCGCCGGGCGCAGCGCGTCGTCGAACGCGCCCCACTGCGCCATCGCGGCCAGCGATGCGTCGATCTCGGCCAGCGCGTCGCGCCCGAGCGCCTCGGCCTGCGCCCGGTCGCGTGGCTTGACGTCGACCAGGCACACTTCATGGCCGGCATAGGCGAACGCGGTGGCGATGCCGCGGCCCATGCGGCCGGCGCCGAGCGCAGCGATCGTCTCGCGCCGTGCGTCGGTGCGGCTCACCGGGCGATCCTGCATTCGTGGAGGCGCGTCGGGGCGTTCACGCGTCGAGCCCCCGTTCGAGCAGGCGCTGCATCGCCGCACGGTCGAAGCGGTTCAGGCCGAGCGCAGCCAGCGTGCGCGGGCCGCGGCCGAGGTCCGCGCCGACGATCGCGCCGCAGATCGCGAGCAGGCCGCGCGCGACCGGGCAGGGCACTTCGGCCCAGTCGGCGACCGAAACCAGGAACGCCAGCCCGTACGCGACGTCTTCGCGCATGTAGCGGTGCGTGGCCAGCTCGATGTGCTCGCGCCAGTCGCCGCTGTCGACCAGCTTGTCGTGCGCGTTGCCGTACATCCAGCGGTCGGTATGGTAATGGTCGGCCAGCGGGAAGTGCGGCGCCGCGTAGCCGAGCGCCTCACGCACCGCGATGCGCTCGGCGTCGAGTGCGTCGGTGACGCGCCGCACCGATGCCTGGGTGCCTTCGGCGTGGATGTCCCAGCGCTCGAAATGCTCGAGCGGCGCGGCATTCATGACGATCAGCGGTGGATGGATGATCGGCCCGGCATTCATCAGCGCTCCCGACAGCGCATCCTCGACCGGCTCGATCGACGGGTAGGCGCGCGCGATCACGGCGCGGGCGTGCTCGCTCGCGCGGGCCGGGAACACGCCGGTCGGCAGCCGGGTGGCGCGCGTGGTGATCGCCACCTCGGCGGCCCCGTGCTTGCGCGCCAGGTAGGGCAGGGTGCCGGTCTCGGCGAACGCGACATCGGCGCGGCTGCCGGCCTCGCGCGTCGCGCGCGCCATCACGTAGCTGCCGAACGTGCCCGGCGGCAGGAACGCGACCTGTCCGTCGACCAGGTGCGGAGCGAGCGCGCGGGCGATGTCGAGCTGCGAGAACGCGGGCGTGGGTACCAGGATCAGCTCGGCGCCGCGCACGGCCGCGCCGATGTCGGCGCTGGCCAGCGCCAGCGGCACTTCGCGGCGCCCGCGGAAGTCGCGCAGCACGATGCGTCCCGTCGCGGCGACCGGCGCGAGCGCCGCCGCATCGCGCCGCCACAGACGTACCTCGTGTCCCTGTTCGGACAGATCGGCCGCCGCGGCGTAGCAGCCGTGTCCGCCGCCCAGCACTGCGATTCGCATTCCGGTCTCCTGTATCCCTTGCCGTTCTGCGTCGGCTCGGGACTGGTCCTTGGTCGGGTTCTCGTTGCGCCCGTTCAGGCGATCACGCGTTCGCTGCGGAACGCCTGCACGTCGCCGGCCGAATAACCCGCTTCGGCCAGCACGCGGTCGGTGTCCGCGCCGTAGCGGGGCGGAAACGGCAGCTCGGTGCGCGCGCCTTCCACGTCGACCGCCATCGGCTGCATGCGCACCACGTGCCCGTCGGGCATCGTCGTGCGCGTGAGCCGGTCGCTCAGCTGCGGCAGCTCGATCACCTGCCGCAGGTCCAGGATGCGCGTGGCCGGAATCGTCGCCGCGCGCAGGTCCGCCAGGATCTCCTCCGACCGGTACTGGCGCGTCACCGCCGCCATGTCGCGGTGGATCGCCTCGCGCTCGGCGTGGCGCCCTTCGTTGGTGGCGCGCACCTCGTTGCCCACCGGCCCGAACTTCGGGATCGCCGTGAGCCGGCGCCACTGCACGTCGCTGCCGATGGCCAGGAACACGTAGCCGTCGCTGGTCGGATACACGTTGGTCGGGATGAACTTGCGGTGCTCGTTGCCCGCACGCGTGATCTCGTTGGGCTGGCAGCCGAAGTCGATCAGCGGCAGCACCGTGGTCAGCCACGAGGCCGCCGCCTGCAGCATCGAGACGTCGATGCGCGTGCCGCGCCCGCTCTCGTGGCGCTCCAGCAGCGCCGCCATCACGTTGGCGTAGACCTCGTCGCCCGCCTTCAGGTCGATCACCGGGATGCCGGTGAGCATGGGCGGGCCGTCCGGATCGCCGGTGACCTCCATGTAGCCCACCATGGCCTGGATCACCGGGTCGTAGCCCGGGGCCTCGGGAAAGCGCGGGCCCATGGCCGAGATGCCGGCCCAGATCAGGTCGGGCTTGACCGAGGACAGCGTCTCGTAGTCGATGCCCAGCGAAGCGTAGCGCGAGGGCACGGTGTTGCAGCAGAACACGTCGACGTCGAGCGCGCGGAGGAGCCGCTGCAGCACGGCGTGGCCGCGCGGATCCTTCAGGTTCAGGGCGATCGCCTCCTTGCCGACGTTGGGGGCGACGAAGTAGCTGCGCCGGTCCTCGTCGGCCACGCGCGAGCCGATGTAGCGGTTGGGGTCACCCGGCAGGCCGGCGCCGGTGGGGGTGGACTCGATGCGGATCACGCGCCAGCCGAGCTGGGCGAAGCGCAGCGTCGCCGACGGCAGCGACAGCGCCTGCTCCATCGAGAGGACGGTGCGTCGCCTCATGCAGTCATCTCTTCTTCGGACAGGAAATTCAAGGTGCTCTCCTCAGCCGCCCGCGATCGGCGGGGCCAAAAGGACTTCGTCCTCGTCATGCACGGGATGGTCGCGATCTGCATAGTGGGAATTGACCGAGATCAGCACGACATCGATGTATTCGAACGCGCGCTTGAAGCGTTCGTCCTGGGTCGGAAGCCAGTCGAGCAGCATGCCCACATTCCTGATCTCGTCCGGCAGGACGATCTCTTCCGAATCGCATCCGAGGCTGTCCCGGAGCCAGGCGAAGTACTTCAGCTTCATTCGTGCTCAAACTGCCGCACCTTCGAGGTGAGCAGTTACCTTGCCGGGAGTCGCCTGCACCCGCTTCTCGTGGATGGCACGGGCGACTTTCTCGGGCGACATCGGCGGTTCGAAGATCCGAACGCCGGTCGCGTTGTACAGCGCGTTCGCGACGGCGGGCGCAATGACGATCGTCGGTAGCTCGGAAATGCCCTTGGCGCCGTAGGGCCCTTCGGCGCAGTCGCTCTCGATGA
>JAHDYE010000109.1 GCA_023383035.1 Burkholderiaceae bacterium | reverse complement strand
GCGCGCGATCGTCACCGAACCGGCGGTGCTGCTGGCCGACGAGCCCACCGGCAACCTCGACACGCAGCGCAGCCGCGAGATCATGGAGCTGCTGTGGCGGCTCAACGTGGAGCGCGGCATCACGATCCTGATGGTGACGCACGAGCCCGACATGGCCGAGTGGGCGCGGCGCATCGTGCGCTTCGTCGACGGGCGGGTCGAAAGCGACACGCGCAATGCGCATCCGGCCGGATTGCGCGCGACGCCTCGCGCGATACCGTCCGCCGATGCGGCCGGGCCACGCGAGGCGCCGGCCACGAGCGCCGCCGCCGGCGGAGCCGCCTGATGCTGCTGAACACGCTGCTGCTCGCGCTGCGCTCGATCCGGCGCAACCTGCTGCGCTCGTTCCTCACGATCCTCGGCATCGTGATCGGCGTGAGCGCGGTCATCACGATGGTCACGGTCGGCAACGGCGCCACCGTGGCGGTGCAGGAGCAGATCGCCGGCCTGGGCACCAACCTGCTGATGGTGCGTCCCGGCCAGCGCATGGGGCCGGGCGGCGGCGGCGCGACCGCGCCCGCGTTCAAGGAGACCGACGCCGACGCGATCGCCACGCAGCTCGGCGGCATCCTCGCGGTGGCGCCCGAGTCGCGCACCGCCACCACCGTGGTGGCCAACGGCCGCAACTGGAACACCAGCGTCACCGGCAGCACCAACGCCTGGTTCGACACCAGCAACTGGACGCTCGCCTCGGGGCGCATGTTCAGCGACGACGAGCTGCGCGCAGGCGCCGCCGTGTGCGTGATCGGCGAGACGATCCGGCGCGAGCTGTGGGGCACGCGTCCGGCGCTGGGCGAGCCGCTGCGCGTCAAGCAGTTCTCGTGCGAAGTCGTGGGCCAGCTCGCGTCCAAGGGCCAGGGCGCGATGGGCAACGACCAGGACGACGTCGTGCTGGTACCGCTGCGCACGCTGCAGCGGCGCGTCACCGGCAACACGCGCGTGTCGACATTGCTGGTATCGATGAAGGACGGCAGCGACGCCGAACGCGTCAAGTCGAGCCTCACGCAGCTGCTGCGCGAGCGCCGCAAGCTGGCCGAAGCCGACGAGAACAACTTCAACGTGCTCGACACCCGGCAGCTCGCCGACACGCTGTCGGGCACCACGAAAGTGATGACGATGCTGCTCGGCGCGGTGGCCGCGGTGAGCCTGCTGGTGGGCGGCATCGGCATCATGAACATCATGCTGGTGAGCGTCACCGAGCGCACCCGCGAGATCGGCCTGCGGCTGGCGATCGGCGCGCTCGAGCGCGAAGTGCTGCTGCAGTTCCTGATCGAGGCCGTGGTGCTGGCCGCGCTCGGCGGCCTGATCGGCGTCGTGCTGGCCACCGGCGCATCGATGGTGATGGCCGGCCTGATGCAGGTGCCCTACCTGTTCGACCCGTCGATCAACCTGCTGTCGTTCCTGTTCTCGGCCGGCATCGGCGTGCTGTTCGGCTATTTCCCGGCGCGCCGCGCCGCGCGGCTGGACCCGATCGAGGCGCTGCGGCACGAGTGAGTGACCGTGCCGCCCGCCGGGCGGGCAGTGGCCGATCGCGGGCCACACGTTGCTGTACAGTGCAGGCCACCGTGAGCACTGTCGCCGCGACCCCGCCCTTCGCCGCCAACCGCCGCGGCATCCTCAGCATGGCCGGTGCAATGGCCTGCTTCGTCGCCAACGACACGGTGGTCAAGGTGGTGAGCGCGGGTATGCCCACCGCGCAACTGATCTTCCTGCGCGGCGTCATCGCCACCGCGATGGTGCTGGCGGTCGCGCACGCCCTCGGAGCCACCGCGCGCCTGCGTGACACCGCCGACCGGCGCGTGCTCGCGCGCGCGGCCGCCGAGGCGATCGCCACCGTCCTGTACCTGACCGCGCTGTTCCAGTTGCCGATCGCCAACGCCACCGCGATCAACCTGTCGGCGCCGTTGTTCATCGTCGTGCTGGCCGTCATGTTCATGCGCGAGAAGGTGAGCGCGGCACACTGGCTCGCGGTCTGCGCCGGCTTCGCGGGCGTCGTCCTGGTCGTGCAGCCCGGGCTGGCAGGCTTCAACGTGTACGCGCTGGTGTGCCTGCTCAGCGCGCTGTTCCAGGCGGTGCGCGACCTGCTCACCCGCCGGATCGCCGGCGACGTCCCGTCGGTGCTGGTCACGCTGTCGACGACGGCCTCGGTCACTGCGCTCGCCGCACCGCTGTCGCTGCTCGAAGGCTGGCGCGCGTTCGGTGCCGGCGACCTCGGGCTTCTCGCGCTGGCCGCCGTCTTCCTGATGGGCGCCTACTACCTGATCGTCGACGCCATGCGGCACGGCAGGATGTCGCTCGTCGCGCCGTTTCGCTATACCGGCGTGCTGTACGCGATCGTCGTCGGCTACCTGGTCTGGGGCGATGTTCCGAACCCGCTCGCGTGGGGCGGCATCGCGTTGCTGATCGGAGCGGGCCTGTACGTGCTGTACCGCGAACGCCGTGCCCCGGGGCGCGAGCGCCGTATGCGGCAGCCAGGTTCAGGGGTCGGGGTGAGGCCGAAGGCTGCGCGCTCTCCTGACCGGTAGACGTCATCGACTTCGGGAGGGCACATGCGCATACAGGCCGTTCTCGGTGCCGGCGGCGTCATCGGCCGCGAGCTCTCGTTGTGCCTTTCGACGTCGACGGACCGTATCCGGCAGGTGAGCCGCAATCCACGCCAGGTCAATGCCACCGACGAAACCCGTGCGGCGGATCTCCTCGACCCGAAGGCGACCGCGCTGGCCATTGCCGGCAGCGACACGGCCTATCTGGTGGCGGGGTTGAAGTACGACACCACCGTCTGGCAGGAGCAGTGGCCGTGGGTGATGCGTAACGTGATCGACGGCTGCAAGCGGCATGGCACCCGCCTCGTCTTCTTCGATAACGTCTATGCCTATGGCAGGGTCGAAGGTTCGATGACGGAGGAGACGCCGTTCGACCCGTGCAGCCGCAAGGGCGAGGTACGAGCCCGGATCGCGACGATGCTGCTGGACGAGATGCGTTCGGGCAACCTGCGCGCGATGATCGTGCGATCCGCGGATTTCTACGGACCCGGAGCGGTGCAGAGCTTCCCGCACGCCACCGTGTTCACGCGACTGAAGGCCGGCAGGACGCCGCAATGGGTCGGCAACCCGAGGGCGGTGCACACCTTCACCTACACCCCTGATGCGGGTCGCGCGGTTGCGTTGCTCGGGCAGTCCGCGCAGGCGTATGGACAGACATGGCACGTGCCGACCACGAGAGAGCCATTGACCGGCGAAGGTTTCGTGCGCCTTGCCTGTGAACTGGCGGGACGCCCCTACAGGCTGCAGGCCGCGCCCCGCTGGATGTTGAGGCTGATGGGGCTGTTCGTACCGGTGCTGCGCGAGAACGAAGAGATGATGTATCAGTTCGAGCATGACTACCGCTTCGACAGCGGCAAGATCGAGGCGGCGTACGGCCTCGAACCGACGCCGTACCGGACGGGAATCGCTGCCTCTGTCGGCGCCATCGCCTGATCACCGTCCTGCCCGGCAATGAAGGAGGTTCGTATCGCGTCGGCCGGCGCGGTCACGACGAAGGGAGTCGCACCATGACGACCGCGACCTTCCGCTTCTACGAGGAACTGAACGACTTCCTCGCGCCGGCGCGGCGCAGCCGCGACTTCGACCACGTCTGCGCCCGGGCGGCCACCGTCAAGCACGAGATCGAGGCGCTCGGCGTCCCGCATACGGAAGTCGAGCTGGTGCTCGTGAACGGCGAATCGGTCGGCTTCGACCGCCTGCTGCGCGACGGCGACCGGGTGGCCGTGTATCCGAAGTTCGAGTCGCTGGACGTCACGCCGCTGCTGCGAGTGCGCGAAACGCCGCTGCGCGTGACGCGCTTCGTCGCCGATGCGCACCTGGGCGGGCTGGCGCGGCTGCTGCGGATGGCCGGCTTCGACACGCATTACGACAACGCCATCGACGACCTCGAGATCGAGCGGCTGTCGGTCGAGGAAGGCCGCATCGTGCTCACGCGCGACCGCGAGCTGCTCAAGCGCCGCGCCATCACGCACGGCTGCTACGTGCGCCCGCTGGAACCGGCGCAGCAGCTGCACGCGCTCTTCGAGCGGCTCGATCTCGCGCGCAGCGCACGGCCGTTCACGCTGTGCCTGGCCTGCAACGCGCCGCTGCGCGGCGTCGACAAGGAAGAGGTCACCCAGCGGCTGCCGCCCGTCGCGCGTGAAGCCTACGACCGGTTCATGCGGTGCGAGTCGTGCGATCGCGTGTACTGGCAGGGTTCGCACTGGAAGCGCATGCGCGCGATGCTCGACGAGCTGCTGTCGGGCCCGCTGCAGCAGGGGAGCGAGCCCGACAGCGCGTGGCCGCCCTTGCGGCGGTAAGTCCATTGCGGTCTCCGGCCGCCGGCCATCGGGTCCGTGGGCGATTCGCAACCACAGCCGGCGCCGGGGTCATTAAGATGTAAACGCCATGGAGAATATGGCCGCGATGACGAGATGGTTGGCAAACGGCGACGCATCGCGCCGCGCGCCCCGCCTGTCGAAATCGCGCCTGCTCGCATCTCACGCGCGGACTGCTCGCCGCGGGAATCGACCGACCGCTCTTCGAAGCCACCTTCGAGCGCGACGACCTGCTGGTGCGCGCCGACATCCTGCTGGCCGCTCCTCAAGGCTGGACGCTGGCCGAGGTGAAGTCGTCGGGCGCGGTGAAGGCGCACCACCCGACCGACGTCGCGATCCAGCGCTGGGTCATCGACGGTATGCGCGAAGGTTCGGGCCTGCGCATCGCACGCACCGAACTGTGGCGCGTCGATACCGACTGGACCTACCGGGGCGACGGCCGCTATGACGGCCTGCTGGTGCGCGAGCTGCCGGGCGACGGTGCGGTGATCGCGTACAACGCGCAGTTCGAGCGCGGCGTGATCGAGCGGCTGGCGGACGTTTGTCCGGAGCTGGCGTCGGCGCTGCGCGGCATCGCGGGGCGGTTGTTCGACCTGTTGCCGGTGGTGCGCGCGCATTACTACCACCCGGACATGCGCGGGTCGCGCTCGATCAAGGCCGTGCTGCCGACGATCGGGACCGGGCTGAGGTACGACGAGCTGGACGAGGTGCAGGACGGGACGGCGGCGCAGGCGGCCTATCTGGAGGCGGTGGCAAAAGGAACGGGCACGGCGAGGCGGGGGGAGCTGGATGCTGCGTTGAGGATATGGATCCCTGCGATTCTGGAATGACACGCGGTCCACCTCAGCGTCTAGACTGCATCGACGGTGCGACGTTCGTTCTCGCATCGTGCCGGACCGGCCGCGAATCCCGGCCGTGACGGCGTCCCATCGAGCAGTCGGGTGAACCCTTGAGCGACTTCGATCTCGTTGTCACCGGTCGCATCGTGCGTACCGATCGAACATTCGAACGCGGCTTCGTCGCGGTCCGCGACGGCGTCATCGCGCGCGTGGGCGAGGGCGAGGGGCCGGCCGCGCGCGAACGCCATGATTTCGGATCGGCGCTGGTCATGCCGGGCGCGATCGATCCGCAGGTTCATTCCTGTTCGCAGCGCGGCCAGGAAGGTTTCGAGTGGTCCACGCGATCGGCGGCCGCCGGCGGGGTGACCACGATCGTCGATATGCCCTACGACGACGGCAACCTGATCTGCACCGGCGAGAAGGTTGCGCAGAAAGCGGCTGAGGCCGGCGCGACCGCGCGCGTCGATTTCGCGCTGTTCGGCACCATCCGCCCCGAGGACGGTGCGGCTTGCATTCCGGAGATGGTCGCGGCGGGTGCGGCAGCCTTCAAGTTCTCCACTTTCGAGACTCATCCCACTCGTTTCCCGCGGATCGCGACTCCCCTGCTGCGCGACGCCTTCGCGGCGATCGCCCCCTTCGGGCTGATTGCCGGGGTTCACAACGAGAACGACGAGTGCACACGCGCCTACATTCGCCGGACCGAGGCATCGGGCATCACCGACTATCGGGCACACGCGCTTTCGCGGCCGCCGATCACCGAGACCCTGGCGATCGCCGAGGTCTACGAGCTCGCGGCCGATACCGGTTGCTCCGCCCACGTGGTCCACTGCTCGCTCGGGCGTGGCTACACGATGGCGGCCGCGTACCGGCAGCAGGGGGTCGACGCCACCATCGAGGCGTGCATTCACTACCTGACGCTATGCGAAGAGGATGACGTCTCGCGCCTGGGCGGAAAGGCGAAGATCAACCCGCCGGTGCGTGGCAGGGTCGAACGCGAGGCGCTGTGGCGGCACCTGGCGGCAGGCAACGTCACGGTGGTCTCGACCGACCACGTGAGCTGGTCCGAGGATCGCAAGACCGACCCGGACATGCTCAGGAACGCCTCGGGCGTGCCGGGGCTGGAAGTTCTGGTTCCGCTGCTGGTCAAGGGCCTGCTCGATCGAGGCCTGCCGCTGTTCTGGGCCGCGCGCCTGTTGGCTGCCAATCCCGCGAGGCTGTTCCGGATCGGCCATCGCAAGGGCGCGCTCGAGGCGGGGCTCGATGCCGACATCACCGTGCTCGGGCATCGGCCGGGGCGCTACGATCCGGCGGCGAGCGGGCACAACCGCGTCCACTGGAGTCCGTACGAGGGGATCGAACTCTCGCATCGTCCGGTCGCCACCTTCGTGCGCGGCGCGCTCGCCTTCGACGGGGCTTCGGTGCTCGCCGAGCCGGGCAACGGTTCGTTCGTGCGCCCGGCGCGCCTCGCCTGAGAAAGCGGGCGATGGGCGAACACGCTGCCGACGACCGGATCGATGGCGCCCGGCTCTGGACCGACTTGATGAGGCTCGGGGAGATCACCGAGCCCGACCTTCCGTATACGCGCCGGTCGTTCTCGACGAAGTTCCTGGAGGGGCGCGAATGGCTGGCGGGCCGCTTTCGCGACGCGGGCCTTGCCGTGCGGATCGACGAAGGCGGCAACCTGATCGGCAGGCGAGCCGGGTGCAGCCCGGACGCCGCAACGATCATGCTCGGCTCGCACTCCGACAGTGTTCCGGGTGGAGGCCGGTTCGACGGCATCGCAGGCGTCCTTGCCGGGCTCGAGGTCGCCCGTGCGCTCCGTGACGCGGGCGTCGCGCTCGAACATGCGCTCGAGGTCGTGGATTTTCTGGCCGAGGAGCCGAGCGAATTCGGGCTGTCGTGCATCGGCAGCCGCGCGATGGCGGGGGCGCTCGAGGAGGACCAGCTCGAGCAGCAGCGACCGGGCGGGGAGAAGCTGCGCGAGGCCATGCGGCGGGTTGGCGGGGCGCCCGAGCGCCTCGGTGCGGCATGCCGCGACGACGTTCTCGCGTTCCTCGAACTGCACATCGAGCAGGGGCCGGTCCTGGAGGCTCGGGGCCTCGATGTCGGAATCGTCACCGCGATCGTGGGCATCACCCGCCTGGAGTTGCACCTCGTCGGCGAGGCGGCGCACGCCGGCACCGCGCCGATGTCGGGTCGTCGGGACGCGGCCGTGGCCGCAGCCGAGATCGTCGTGGCGATCCGGGACCTGGCACGGGCCTGCGACGCATGCGGCGAGGGCTATTTCGTGGCGACCGCGGGTGTGATCGATGTGCGGCCGAACGCGGTGAACGTGGTGCCGGGCGAGGCGCGCCTCGTGATCGACGCGCGCTGCGAGAGCGCATCGCTGATGAAGCGTTTCATCGACGAACTGCATTCGCGCGCCGCCGGAATCGCAGCAGCGAGCGCGATCGAGCTTGCAGGCTTTCGCGTCCTGTCGGACAACGATCCGGCCGGCTGTGACCCCGACTTGCAGCAGATTCTGCTGGAGAGTGCCGCCGCATTGGGGCGCTCGGCGATGTCGATGGCCTCGGGAGCGGGTCACGACGCAGCGTTCGTGTCGCGCGTGGCGCCGGCCGCGATGATCTTCGTGCCCTGCCTCGGCGGACGCAGCCATTGCCCGCAGGAGTGGAGCGAACCGTCGCAACTGGCCGCAGGGACCGAAGTGATGTTGGAGGCAGTTCTCCGGATCGACCGCGGCGTGCGGAGCGTCAACGGATCAGGCCGCTGATGAGTCCCACGGCACGAGACGACACCCGCGCGATCGAACGCAATTCGTTCCGGTCCTTCCTCGCCGCGCTGCAGGAGCGCGGCGAGGTCGCGAGGATCCACCGGGCGATGGACCCTGCGGGCTTCGAGCTTTCCGCCTGTCTGTCGGCGCTCGACCCGGGGCCTGCACTGATCTTCACCTCGACCGGCGCGAGCGGCATTCCGGTCGTGGGCAACCTGCTCAGCACCGTCGACAGAATCGCTCTCGGGCTCGGCGTCGCCCGCAGTGCGCTCACTACCCGCATCGCGCAGGCCATCGCGGCGCCGCTGGCGGTGTCCGTCGTCGAACGGGGGCCGGTGCAGGAAGTCGAGATGCCGCCCGAACTCGGGCTGCTCCCCGTCCCGCGCTTCTTCGAGCACGAGACCGGCCCGTACATCACCGCCGGCTGCATCGTCGCGCAGGATCGCGTGACCGGCCATCGCAATCTCTCCTATGCCCGCCTCAAGCCGCTCGGTGGCGATCGCGCCCTGATCGGCATCGCGCCGAACCACCATCTGGCGGTCATGGCGCGGGCGGCCGCAGCGCGCGGCGAACGCCTGCCGATCGCGATCACCCTCGGCAACCATCCGGCTGTGCTGCTCGCCGCGGCGCTCTACCTGAAGTTGGGCGACGACGAGATGGAGGTGGCCGGCGCGCTGCTCGGCGAACCGGTGGCGACGGTGCGCTGCAGGACCAGCGAGTTGCAGGTGCCGGCCGGCGCCGAGATCGTGATCGAGGGCGAGATCGACGTCTCCGAGACGGTCGAGGAGGGGCCGGTCAGCGAGTACCACGGCATGTACGAGCGCTACGGCGCCGGCTACGTCGTGACCGTGCGCGCGATCACGCGCCGGCGCGACGCGATGCTGCAGGTCGTCGAACCCGGCTTTCACCAGGAGCATGTGCTGCTCGGCGCGGTCTCGATCGCCGCCGGGCTGCAGTCCAGCCTGAAGGCGATCATTCCCGCCACCGGGAACGTCGCGGTCTCCGGCAGCGGTTGCGGCCGCCTCTCGGCGGTGGTGACGCTGACCGGCGAGCAACGGCCCGGCGACGCGCGCAAGGCGATCCTCGCGACGCTGAGCGCGATCAACCTGATCAAGCAGGTCACGGTGGTCGACGAGGACGTCGACCCCTGGGATGAGTTCGCCGTTCAGTGGGCGATCGCGACCCGCATGCGCGCGGAACGCGACATCGTGGTCGTCCCGGGCATGAGAACCGATCGCTCCGAACCGATGAAGCTGGGCGGAACGATTGCGAAATACGGCTACGACGCTACGCGGCGAGCGCAGGACCGGGACGACTGGACGCGCGCACTGCCGCCGCGATCCGCCTTCGAGCGGGTCGCGGCAATCGTCGCGTCGATCAAGGGCGGGCAACGCAGCATTCGATGAAAGGACAGGGGAACGTGGGACGCATTCTGACTGCGCGAGATGTCGAGGCCGCGATCCGGGGCGGCGCGGTTTTTGCAGCCGGGGGGGGCGGATGGGCCGATCACGGCCGCATGCTCGGCACCGCTGCCGTGAACGCCGGGGAGCCCTGCATCGTCGGCATGGACGAGGTGCCGGACGACGCCTGGATCGCCACCGCGGCGGCAATCGGCGCGCCGGGGGGCACCACCGACTGGCAGATGCTGGGCGTCGACTACGTCAAGGCGGTCGAGCTGCTGCAGGAAGAACTGGGGGAGCCCATCTACGGTCTGATCATCGGCCAGAACGGCAAGTCGAGCACGATGAACGGCTGGCTGCCTTCGGCCATCCTGGGCCTGAAGGTGATCGACGCGGTCGGCGACATTCGTGCGCATCCGACGGGGGACATGGGTTCGATCGGCCTCGCCAACAGCCCGGAGCCGATGATCCAGACCGCCGTCGGAGGCAAGCGCGCCGCGAACTCCTACATCGAGTTGTGCGTGCGCGGGGCGACCGGGAAGATCTCCCCGATCCTGCGCAAGGCAGCCGACATGGCGGGCGGCTTCATTGCGTCCTGCCGCAACCCGGTGCGCGCATCGTATGTGCGCGAGCACGCCGCTCTCGGCGGGATCTCCATGGCGCTCGAGCTCGGCGAGGCGATCCTGGCGGCCGAGCCGCGCGGCGGAGCAGCGATCATCGACGCGATCTGCGCCAGGACGGGCGGCACGCTCCTGGGCGAAGGCGTCGTCACGACCAAGTCGGTCGTCTACACGCCGGAAGCCTTCGACATCGGCACGATCACGATCGGCACCGGCGCGAACGCCAAGGTGCTGCATGTGATGAACGAGTTCATGGCCGTGGTCGGCGCCGACGGCGAGCGGCTCGCCACCTACCCCGACGTCATCGCGACGCTCGACGATGCGGGCGTGCCGGTGAGTTCGGGCGACATCCGCGAAGGGACGCGGCTGCGCGTACTGCGCATCGCGAAGGACCGGTTGCCGCTGTCCTCGAGCGTGACCGACCCGAGCGTATACCCGCCGGTCGAGCAGGCATTGGGCATCGACATTTCCAGCTACGCGCTGGGCCGCTGAAGAGGGCGATCATGTCCACGCGAACCTTTGGCGTCACCGGCGGCCGGACGCTGCGCTGCAAGGGCTGGCGCCAGGAAGGGCTGTTGCGGCTGCTCGAGAACGTTCTCGCCGTCGGCGAGAACCCCTCGAACCTCGTCGTGTACGCGGCGCTCGGCAAGGCCGCGCGCAACTGGGCCTCGTACGACCGGATCGTCCGGACGCTCGAGACGATGGACGAAAGCGAGACGCTGGTGGTGCAATCGGGAAAGCCGATTGGACTGCTGCGCACGCACCCGGCGGCGCCGATTGTCGTGATGGCCAACTGCAACATGGTCGGGCAGTGGGCAACGGCCGGGAATTTCTACGAACTCGAGCGCAAGGGCCTGATCTGCTGGGGTGGGCTGACCGCCGGCGACTGGCAGTACATCGGGTCGCAGGGCGTGATCCAGGGCACCTACGAGATCTTCGCGTGCATTGCCGAGCGGCACTTCGGCGGCAGCCTCGCGGGCCGCTTCGTCCTCACCGCGGGGCTCGGTGGCATGGGCGGCGCGCAGCCGCTCGCGGCGCGCATGGCGGGCGCGGCGATTCTCTGCGTCGAGGTCGACGAAGCGCGGATCGCACGCCGCATCGAGAGCCGCTACCTGGACGTGCGCGCTCCCGATCTCGACACCGCGCTCACCATGCTGCGCGAGGCGCAATCGGCGCGACGCCCGCTGTCGGTCGGCCTGTGCGCGAACGCCGCCGACGTCTATCCCGAGCTCGTCTCCCGCGGCATCGTGCCCGATGTCGTCACCGACCAGACCTCGGCGCACGACCTGCTCTACGGCTACATCCCGCGCGGGTACTCCCTCGACGAGGTGAGGGCGATGCGAACGAGCGATCCGGCGGGGCTGATGGCGCAGAGCACCGCGTCCATCGTCGTACACGTGCGGGCGATGCTCGCGTTCCAGAAGGCGGGCTCGGTGGTCTTCGACAACGGAAACCTGATCCGCACGCAGGCGAAGAATGGCGGGGTGGCCAATGCGTTCGACATCCCGATCTTCACCGAGGCCTTCCTGCGGCCGATGTTCT
>JAHDYE010000108.1 GCA_023383035.1 Burkholderiaceae bacterium | reverse complement strand
TCACGCTCGAGTAGATCGAGCGCACGATCGGAATGCGCCCGAGCAGCGCCTCCCAATACAGCACCAGGCGCTCGCCAATGATGTTGCGGGCAAGCAGCCCGGTGATCGCCACCACCAGCACCGTCAGCAGCACGCCCAGACCCGGGATGTTGAGTCCGAACAGCGCGCGCGGATGCCACTGCACCGGCAGCAGCTGCAGGCTCTGGTCCATGGTCGTGACGATCAGGTTCAGCACCCACAGCGTGATCACGAGCGGAACCCAGATCAGCAGTCCGGTGACGAGGTACTTGCGCATCGGGATCGGCGGGAATCGCTAGCTGAGGCGTCGTTGGGGCATCGGCGAGGCCGTGGCGGCGTCACGGGGCCGGGCAGCGGCGCGCGGCCGATCGTGGGCCGCCGCCGTCCGTGCCGGCCACGCTCGCCGGTTCAGGCCTGCTTCCTTTCGGGAGCCGCGGTGCCCGCTGCGGCAGCCGGTGCCGACGCGCCTGCCGCCGGCGTCGACGCGCCTGCCGCCGGGGCCGGGCCGGCCTGCCCGGCGTCGCCGCGCTGGCCGTCGCCCGCCGTGCCGCGCTCTCCGGCATCGGTCTTCCCCGACGCGCCGTCGGCCTTGCCGTCGCCCGCTGCACCGTCGGCCTTCGCCTTGCGGCCGCCGTCGCGGAAATCGGTGACGTACCAGCCGCTGCCCTTGAGCTGGAACGCCGGCGCGCTCAGGCGCTTGTGGAACGTTCCGGCCCCGCAGTCTGGGCACACGGTGAGCGGCGCATCGGAGAGCTTCTGCAGCACGTCCTTCTCGACGCCGCAGCTGTCGCAACGATAGGCGTAAATCGGCATGGCGCAAGCAATCCCGGAAAAACCCGCCGGCACGGCGGGCGGAATTCGAGAAAACCTTG
The DNA here is from genome assembly GCA_023383035.1 of Burkholderiaceae bacterium. Lineage (GTDB taxonomy): Bacteria > Pseudomonadota > Gammaproteobacteria > Burkholderiales > Burkholderiaceae_E > Zeimonas. The sequence goes on along the minus strand of JAHDYE010000108.1, from coordinate 10,708 downwards.
AATCATAAAGGAAAACCCGAACTTCCGCGCCCCCTTTTGCAGCGCGCCCGGGCCGCCCTGGCCAAGCGGACGTCAGCCGCGCAGGCGCACCGCGGCGGCGTCGATCGCAGCGCGCAGCTCCGCGTAGCTGCGGGTGACCGGGAATTGCGGGAACTGCTGCACGATCGACTCCGGCGGGTGGATGAAGAACCCCGCGTCGGCGGCGGCCAGCATGCCGGTGTCGTTGTACGAATCGCCGGCGGCGATGACCTGGAAGTTCAGCCCCTTGATCGCATTCACCGCTGCGCGCTTCTGGTCGGGCATGCGCAGCCGGTAGTCGCGCACCACGCCTTCGGCGTCGACGTCGAGCCGGTGGCACAGCAGCGTCGGTCTGCCGAGCTGGCGCATCAGCGGATCGGCGAACTCGTAGAACGTGTCCGACAGGATGAACACCTGATAACGGCTGCGCAGGTCGTCGAGGAACTCGCGCGCGCCCGACATCGGGCCCATGCCGTCGATCACGCGCTGGATGTCGCTCAGCTTCAACCGATGCCGCGTGAGCAGGTCGAGGCGGTAACGCATCAACCGGTCGTAGTCGGGCTCGTCGCGCGTGGTGCGTGCGAACCCGGCGATGCCCGTGCGGCGGGAGAACTCGATCCAGATTTCGGGAACCAGAACGCCTTCGAGATCGAGGCATACCACTTGCATGAACGGCCGCTCCGGATGCGCGGCGCCGGCCGGCGCCGTCAGCGGGCGCCATGGTACCGCAAGCGGGGTGCGCCGCGGTCGCTCCCGGATGATGCAGGTCAAGCCGCCGTGCGGGCGCGCTCGCTAGATTGTGGCGATGGCAGGTACGCGCGAACCCGGACCGGGCCGCGGCGTCGATCCGTGGGACTGGTGGCGCGGCACTGACGAGTTGTGCCGCTGGGGCGGGCGCGTGCACGAGATCTGGCTCGACGATCTCGCCGACGACGCCACGCGCCGAAACACCCGGCAACAGCGTATCGCGGCGCTTCTTTCGCACGCGCGCGCCGGTTCGGCCTTCTACCGCCGCCACCACCGGCATGTCGCGGCCGGCTGCGAAGCGCTGACGGCCTGTCCGCCGGTAACGCGCGCGCAGCTGATGGCGCATTTCGACGAGTGGGTCACCGATCCGCAGCTGCGCCGCAGCGAGCTCGAGGCATTCGTCCGCGATCCCCACCGCATCGCCGAGCCGTGGCTCGGCCGGTACGCGGTCTGGACCAGCTCGGGCACCAGCGGCGTGCCCGGCATCTATGTGCAGGATCCGGAAGCGCTGGCCATCTACGCCGCCCTGCTCACCGTGCGCTTCGAGTTCGGGCCGATGGTGCCCGATCCGTGGCAGCTGGCCGCTGGCCCGTCGCGCATGGCGCTGGTGGCCGCCACCGGCGGTCACTTCGCGGGCGTGGTCTGGTGGCTGCGGCAATGCCGGCTGCATCCGGCGCTGGCGGCCCATACGCGCGTGTTCTCGATCCTGCAGCCGCTCGGCGAGCTGGTCGCGCAACTGAACGACTGGCGCCCGGCGTTCCTCGGCAGCTACCCCACCATGCTGGCGCTGCTGGCGCGCGAGCAGCGCGCGGGGCGGCTGTCGCTGCGGCCGCGCTCGCTGTGGAGCGGCGGCGAGGTGCTCACCGCGGCCGACCGGCACGACATCGAAGAGGCTTTCGGCTGCCCGGTGCTCGAGGACTACGGCGCGTCGGAGTGCATGCAGATCGCCTTCGGCTGCCGGCACGGTTGCCTGCACCTGAACGACGACTGGGTCGTGCTCGAGCCGGTCGACGCGCACGGGCAACCGGTGCCGGCCGGGCAGCCTTCGCATACGGTGCTGCTCACCAACCTGGCCAACCGGGTGCAGCCGGTGATCCGCTACGATCTCGGCGACAGCGTCACGATGGATAGCGCGCCGTGCGCGTGCGGCAGCCGGCGGCCCACGGTGCGCGTGCAGGGCCGGCGCGACGACGTGCTGCTGCTCGACGCGGGCGGTGCCGAGCCGCTGCGGGTGCTGCCGCTGGCGATCGAGACGGTGATCGAGGAAGAGGCCGGCATCCATCGGTTCCAGCTGATCCAGACCGCCCCCGATGCACTGTGCCTGCGCGTGGACGCACCCGGTGCGCGCCGCCGTGCCGGTGCCGCCCGGCGTGCCGCGAAGGCGCTGGCGCGCTTCCTGCGAGCGCAGGGCGCCGGAAACGTGAAGCTGGCCACCGAGGATTGCGCGCCGGAGATCAACCCGCTGAGCGGCAAGCTGTGCCGCATCCGGGCGCTGCCCCGGGCGCGCTGCCCGGGCTGACCGAACCGTCCGGCGTGCGGGTCGTGCGCCGGATGTGCGGGAGGCGGCGAACCGCGCGTCGACGATCCGCCGCGCAGATTCAGAACGGGATGTCGTCGTCCATGTCGTCGAAGTTCGCCGGCTGCGCCCGGCCGCCCGCCGGCGCCGCGCCGCCGCCGCCGCCACCACCGCTACCGCGGCTCGCGCCGCCGGCCGCGGCCGGCTCGCGCGAATAACCGCCGCCTTCGCCGTCGCGCGAGCCGAGCAGCTGCATCGACTCGGCGATGATCTCGGTGGTGTAGCGGTCCTGGCCGTCCTTGTCCTGCCACTTGCGCGTCTTGAGCCGCCCCTCCACGTAGACCGGACGCCCCTTCTTCAGGTATTCGCCGGCGATCTCGGCCAGCCGGTCGTAGAACACCACGCTGTGCCACTCGGTTTCCTCGCGCTTCTCGCCCGAGGCCTTGTCCTTCCAGTTGCGCGTGGTCGCAATGCGCACGTTGCAGATCGCGCTGCCGCTGGGCGCATAGCGCGTTTCGGGGTCGCGGCCGAGATTGCCGATCAGGATCACCTTGTTCACCGAAGCCATGCTGCCCTCCCGGGAAAATTCGTTCGACTCGATCGTTTCACATGCTTGCCGCCGGCGCCTGGCCGCGCGAGGACGCCGGCCAGCGACGCTGACCGGCCGCCACCAGCAGCCACAGCACCATCAACGCGGCGCACACGCCGAACACCGCGGCCTTGCCCCAGGCATCCTGCACCCAGCCGCCCAGCAGGCCGCCGAAGAACAGGCCGAGCGCCTGCGTGGTGTTGTAGACGCCCAGCGCCGCGCCCTTGGCGTCGGGCGGGGCCAGTCGCGACACCAGCGACGGCAGGCATGCCTCGAGGACATTGAACCCTACGAAGAATGCCAGCAGCAAGCTCGCAAAGGGGATTAGACCAGCCGGCTGAATCGCGAGTGCCAGTTGCACCGCGAGCACCAGTGCCACCGCCGCGAGGAAGAGACCGCGCAGCCGGCCCTGTCGCTCGCTCCACAGCAGCGGCGGCAGCATCAGCGCGAACGACAGCAGCACCACCGGCAGATATAGCTTCCAGTGGTCGGCCAGCGCCACGCCGCCGCGATCGGAGAGCCACGTGGGCAGCACCACGAACATCGCCATCTGCACCGCGTGCAGCGCGAAGATGCCGAAGTTCAGCCGCAGCAGGTCGGGCTCGAGCGCGATGCGCGCCAGCGGCGTGCGTGCGGCGCCCGCCGGCGGCACGGCCAGCGGCGCGTCGGGCGTGATCACGGCAACCACGCCGATCGCCGCCAGCGCGAGCACACCGGTGAGCGTGAAGATGCCGCCCATGCCGATCGCGCCGTACAACAGCGGCGCGCCCACCAGCGACAGCGCGAAGGTGAAGCCGATCGAGGCGCCCACCATTGCCATCGCCTTGGTGCGCTGGCTGTCGCGCGTGCTGTCGGCAATGAAGGCAGTGACCGCCGCCGAGATCGCACCGGCGCCCTGCAGCGCGCGGCCGACGATCGTCATGAAGATATCCTGCGCGCCGGCCGCGACGAAGCTGCCCACCGCGAACACGATCAGGCCGAACACGATCACGCGCTTGCGTCCGAAGCGGTCGGAGGCCACGCCGAACGGAATCTGCAGCAGGCCCTGAGTGAGACCGTAGATGCCGAGCGCCAGCCCCACCAGCGTGGCGTTCTCGCCGCCCGGGATGGTGCGCGCGTGCACCGCGAACACCGGCAGGATCAGGAACAGGCCGAGCATGCGCAGCGCGAAGATCGACGCGAGCGAGACGCTGGCCCGCAACTCGGTCCGGCTCATCGGATCGCGTGCCGCGTCCGGCACACCCGCCACGCGCGGCGCGCCCGATGCGCGCGACGCATCGCGCGACGGCGACGCGCGCAGGCCGGCCGCCGGATCGGCGCCGGCCGGAGAATCGTTGGGCTGGGGGTGCATCACGGGAGCGTTCGCAACCGGGTATATTAGCCGATTGCCCTTGGGCCGCCCTGCTGCCGCTGGTGGCTGCTCTCTCGCCGTGGGCAATGATCTCGCCGTGGGCTCGGGCCGCACATGGAATCGATCCGGATCAGGGGTGCGCGCACCCACAACCTGAAGAACGTCAGCCTCGACGTGCCGCGCAACCGGCTGGTGGTGATCACCGGCCTGTCGGGTTCGGGCAAGTCGTCGCTCGCGTTCGACACGCTGTACGCCGAAGGCCAGCGCCGCTACGTCGAATCGCTGTCGACCTACGCGCGGCAGTTCCTGCAGCTGATGGAGAAGCCCGACGTCGACCTGATCGAGGGCCTGTCGCCGGCGATCTCGATCGAGCAGAAGGCCAGCAGCCACAACCCGCGCTCCACCGTGGGCACGGTCACCGAGATCCACGACTACCTGCGGCTGCTGTTCGCGCGCGTGGGCACGCCGTACTGCCCGGCGCATCCGCAGCACGCGCTCGAAGCGCAGACCGTCTCGCAGATGGTCGATGCGGTGCTGTCGATGCCCGAAGGCACGCGGCTGATGATCCTCGCGCCGGTGGTCTCGGGCCGCAAGGGCGAGCACCAGGAGCTGTTCGCCGACCTGCAGGCGCAGGGTTTCGTGCGGGTGCGGGTGCGCGCCGAGGGCGCGCCGGCGCGCATCGTCGAGCTCGCCGGCGAGGCGCCGAAGCTCGAGCGTCACCACAAGCACTGGATCGACGTGGTGGTCGATCGGGTGAAGGTGTCGGCGTCGATCCGCCAGCGGCTGGCCGAGTCGTTCGAGACTGCGCTGCGCGTGTCCGAGGGCCGGGCGATCGCGCTCGACATGGACGCACCGGGCAACGCCCAAAGCGGCGCCGGCGATGCGGAAGCGGGCACCGCGCCAGCGACCGGGGCCGGGGCCGGGGCCGGGGCCGAACAGGTGTTCTCCTCGCGCTTCGCCTGCCCGGTGTGCGGCCACTCGCTGCCCGAACTCGAGCCGCGGCTGTTCTCGTTCAACAACCCCGCCGGCGCCTGCCCCGAGTGCGACGGCCTGGGCACCGTGCAGTTCTTCGACCCGAAGCGGGTCGTGCCGTTTCCCAACCTGAGTCTCGCTTCCGGGGCGATCAAGGGCTGGGACCGGCGCAACCAGTTCTATTTCCAGCTGCTGAAGAATCTCGCGGACTTCTACGGCTTCGACATCGACGCACCGTTCGAGACGCTGCCCGAGCGGGTGCGGCACGTGGTGCTGCACGGCTCGGGCAGCGAAAAGATCCCGTTCACCTATCTGGCCGACGGCGGCCGCCCGACGGTGCGCACGCACGCGTTCGAGGGCGTGATCCCGAACCTGCAGCGCCGGCACCGGGAAACCGACTCGGCGCACGTGCGCGAGGAGCTGTCGAAGTACCTGAACTCGCGCGCCTGCCCGGCCTGCGAGGGCACGCGGTTGCGCGTGGACGCGCGTTTCGTGCGCGTGGGCCCGCGCGGCGCCGACCGGCCGATCTACGAGCTGTCGGGACTCACGCTGCGCCAGGCCTCCGAGTGGTTCGAGTCGCTCGCGCTGCCCGGCGCGAAGCAGGTGGTCGGCGAGCGGATCGTGCGCGAGATCGTCGATCGCCTGCGCTTCCTGAACAACGTGGGGCTGGACTACCTGTCGCTCGACCGCTCCGCCGAGAGCCTGTCGGGCGGCGAATCGCAGCGCATCCGGCTGGCCTCGCAGATCGGCTCGGGGCTCACCGGCGTCATGTACGTACTCGACGAGCCGTCGATCGGGCTGCACCAGCGCGACAACGGCCGCCTGATCACCACGCTCGAGCGCCTGCGCGACCTGGGCAATTCGGTACTGGTGGTCGAGCACGACGAGGACGCGATCCGCGCCGCCGACCACGTGATCGACATGGGCCCGGGCGCGGGCGAGCATGGCGGCCAGGTGGTGGCCGAGGGCACGCCCGCGGCGATCGAGGCCAGCGCAGCCTCGCTCACCGGCCGCTACCTGAGCGGCGCGCTGCGTATCGCGCTGCCCGAAGCACGCAAGCCGCCGGACGAGCGGCAGCTGCTGGTGCGCGGGGCCGGCGGCAACAACCTGAAGGACCTGACGGTGGCGATTCCGCTCGGACTGCTGGTCTGCGTCACCGGCGTGTCGGGCTCGGGCAAGTCGACGCTGGTCAACGACACGCTGTACGCGGCGGCCGCGCGCGCGATCAACCGCTCGTCGGCCGAGCCGGCGCCGCACGAGGCGATCGAAGGCCTCGAACACATCGACAAGGTGATCAGCGTCGACCAGAGCCCGATCGGACGCACGCCGCGTTCCAACCCCGCCACCTACACCGGCCTGTTCACGCCGATTCGCGAGCTGTTCGCCGAGACGCCCACCGCGCGCGAACGCGGCTACGGCCCGGGGCGCTTCTCGTTCAACGTCAAGGGCGGACGCTGCGAGGCCTGCGAAGGCGACGGCGTGATCCGCGTCGAGATGCATTTCCTGCCCGACGTATACGTGCCGTGCGACGTCTGCCACGGGCGGCGCTACAACCGCGAGACGCTCGAGGTGCAGTACAAGGGGTACAACATCGCGCAGGTGCTCGACATGACGATCGAGCAGGCGTTCGAGCTGCTGTCGGCGGTGCCGGCCATCCGCCGCAAGCTGCAGACGCTGCTCGACGTGGGCCTGGGTTACGTACGCCTGGGCCAGAGCGCCACCACGCTGTCGGGCGGCGAGGCGCAGCGCGTGAAGCTCGCCGAGGAGCTGTCCAAGCGCGACACCGGGCGCACGCTGTACATCCTCGACGAACCCACCACCGGGCTGCACTTCCACGACATCGCGCTGCTGCTGAAGGTGATCCACGCGCTGCGCGATCACGGCAACACGGTCATCGTCATCGAGCACAACCTCGACGTGATCAAGACCGCCGACTGGGTGGTCGATCTCGGCCCCGAAGGCGGCGACGGCGGCGGCACGCTGGTCGCGGCGGGCACGCCGGAACAGGTGGCGAACTGTGCAGCGAGCCATACCGGGCATTACCTGGCTCGCGTGCTGCGGCCACCGGCGCCGGAGCGCCCCGCCGCCGCGGCGGCGGGCGCCACGTCGGCACGGCAGCGCAGGCCGGCGCGACCGGCTGCCGCGGGCTAGCCGGTGCGACCCCGGGTCGCGTTCATGCCGCGGCTACCTCGGCGGACGCGCGTGCGGCATGATCGGGTCGTGCCGATACGGAGGCTGCCCATGGGGATCGTCCGTCCATCCATCGCGCTGGCATGCGCGGCGTTCGCCGCCTTCGCAGCCCATGCCGACGAGCGGCTGTGGAAACGGCTCGCGGAAGAACCGGACATGGTGGTCCTGATGCGCCACGAACAGGCGGCCGGCCGCGCACCGCTGGTCTGGGACGAAACCGGGCAATGCCGGGGCGAAGACCGGTTGACCGCGCGTGGACGCGACGGAGCGCGCAGGATCGGCGAGGCGTTCGCGCAGCGCGCGATCCGGCCCGCGGTGATCAGCTCGCCGATGTGCCGCTGCCGCGACACCGCCGAGATCGCGTTCGGAAGCACGTACGCCAGCGACCCCGAGCTGCGCGAGGTGGCAACCGCCGACTCCGCCCGGATGAAATCGTTCGAGCGCATTGCCCGGTCGATGCTGGTCGCGCATCGCGGCAGGGCGCCGGTGGTGTTCGTCAGCCACCGTCCGAACATCGACTGGCTGACGATGGAATTGATCGACGAAGGCGAGCTGCTGGTCGGTCGCCTCGGCGCCGACGGCGACATCGACATCCTCGGGAAAATGCGCGCCGATCGCTGAACCCGGCGCGCCTCCGGACCGCGACGGGCCAGCTGGCTTCAGGCGCCGCCCGGCCCGACCGGATCGGGCCGATAGCGCGCGAAGCGTGCGTGCACCTGCGCCATCGCGGCGGTGTCGAGCCGCGCGGGCTCGCCGAGCTGCAGGGCCTGCCAGTAGATGCGCGCGAGCGACTCCACCTCCACGGCCAGCTCGAGTGCTGCGTCCAGCGTGCCGCCCAGCGCGACCAGCCCGTGCTGCGCCAGCAGGCAGGCGCGCCGCCCCTGCAGCGCCGCGCGCGCCGCCTCCGACAGCGCGGCGCTGCCGAACATCGCGTAGGGCGCGCAGCGAATGTCGTCGCCACCGGCCACCGCGATCATGTAGTGGAACGCCGGAATGCCCTCGGCATGAACGCGCGGCAGGCAGGCCAGCGTGGTCGCGAACGGCGCGTGCACGTGCACCACGGCGCCGGCGTCGCCGCGCACGGCGTACAGGTCGCGATGCAGCCGCCACTCCGACGACGGCGCGCGCTCGCCGTCGCAGCGCATCGGCTGCTCGTCGCCAGGACGCTCGCCGGCCGGGACGGCCACCGGCAGCCACACCAGGTCGTCGATCCGCATCGCGTCGTAATCCAGCGCGCTGGGCGTGAGCAGCAGGCCGTCGCCGCCGCCGCGATGCCAGCGCATCGACACGTTGCCCGCGCGTCCGCTGTTGATGCCGAGCGCGATCGTGCGGCGCGCGGCCGCGACGATTGCCGCGCGCGCCTCGTCCTCGCTGCGCGCGCTGTCGTTCATGGCGCACCTGCAGGGCCGACGCGCCGGGCGGCGCACGCGAGCACCGCGCGCAACCCCGACGCCGAAGCCTCGCAGACGCCGTGCTCGGTGATCAGCGCCGTGACCAGCCGCGCCGGCGTGATGTCGAAGGCCGGATTGGCGACCGCGCTGCCTTCGGGCACGATGCGCACGCTCGCCGGCGAGCCGTCGTCGAGCCGGCCCTCGAGATGCGTGACCTCGCGCGCCGCGCGTTCCTCGATCGGGATCGACACGCCGTCGGGCATGGCGGCGTCGATCGTCGAGACCGGACAGGCCACGTAGAACGGCACGCCGTTGTCGTGCGCCGCCAGCGCCTTCAGGTAGGTGCCCACCTTGTTGGCGACATCGCCGTTGGCGGCGACGCGGTCGCAGCCGACGATCACCGCGTCGACCCGGCCCTGCATCATCAGCAGGCCGCCGGCGTTGTCGGTGATCACGGTGTGCGGCACGCCGCGCGCGCCCAGCTCCCAGGCGGTGAGCGCCGCGCCCTGGTTGCGCGGGCGCGTCTCGTCGACCCACACATGCACCGGCACGCCCTCCTCGTGCAGCCGGTAGACCGGCGCCAGCGCAGTGCCGTGGTCGATCGTGGCGATGCGACCGGCATTGCAGTGGGTGAGCAGGTTCAGCGTGATGCCGTCGGTGCCGGTCATGCCGGCCAGCGCGGCACGCCGCTCGGCGAGCGCGCGCAGCAGGCGCGCGCCCTGCTCGCCGATGCTCGCGTTGCAGGCGACGTCGTCGTCGCAGATGCGGCCGGCTTCGTCCCAGGCCAGTTGCGCGCGCAGCGCCGGATCGGCGGGCGCCACGCGCTCGCGCCCGCGGTCGAGCGCCCAGCGCAGGTTGACCGCGGTGGGCCGCGCGGCCGCGAGCCGCTCGTGCGCGCGGCGCAGTCCCGCGTCGCTCGCGTCGGCGCGCAGCGCCAGCGCCAGCCCGTAGGCGCCCACCGCTCCGATCAGCGGCGCACCGCGTACCTGCATGGTGCGGATCGCCCGCTCGCAGTCGTCCGGCGTTCGCAATGCGAACTCGCGGCGCTCGAACGGCAGTGCCGTCTGGTCGAGCGTTCGAAGTGTGCCGTCGTCATCGATCCAGAGGGTTCTCGACATCGTCCGGGACGGTTGCGGGTAGCATTGCCGGCAGTCTAGCGCGTACGCGCATTTCCCCGATCGATCGGGGTCCATCGATGACCAGCCTGTCACTCGCGTCCGTCTTCCTGCTCGGCCTGTTCGGCGGCGTGCATTGCGCCGGCATGTGCGGCGGCATCGTCGCGCTGCTCGGCGCGCGCCACCGCGTGGTGCCGATCCATGCGCAGGCCGGCGCCGCTGCCGGCACGCTGGCCGCGGTGCCATCGAGCCTGACGCTGCAACTGGCGTACAACGCCGGTCGCATCGGCAGTTATGCGATCGCCGGCGCGCTGGCCGGCGGCATCGGCTCCGCGGCCTGGCTGGCCGGCCACGTGCTGCCCGTCCAGCAGGCCGCGTTCATCGCCGCCAACCTCGTGATGATCGCGCTCGGCGCGGCGCTCGCCGGCGGCCTGCGCCGGCTCGGCGTGCTCGAACGCGCTGGCGCGGCGCTGTGGCGGCGCATCGGCCCGGCAGCGACGCGGCTGCTCGGCGCGGCCAGCGTGCCGGGTGCGCTGGCCGCGGGCGCCGCCTGGGGCTGGGTGCCTTGCGGCATGGTCTACGGCGTGCTGGTCGCCGCGCTGGTCTCGGGCAGCGCGGCCGACGGCGCACTGCTGCTGCTGGTGTTCGGACTGGGCACGCTGCCCAACCTGCTCGCGCTCGGACTGGCGGCGCAACGCGGCTCGCGGCTGCTCGCCCGCCCGGGCGTGCGCGTCGTCGCCGGCGTGGCGATCGTGCTGTTCGGACTGGCCGGCCTGGCGCGCATCGATCCGATCGCGCACCTGCACGCGGCGGTCGATG
>JAHDYE010000107.1 GCA_023383035.1 Burkholderiaceae bacterium | reverse complement strand
TGGCGCCCTTGCGCAGCACGCCGTGGCAGCCGGCGCAGCGCTCGAAGTAGATCTGGCGGCCCTTGTCGAACTCCGCCTTGGTCATCGGCGGCGCCTTCGGGTTGATGTTCTGGTGCATCTCTTCCTGGCCCAGCGGCGAACTGCCGGCCTGGTAGCGAATCTCCGGCTCGGTCACGCTCTTGTGCACCTCCTTCACCTGCGCCCACGCGCCGGCTGCGCCGAGCGACAGTGCCGCGGCGCAAAGAAGCGAAAGCGATATCCCGGCTCGAGTCATGCCCATCATTTCCTCCTGCAGTGATCGCCGCGGCCGGGGATGTCCGCCGCGGATCCAAAAAAACATGGCAGTGTCGACGCAGCCGTAGCGGGCGGTCATTGATGCGCGTCAATCGACGCATGCACTGGCTGTGCGGATCGCCGGCACGAAACCTGAACCGGACACTCTGCCACAGGTCGCCTGCCGCCTCGCGAACAGGCACAAGCGCCGGCGGGTCAAGGGACCCTGTCGCGCACGGGCGGCGGTCGGCGCAGCCCGTGTGTCCGGCCGCCGCCCTCTCGTGCCCGGCCGCCGCCCCTCGTGCCCGGCCGCCGCCCGGGCGGCGTTCAGGGCGTGACGACCACCACGCCGGTCATTTCCGGATGCGGCCCGCAGGTGTACCGGTACTCTCCGGGCGCGTCGAAGCGCCGTTGCCAGCTTTCCTCGGGAAACATCCGCTCCGACTCGAAACCGCCGACGCCGGTGAACAACACCGAATGGCTGACGCGTTTCTCGAGGTTGATCCATTTCACGGTGGTACCCGCCCTGATCGTGATCCGCGCCGGATCGAAGGCGTAGTCGCGAATCCGCACCTCGACGGTCTGCGCCAGCGCGTGCAGCGGCGCTGCCGGCAGGCACGCTGCGGCCAGCAGCGCTGCGCAGATGCGCCTTCGGCTCGGTCGACGGATGGACATGTCGGGCAACGGAGAGATCGAAGCGCGGTCTGCCGGCGTGCGCCGTGCGAACGCCCATCGCCACTGTAGAACGGAACACGTCGCATTCGTGATGCTGCAATGCGTCATCGGTTTGACGATCGTCAATTCGCGGCCCCTCCGAAGGAACAGAATTTCCATATCTTGTATAGGGACATTCAGTGTCCGAAGCGCCATGAACATCACCGGGATCGTCGTCTACGCGAGCGCCGCGCGCTCCGAAACGGTCCGCAGTGCGCTGGCGCGCATCGCGGGCGTCGAGGTCCACGCCGTCAGCCCCGAAGGGCGCATGGTCGTGACGGTCGAGCAGTCCGACGACGCTGCCGCCACCGGAGCGCTCGAGGCGATCGCCCGAGTCGATGGCGTCCTGTCTACCGCGCTCGTCTATCACCACGACGAGCCACTCAACGACGAAACGAATCGCTGACCAGGAGAGCGAGACATGTCCATCACCCGACGCGAATTCATCCGGAACAGCGCGATCGCCACCACCGCGGCGGCGGCAGGCGTCACCGTACCGGGCGTGCAGGACGCCCTTGCGCAGGCGCAGGCCGACGACAGCATCAAGTGGGACAAGGGCGTCTGTCGATACTGCGGCACCGGCTGCGGGGTGCTGGTGGGCGTGCGCGACGGCCGCGTGGTCGCCACGCAGGGCGACCCCGATGCGCCGGTCAACAAGGGGCTGAACTGCATCAAGGGCTACTTCCTGGCGAAGATCCAGTACGGGAAAGATCGCCTGACCACGCCGCTGCTGCGCATGAAGGACGGCAAGTACGACAAGAACGGCGAGTTCGCCCCGGTCACGTGGAAGCAGGCCTTCGACGTGATGGAAGAGAAATGCAAGGCGGCGCTGAAGGCCAAGGGGCCGACCTCGATCGGCATGTTCGGCTCGGGCCAGTGGACGATCTGGGAAGGCTACGCCGCCAACAAGCTGTTCAAGGCGGGCCTGCGCTCGAACAACGTCGATCCCAACGCGCGTCACTGCATGGCCTCGGCGGTGATGGGCTTCATGCGCACGTTCGGCGCCGACGAGCCGATGGGCGTGTACGACGACGCCGAGCACGCCGACGCGTTCGTGCTGTGGGGCTCGAACATGGCCGAGATGCACCCGGTGCTGTGGTCGCGCATCACCGACCGGCGCCTCACCGCGAAGCACGTGAAGATCTTCGTGCTGTCCACCTACGGGCACCGCTCGAGCGAGCTGGCCGACGTGGAGCTGATCTTCAAGCCGCAGACCGATCTCGCGATCATGAACTACATCTGCCACTACATCATCGAAAGTGGCGCGGTGAACAACGAGTTCGTCGCGAAGCACGTCGCGTTCCGCAAGGGGGTGACCAACATCGGCTACGGGCTGCGCCCGAACCACCCGCTCGAGCAGGTGGCCGACAACAACGGCTACCCCGGCGCCGACGGCAAGCCGAAGGGCGACCCGAACGCCTCGTCGCCGATGAGCTTCGACGAGTTCAGGGCCTTCGTCGCCGAGTACACGCTCGACAAGGTGAGCGCGCTTTCCGGCGTGCCGAAGGACAAGCTCGAGGCGCTGGCCAAGGCCTATGCCGACCCGAAGACCAAGGTGACGTCGTACTGGACCATGGGCTTCAACCAGCACACGCGCGGCACCTGGGTCAACAACCAGATCTACAACTGCCACCTGCTGGTGGGCAAGATCTCCGAGCCGGGCAACAGCCCGTTCTCGCTCACGGGGCAGCCCTCGGCGTGCGGCACCGCGCGCGAGGTCGGCACCTTCGCGCACCGGCTGCCGGCCGACATGCTGCTGGCCAATCCCGAGCACCGCAAGGTTGCCGAGAAGATCTGGCAGTTGCCCGAGGGCACGATCGTCGGGCAGATCGGCTATCACGCGGTGCTGCAGGACCGCATGCTGAAGGACGGCCGGCTGAACTTCTACTGGACCACCACCACCAACAACATGCAGGCCGGGCCGAACATCAACGGCGAGCGCTACCCCGGTTTCCGCAACCCGGCGAATTTCGTGGTCGTCTCCGACGCCTATCCCACCGTCACCGCGCTGGCCGCCGACCTGATCCTTCCCTCGGCGATGTGGACCGAGAAGGAAGGCGCCTTCGGCAATGCCGAGCGGCGCGGCCAGTTCTGGCGGCAGATGGTCAAGGCGCCGGGAGAGTCGAAGTCCGACCTGTGGCAGTACCTCGAGTTCTCCAAGCGCTTCAAGGTCGAGGAGGTCTGGCCCGAGGAGCTGCTCGCGAAGGCACCGCAATACCGCGGCAAGACGCTGTACGACGTGCTGTTCGCCAACGGCGCGATCAACAAGTTCCCGCTCGCCGAGCTCGAGCGCGTGAACGGCAAGGGCTACGCGAACGAGGAATCGCGCGACTGCGGCTTCTACGTGCAGAAGGGCATCTTCGAGGAGTACCGCCAGTTCGGCCTGGGCAAGGCCAAGGACCTCGGCGAGTTCGACGCGTACCACAAGGTGCGCGGGCTGCGCTGGCCGGTGGTCAACGGCAAGGAAACGCTGTGGCGCTACCGCGAAGGCTACGACCCGTACGTGAAGAAGGGCGAAGGCTGGCGCTTCTACGGCAAGCCCGACGGCAAGGCGTGGATCTTCGCGCTGCCGTACCAGCCGGCGGCCGAAGCGCCCGACGCCGAATACGACCTGTGGCTGTGCACCGGGCGCGTGCTCGAGCACTGGCATACCGGCACGATGACGCGTCGCGTTCCCGAGCTGCACCGCGCCTTCCCTGAGGCGTGGGTGTTCATGAACCCCGACGACGCGAAGAAGCGCGGCCTGCAGCGCGGCGACACCGTGAAGCTCGCGAGCCGGCGCGGCGAGATCACCACGCGCGTGGAAACGCGCGGGCGCAACCGCATGCCGGCCGGCATGGTGTTCGTGCCGTTCTTCGACGAGGGACGCCTGGTCAACAAGCTGACGCTGGACGCCACCTGCCCGATCTCCAAGGAGACCGACTTCAAGAAGTGCGCGGTGAAGATCGCGAAGGTGTAACGCGGGATCCCAGGTGCAACGGGCGCGGCGCGGGGCGGATCGACGCCCCGCGAGCGCGGCAGCGATGAGCGACCAAGACAAGCGTTCCCCGGCCGGCGGCGCACGGCGGCAGTTCATGCTCGACGCCGCGAAGATGGCCTGCGGCGTCGGCCTGATCGCCGGCGGCCTGGCCCTGTACGCCCGGCAGTCGAACGCGTTGCCGCCGGGCGCGCTGCGCCCGCCGGGTGCGCTGCCCGAAGCGCAGTTCCAGGGCGCGTGCATCCGTTGCGGCCTGTGCGTGCGCGACTGTCCGTACGACATCCTCGAGCTGGCCACGCCCGAGGAGCCGGTCGCCACCGGCACGCCGTATTTCGTCGCGCGCCGGCTGCCGTGCGAGATGTGCGAGGACATCCCGTGCGTGAAGGCGTGCCCGACCGGCGCCCTCGAACATTCGCTCACCGACATCACGCGGGCGCGCATGGGCCTGGCGGTGCTGATCGACCACGAGACCTGCCTGAACCACCTCGGCATGCGCTGCGACGTCTGCTACCGCGTGTGCCCGCTGATCGACAAGGCCATCACGCTCGAGCCGCAGCACAACGCGCGCACCGGCAGCCACACCATGTTCATCCCGGTCGTGCACTCCGATGCGTGTACCGGCTGCGGCAAGTGCGAGCAGGCCTGCGTGCTCGAGACGGCGGCGATCAAGGTGCTGCCCGCCGATCTGGCCAAGGGCGAGATCGGCGGACACTACCGCCTCGGCTGGAAGGAGAAGGAGCGCGCCGGCGAAAGCCTGATCGCGCCCGATGCCGAGCATCGCTATCACCTGCCCGAGGGCTATCGTTACGAGTACGGCGGACGCGGGCTGATTCGCGAAGAGCCGGGGGCGGCGAGCCCTTCCGGCGGGCCGCCGCCCGCCGATGCGTCGCCCGCCGGCGGCGGAGCACGATGATGGCCGCGACGAAGCGCCCCGGTGCCGAGTCGATCGCCACGCGCGGCTGGCTGGCGAGCCACAAATGGCTGCTGGCGCGGCGCGCCTCGCAGCTCGGAGTGCTCGCGCTGTTCCTGCTCGGCCCGCTCGCGGGCGTGTGGCTCGTCAAGGGCAACCTGAACTTCAGCTACACGCTGGGGGTGTTGCCGCTCACCGATCCGTACGTGCTGCTGCAGGGCCTGGTCGCGGGCCACGCGCCGGAGAGCAGGGCGCTGGTGGGCGCGGCGATCGTGCTCGCCTTCTACTTCCTGGTCGGCGGGCGGGTCTACTGTTCGTGGGTCTGTCCGGTCAACCCGGTTGCCGACTTCGCCGCCTGGCTGCGCCGGCGCCTGCGCATCAGCCGGTCGGTGTACATCGCGCGCAGCGTGCGCTACTGGCTGCTCGGCGCGACGCTGGTGCTCGCCGGCGCCACCGGCACCATCGTGTGGGAACTGGTCAACCCGGTGTCGATGCTGCACCGCGGCCTGATCTTCGGCATCGGCGCTGCGTGGGTGGTCGTGCTGGCGGTGTTCCTGTTCGACCTGCTGTTCGCGCTGCACGGCTGGTGCGGGCACGTGTGCCCGGTCGGTGCCTTCTACGGTCTGCTCGGCCGCAAGAGCCCGGTTCGTGTGACGGCCGCGCGGCGCGCCGCGTGCAACGACTGCATGGACTGCTACGCGGTATGCCCCGAGATGCACGTGCTCAGGCCGGCGCTCAAGGGCGCCGCGCAGGGCCTCGGGCCGGTGATCCTGTCGCCCGATTGCACCAACTGCGGGCGCTGCATCGATGTGTGCGCGAAAGAAGTGTTTCGTTTTGGACTGCGGTACGACGACCGTGAAGACGTGCCTGCCGCCGGACCTTTCGGTCCGGCCGGCACGCCGGCAACGGCCCGTTCGGAGCGCGGATGAACCCGGACAAGCGAGGAGTGACGACGATGAACAGAACCTTGGTCAACGCGATGGCGGCCGCGCTCGTCGCCAGCATGGGCCTCGCGGCCTGCGTGTCGATGACGTCCGGCGGAGGCTTGCCGGTGTCGAGCCTGCGCGGCAGCGATGCCGCGACGGCCGACCAGGCGCCGACGGTACGCGAGCAGATCGGCAAGCGACCCGGCCTGCAGCAGACGATCACGCGAACCTTCGTCGGGCAGCCGCCGCTGATTCCGCACGCCACCGAGAACTTCGACGAGGTGACGCTCACCGACAACCAGTGCCTCGAATGCCACGGCGTACAGAACCACGAGAAGAAGAAGGCGCCGCGCATTTCCGACTCGCACCTGGTCAGCGCGACCGGGCAGAAGCTCGCCGATACCGACGCGCGCCGGCATGCCTGCCAGTTGTGCCACGTGCCGCAGTTCGATGCGCCGCCGCTGGTCGACAACGCGTTCGTCGGCGCGCAGCCGCGCAAGTAGCGCGGGTTCGGGGAAAACGAAGAACGGGGCGCGCGGCCCCGTTCTTCGTACCGTTCCGCGGGACCGGCGTCCCGCCTCCGGCTACTGCTTGGCGGCGCTGATGTCCGCTTTCGCGTCGATGCCCAGCGTGTAGCCCAGCGACACGTGATGGAAGCGCCCCGCGGCGTGATCGTCGTGGATCGCGAATCCGAAGGTGTAGGTCTTGCCCGACTGCAGCGCGACATCGCCCTTGCCGCCGGCGAGCTTGCGCGTGAAGACCACCGTCCAGGTGTCGCCGTCCTTCTTGCCGTCGGCCGACACCAGGGCCGAACCGCCCTCCATCACGCGGGCCTCGGCGACATGGCCGTCGACCGGCTTGCCCTTGCTCTTCCATTGCAGCAGGTCGAAGAACTTGCCGCCGTCGAGGCTGGCGCCGGCCACGTACTTGGTCTTCTTGTCGTCCTTGGCCTCGGGCATCGTGCGCGAATCCTGGTGGCAGGTGGTCCAGCACCCGCTGAGGCTCGCGTTCTCGATCTTGTTGTCTTCCAGCATGAACGCGAGCTTGACCGGATTCTCGGCGTCCATCTTGGCTCCGCCCGAGGCCGGCGGCTGCTTCCACTGGAAGCGCAGATACAGGTTCTGGCCGTCGTTGGCGGCCTGGATCGCGACCGGAATCGAGGCGGCCTTGCCCTTGGGCGGCGTCGGCTCGATCTTCTGGCCGCTCACCATCTTCTTGCCCATGTCGGCCGCTTCCTCGTCGTGACAGCTGGCACAGGTCTCGCCTTTCCTGAACGCGCGCGCGCCGCCGTGATCGCTGCCCTTCGTGATCCACTCCATCGGCGAGACGCCCGGATAGAACACGGTGATCGTCTTGGCCGGAACCTTGCCCCAGTCGGGCGGCGCGGCATGGGCGGCACCCGTTGCGGCGAACGCCAGGCCGATCGCAACTGCCAGCGTCTCGTGCTTGCTCATCGTCATGCTCCTTTCGGTTTCCTCGGTTGCGGGCCGTGCGGGACTATTCCTCGTCCTCGTCGGTCATGCCTTCGGGTTTCTTGTGCGCGATGCCCTTGTGGCAGTCGATGCAGGTATCGCCGTCGCGCTGCGCCAGTTCGTGCGCCTTCTTGGCGCGCGGCTTCTGCACCTCGGTGTTCATGCCGTCGAAGCCATGGCAGTTGCGGCACTCGCGCGAATCGGACGCCTTCATGCGCGCCCACTCGTTGCGCGCCAGCTGCAGACGCTTCGCCTCGAACTTCTCCCTGGTGTCGATCGTGCCCATGACCTTGCCGTACAGCTCCTTGGTGGCCATGGCCTTGCGCACCATCTTGTGCGTCCAGTCCTTGGGCACGTGGCAGTCGGAGCACATGGCACGCACGCCGGTGCGGTTCGAGTAGTGGATCGTTTCCTTGTACTCGACGTAGACGTTGTCGCGCATCTCATGGCACGAGATGCAGAACGTCATGGTATTGGTGGCCTCGATCACGGTATTGAAGCCGCCCCAGAATACGACGCCCGCCACCACACCCGCGACGAGGAGCGCCAGTACCGAAATCGTGCCGCTGGGACGTCGCAGCCATTTCCACAGGCGCCCGATCGCACCCGGGCGTTTCCCCGTTTCACCGTCCTGCTTGTCCGCCATCATCGTTTCCCTTCATCGGACCGGATCGTACACGCACCCCTGCACCGGCCGGCCGGCAGTCGCCGGTCTTGCGCCGTACGAGTTCGGGCATGGAATCGTCATGAAGACGCGGCGGGAGCCCGGTCCGTGCTCCCGCCGCTCCGGATGCAGCTCAGTAGATGTCGTGCTGCGTGTTGTAGATGTTGAACTTGCCGGTCGGCGTGATCATCTTCGGATCGGTGATCACCTTCTTGAGCGCCAGCGTCTTGTCGTCATACACCACGATCGCCGACTGGTCGGTCTTGCCGCCCCACAGCGAGATCCACACCTCCGAGCCGTCGGCGCTGTACTCCGGATGCACTGCGCGCCGGATCGCCTGGGTCTGCGGCAGGCCGGAGTCCTTGGCGACGTTGAGCACCTTCTTCGGCTTGGACAGGTCGGCCATGTCCCAGACCACGACCGATTCGGCGATCTCGCGCTCGGGGTTCTGCGGCGCATCGGCCCACAGGTGCTTCGACTTCGGGTGCGTCTTCACGAACAGGTTGCCGGCACCGATGTGCTTGACTTCCTGGACCACCTTCCAGTTGTGCTGCTTGAACTTCCCGTCTTCCTTCTTGGCGGACGGCGTGCTGATCAGCGTGACCACCGCGTCGCCGAGGTGACCCGTTGCCCATACCGGCCCGTACTGCGGATGGCGGAAGTTCGCGCCGCGACCCGGGTGGGGGATCTTCTTGGTGTCCACGAGCGCGGCGAGCTTGCCGGTCTTCGTGTCGACCGCCGCGATCTTGTGCGACGCGTTGGCCGCCACCAGGAAGTAGCGCTTGGAGGCATCCCAGCCGCCGTCGTGCAGGAACTTGGCCGACGCGATCGTCGTGACCTTCAGGTTCTCGATGTCCGAGTAGTCGACCAGCAGGATCTGGCCGGTCTCCTTGATGTTGACCACCCACTCGGGCTTGATTTCCGAGGAGACGATCGACGCGACGCGCGGCTCGGGGTGATATTCACCGTCGACCGTCATGCCGCGCGTGGACACCACCTTGATCGGCTCGAGCGTCTTGCCGTCCATGATCACGTACTGCGGCGGCCAGTAGGAACCGGCGATCGCGTACTTGTCCTCGAAGCCCTTGAACTTGGAGGTGTCGACCGAGCGCGCGTCGAAGCCGATCTTCACTTCGGCGACCACTTCGGGTTTCTCCATCCACATGTCGATCAGCGACAGGCGCCCGTCGCGGCCGATCACGTACACGTAGCGGCCCGACTTGGACAGGCGCGAGATGTGCACCGCGTAGCCGGTCTTGACGATGCTGCGGATCTCCTTGGTGTCGCCGTCGATCAGCGCCACTTCGCCGGTGTCGCGCAGCGTGACGGAGAACATGTTCTTGAGGTTGAACTTGTTCATCTGCTTGGTCGGCCGCTTGTCGACCGGGACCATCACCTTCCAGGAGTCCTTCGTCTCCTTCAGGCTGTACTCGGGCGGCGTATCCGGCACCTGCTGGATGTAACGCGACATCAGGTTAATCTCATCCTTGCTCAGGATGTCGTCGAAGTTCACCATGCCGCCTTCGGTGCCCAGCGCGATGATCTTCTCCAGGCGCGCGGTCCCCAGCTTGGTCGTGCCGCCTTCCTGCACGCTGCCGTCGGGAAGCTTCTTCGTCCAGTGCGGCTCCAGATTCTTGCCGGTGGCGCCCTTGCGCAGCACACCGTGGCAGCCGGCACACCGCTCGAAGTAGATCTGCTTGGCCTTTTCGGACTCCTCCTTCGTCAGCGCCGGGGCGCCTGCTGCCTGGGCCGCCGCCTTGCCCGGCGCGAGGCCGAGGCCGGCTACGCCTGCGAATGCCGCTGCGACCATCCAGGCCGTCGGGCTCATGCGTACGATCCTTCTCATCGGTCGTTCTCCCTGTTTTGGGATTGGTCAAGAAAAACCCTTATCGCTCATGCAGCTTAGGATGAGGCAGGATGCGGACCCGCTCTTTGACGCCGATCAATCGTGCACTGCAACATGCAAGACGGAGTGTCGTTCGAGCGTCATTCCCCGGTCGGGGAGCCTCCCCACGCGGTGATTGTTTTTTTCGCGCGCCCGTGATCGGCCGCGCGAGGCAGGCGCGTGCGCGACGGCGTGCCGCCGGTCGCGCCGGTGCGCCGGGCGGCACCGCCACGTTGGGCCCGTCGACCCGATCACGCTATAGTCTGGCCGCCCCGATCCTGCCGGGCGCCCGCAGCCCGGGTCGACGATGCAACGACTCGCCCACGTCATCAGGAAGCAGCGATCCGCGGTGTGCGTCGCCGCGGCGCTCGCGTGCGCGGCAACGACGCCGGCGCGCGCATGGCTGGCCACGGTGCCGGCGGCGATCGTCGCGCTCGCCCTGATGCCGCCGGTGCATGCCGCGGAAGTCGAAGGCGTCGATGTCGACGACGCGGTCGAGCTCGACGGCGCGCGCCTGCTGCTGAACGGCGCGGGCATGCGCACCGTCTACATCGTCAAGGCGTACGTCGCCGCGTTGTACGTACCCAGCCGTTCGCCCGACGCGAAAGTGCTGCTGGCCCAGCAGGGCCCGCGCCGGCTGTCGCTGACGATGCTCGCCGACCTGTCCTCCGAATGGGTGACGCAGCGCTTCGTGCTGGCGATGCGCGACAACCACGACGAAGCCGAGCTCGCGACGCTCGGCCCGCGCATCGAGCGGCTGATCGACACCATGCTCACGCTGGGCCAGACGCGCAAGGGCGAGCGCATCGACATCGATTTCGTCGCCGGTGCCACGCGCGTGAGCGTCGACGGGCATCCGCTCGGACCGGCGATTCCCGGCGAGGCGCTGTTCACGGCCATCCTGCGCATCTTCGTCGGCGAGCGCCCGATCGACGCGGAGTTGAAGCAGGCGATGCTCGGCGGCTGACACGTGGCGGCCGGACGGCGCACGGGCCGCGCAGCGGGCAGGGCCGCCGCCGGCACGAGCAGGGCAACGCGGGCAACCGGGGCGCCGGACCCGACCGGAGCCGGTCGCCCGGCGGGCGCCGCCGAACGCTGGATCGCGGCGTTCTGCGACGCGCTGTGGCTCGAGGATGGCCTCGCGCGCAACACGCTTGCCGCCTATCGCCGTGACCTGGTGCTGTTCGGACAGTGGCTGGCCGAGCAGCGGGGCGTGCCGCTGCACGAAGCCGGCGAAGCCGAGCTGCACGGCTACATCGCGCACCGGCACGCCGGCTCGCGGGCGACCAGCAGCAATCGCCGGCTGACGGTGTTTCGCCGCTTCTTCCGCTACCTCGTGCGCGAGCGCGCGCGCAGCGACGATCCGACGCTGCACGTGCGTTCGGCGCGTCAGCCGCCGCGCTTTCCGGCCACGCTGTCCGAGCGCCAGGTCGAGGCGCTGCTGGCGGCGCCCGACGTCGACACGCCGCTCGGGCTGCGCGACCGCGCGATGCTCGAGACGCTGTATGCGACCGGGTTGCGCGTGTCGGAGCTGGTGACGCTGGCCGGCGTGCAGGTGGGCCTGGCCGACGGGATCGTGCGCGTCGTCGGCAAGGGCGATCGGGAGCGGCTGGTGCCGCTGGGCGAGGAAGCGCGCGGCTGGATCGAACGCTACCTGCGCGAAGCGCGGCCGGCGCTGCTCGGCGCGCGCGCCGCCGACGCGCTGTTCGTCACGCGGCGCGGCGAGCCGATGACGCGCCAGATGTTCTGGACGCTGGTCAGGCGCTACGCGATCGTCGCC
>JAHDYE010000106.1 GCA_023383035.1 Burkholderiaceae bacterium | reverse complement strand
CGCCCTCCAGCCCGTGGCCGACCGCCTCGTGCAGCAGCACGCCGGGCCAGCCGGGCCCGAGCACGACCGTCATGGTGCCGGCGGGCGCGGGGCGCGACTCGAGGTTGGTGAGCGCCGCCTGTACCGCCTCGTCGACGTAGCGCGCCAGGCGCGCGTCGTCGAAGTGGGCGAAGTCGAAGCGCCCGCCCCCGCCGCTGTGTCCCTGCTCGCGGCGCCCGCCCTGCTCGGCGATGACGTTCAGCGACAGGCGCACCAGCGGCCGCACGTCGGCGGCGACCAGGCCGTCGGAACGCGCCACCAGCACCACGTCGTACTCGGCCGCCAGTCCGGCCATCACCTGCCGGACGCGCGGGTCTTTCGCGCGCGCCATGCGCTCCACGCGCTCGAGCAGCGCGACCTTGTCGGCCGCATCCAGGCGCGGAATCGGATCGTCGGCGGCATACAGCGTTCTTCCCGCTCCCGGCGCCAGCGACGACGCGAGCCGGGTGCGGCCCGCGCCGCGCGCGGCGATGGTGCGGGCGGCGCGCGCGGCCGACATCAGCGCCTCGGCGCCGATCACGTCGGAATAGGCGAACGCGGTCTTCTCGCCCGACACCGCGCGCACGCCCACGCCCTGGTCGATCGAGAAGCTGCCCGACTTGACGATGCCTTCTTCCAGGCTCCAGCCCTCGCTGCGCGTGAACTGGAAGTACAGGTCCGCATAGTCGACGCGATGGCGGAAGATCTCGGCCAGCGCGGCGCCCAGGTGCGTTTCGTCGAGCCCGTACGGCTCGAGGAGCACCGAGCGCGCGATCGCCAGGTGCTCGAAGGGGGTGTCGATCGGCTTCATCCGGGCATGCTACATGACCCGGTGCGAGAGGGCCGGAAGTCCCGCGCGCACCGACTTCAGCCGTGCGCGCGTGACCTCGCCCACCACCACGCCGGCGCCGTCCTCGGCCCGAACGGCGACCACTTCGCCCCAGGGGTCGACCAGCATCGAATGGCCCCAGGTACGGCGGCCGTTCTCGTGCACGCCGCCCTGCGCCGGTGCCAGCAGGTAGCACTGGTTCTCGACCGCCCGGGCGCGCAGCAGCAGTTCCCAGTGCGCGCTGCCGGTGGCCCACGTGAAGGCCGAAGGCGCCAGGATCAGGTCGGCGGGCGCCATCGCGCGATACAGCTCGGGGAAGCGCAGGTCGTAGCACACGCTCAGGCCGATGCGCCACGCCTGCGGCGCAGCCGCGTCCCGCGCGGACGCGCTCGGACCCCGCGCAGGCGCGCTCCCCCGCGCAGGCGCGTTCGGATCTCGTGCAGGCGCGCTCGGGTCCTGCGCAGGCGCGCTCAGGTCGAACACCGTCGGCGTGCGCCCGGCCACCAGCGTGGTCGCCTCGTCGTAGCGCTCGCCGCCGCTGTCGAAGCGGAACAGGTGGATCTTGTCGTAGCGCGCCACGCGCCGCCCGTCGGGGCCGTAGACCAGCACGCTGTTGTGCACCTTGCCGGGACTGGCGCTGGCCAGCGGCAGCGTGCCGCCGACCAGCCAGATGCCGTGCGCGGCCGCCTGTCCCGACAGGAACGCCTGCAGCGGGCCGTCGCCGTCGGCCTCGCGGATCGCCAGCTTGTCGCGGTCGCTGCGGCCGAGCAGCACGAAGTATTCGGGCAGCGCCACCAGCCGCGCGCCCGCGGCGGCGGCCTCGCCGATCAGCTGCTCGGCGCGCCCGAGGTTCTCCGACACGTTGGTCGCCGAAACCATCTGGATCGCGGCCACGCGCAGCGTGGCGTCCGCGTCGATGGGCGCGGCGTCCGCCGTGCGTGCCGTGTTCGTCATGCCTGTTCCCTTTTCCTCGTCATGTCCGGTTCGTCGGGCCGGGCGATCCCGCACGCATCGGCTACCGCGCGGCGGGCCGGCCGCCCGGTATCGATGGCGCTTCCTGCATCGCCGGCCCTTCGGACAGCGGCGGCGCGCCGGACGGCGGCGGCCGCGAGCGCTCGGACACCTGCGGATCGCTCCAGGAACCGGACACCGCGTACTCGTAGGCGAACAGTTGCTGCAGCGGCTGGCGCAGCGCCAGCTGCGCGACGAACGAGCCGAGTCCGATCGCCGGGTTGGCCAGCGCCGCGTAGGCGAGCGAAGCCAGCCCGGCATTCAGCTCGGGGCGCACCTGCACCACCAGCGCCTGCGTCTCGGCGGCGATGTTCGCCTCGCCGCGAATGCCGACTTCCGCGGCGACACCGCGCATCTCGAAGTCGTCGGTGTACGCGACGCCGCCATCGATGCGCGCGTGCCCGCTGATGCGATCGAAGGCGAAGCCCTCGGCGAACACGTCGCGGAAGTCGAAGGCGAGCCGCCGGCGCAGCGACTGCAGGTTGAGCACGCCGATCAGCTTGGCGATGCCCGGATCGGACTTCAGGAACTGGCCCTTGCCGAGGTCGATCGCAAGCTCTCCGCCGAGCGTGCGGTAGTCGAGCCGCAACGGCGAGCCGGTCCAGCGCACTTGCCCGCCGAGCCGGCCGGCCCCGCCGCGCAGCGTATCGGCGAAGCCGAACAGCGCCAGCAGCGCGCCGGCGTCGTCGAGCCGCAGGTCGAAGTCCATCGCGGTCGCGCGCCGCACCGCGCCGGGCCGGGTCTGCCAGGTACCGCGCGCGGACAACGTGGCGGCCGGATTGCGCAGGCTCAGCCGGCGCAGCTGCCAGACCGGCGCGGCCGACGTACCGGTGTTGATCGCGTCGAGTTCGAGCGCACCGAGCCGTCGTTCGTTCAGGATCAGTTCCTCGGCCGCGATGTCCAGCGCCGGCAGCGACTCGGGCGTGGTATCCAGCAGCGTCTCGAACTCGTCGATGCGGGTGCGCGGAATCTCCAGACGCGTGAAGCGCGCGACCAGCGTCCCCTGCGCCTGGCCGGGCGCCGCCCGGCCCCAGCCGAAATAGCCGTCGATTTCGCGCGCGCGCACGTTGGCGCGCCAGTAGCCGTCGGCGCGCGACGCGCCGAGCACCACGTCGTGCAGCGTCTTGCCGGCCACGTCGACCGTGTCGGCCACCAGCGAAACGGTGTCGGGCAGCAGCGAGAAGCGCTCGACGGGAGCCTCGCCGCCCGGACCGAGCAGTTGGCGCCCGAGCAGCGCGTTCCAGGCGTCCAGATCGACCGCCGGCGTGCGCAGCAGCACCGCGAAACCGTGCTCGGGCAGCGTCGGCTCGTCGGCGAGCGCGAACGCGCCGCGGCGCACCATCAGCCGCTGCGAAACCGGATCGCGCTCGCGTTCGAACACCAGCTTCACGTCGTCGCGCAGGGCCACCCGCAGCGCGTCGCGCGCCGGCCGTTCGCCGGGCGCGTCGGGCGCCGCGGGACGCGACTCGATGCGCAGCGGCCAGCGCGCTTCCGCCGTCTTGCCGAACGGCGCGGGCAGATCGCTCGACAGGCCCTGCAGGTCGGAGGTGACGACCAGCGTCGCGGCGCGCCCGCGCACGTCCACGTCGGCCCGGTACGCGGTGGCACCGGCCAGACGCCGTGTCAGCGGGTTGTCGGCCAGTTCGACGATGCCGCTGGCCGGCAGGGTGCCCTGTGCGCGCAGCACGAAGCGCCCCGGCGCCGGCGTATCGCCGTCGACGCTCACCGGGCCGCCCAGCAGCGTCGCGCTCATCGCGCGCAGCGCCAGTCCGCTCTCGGTGAACTCGAGCCGGCCGCTCACGCCGTCCAGCGGCGGCAGCGTGCGATCCAGCGCGACGTGGTTGCCGGCGAACTCGACGCTGCCGCGCACGCGCGTGGCCTCGACGTCGCGCAGCGGCATCTCGAGCGCCAGCCGCAGCCTGGCGTTGCCGTCGATCGCGACGTCGCCGGAAAAATGCCCGATGCGCACGGGCAGCGGGCTGTCGTCGACGAAGCGCACCATGTCCTGCGCCGGCCCCTCGCCGCTGCCCTCCACCGTCAGCAGCGCGTCGCGGAACTCGGTGATGCGCGCCTTCGTGGGCGACAGCGCCACGCCGTGGACCTGGCCCGAACGGACGTCGATCTCCATGCCGGCCCGCTCGAAGCGCAGCCTTCCCTGGATGCGCTCGATCGGGGTCCAGCGCGGCGCATACGCGAGCGTGGCATCGGCGAGGCGGGCATCGACGCGGAACTCGCCGGCAGCGGCGTCGCGGAACGGGAAATCGGCCAGGTCGCCCTGCAGCACGAAGCGCACGTCGTCGGCGCGGCCGGCAACCACCGACTGCCCCACCCAGCGCCTGACGTTCTCGGGAAGCGCCAGCGGCAGGTAGCGCGCGGTGCGCGCGGCGTCGGCGCGCACGAGGCTGCCGCGCAGATCGACGATGCCCACGCCCTTGCCGCCGCTGCGGTAGCGTCCGCTCAGCTCGCCGCTCGCATCGGCGTTGGCGAAACGCACCGCGTCGATGCTCACGTCGACCGCGGGGGCGGCCTGCGGCTCGGCGTGCGGGCCGACGGTCCAGCTCACCTGTGCCTCGAACCGGTCGAGCGGCACTTCCGGTTCCTCGAACAGCCCGGGGAAGCGCAGCACGGCCTTGTCGCCATGCAGCGACGCCGCGCCGCCACGTTCGGTGAAGCGCGTGTGGCCCGAGAGGTCGGCGAAGGCGGGCAGTCGCAGCCCGGCCCGCGCAGCAGGCTCGATGCGCTCGAAGCCGAGGCGCTCGAACGTCAGGTCGACGTCGAAACGGGGTCTGTCATGCCCGGTCGCGTCGGTGACCGTATTGGCCGACCAGTCGATCGCGAGCCGGTTCACGATGCCGCGCACGCGCAGCGCTTCGATGTGCCTGCGCAGCTCGGCGGGCAGCGGCAGGCGCGTGGCCAGGCCGGACAGGCTCGCCGCATCGAAGTTGCCGAGCGCCAGCCGCGCCGCCAGCGGCCGGCCGTCGCCGGCCAGCGTCAGCATCGTGCCTTCGTCGAGCGCCGAGAACGCCAGGCCATGGTGGTCCTCGGCGCGCAGCCTGGGCACGCGCACGATCGTGCTGCCGTCGGCGCGCCGGCGCGCATGCGCCTCGGCCGACAGCGCGGCCAGCGGCAGGCGCCGGCCGTCGGCCCCGGCTTCGAGATCGTCGAGCGCCAGCTTCACCGTGCCGTCGACGACGGCGCCGCGCTCGAAATGCAGCCAGGCCCGCAGCCGCGCCTGGCCCTTGTCGACCGTGAGGGCGTCGGCTGCGGCGGACGCCTGCGCTCCCTGCCACGACTGCCAGCGCCGGGCGAGCGCGGCCAGGTCGAGGCGCTCGGCACCCACGTAGCCTTCGCCCGACCAGCCGCGCCAGTCGCCGAGCGGCGCGAACGCCGGCCGGTAGAACTCGATGGCGGCGTTCACGTCGCTGCCGACGTCGAGCAGCGCCGGCGCGCGCAGCGAAGCGCGATGGCGGCGTCCGACCGAGCCGAGCGCGATGTCGACGTCGCGCAGGCTGGCCGACTCGCCGCTGACGCGATCGTGCCAGTCGATGCGCGCGTGCCGCAGCGTGACGCGGCGATGCGCGAGCAGCCGCTCCAGCGCGTCGCCGCCGCCGCGTGCATCGAAGTCGATGTCGATGCCCGCCACGCGCAGATGCCGCGCCGCGAGCCGCTCCACACGCAACACCGGTGCATCGACTTCGAGCAGCGCGAGCCGCAGGCTGCCGCGGAGCAGCGCGCGCAGCGACAGCACCGCACGCAGCTCGTCGGCCGCGAAGGCGCGCTCGCCGTCGGCGTCCTCGATCACCAGGCCGCGCACGAGCAGGCGCGGCCGTGCGCCGTCGAAATCGCCGACCAGCTCGCCGAGCTGCACCGGCCGGCCGATGCCGTCGGCGACCAGGCGCTCGATGGCCGGCCGCCAGCGGTCGAGGTTCGGCCATGCGTAGTCGCGGATCGCGAGCCACGACAACGCGACCAGCACGATCGCGCCGAGCGCGCTCCACGCCAGCCAGCGCAGCGGCCCGGAGGCGGACCGGGAACGTGCGGTCGCCGCGCGCGCGGCGACGGACGGGTTCGGAGGAGGCGGCGAGGACATGAGCGACAATCCCTGCCAAGGATAACCCCTCGGACACCCCAGCATGGCGTTCCACGGCGAGCAGCATTCGGGCTACTTCAGGCGATCGCTGCAGGCGCTCTCGTCGGGCCTCGGCGAAGCGCGCGTGCGCGCACGGCTGGCCGCGCTGGCGAGCGCGCCGCTGACGCGCGAGTCGATCGCGACGCTGGCCGCGGAGGTCGGCGTGCCGGGCGACACCGGCGCGACGCTGCGGCGCACGCGCACCTGGCTGATGCTGGCGCTGATGGAGCGCGACCTGGGCGGCGCGGCTTCGCTCGACGAGGTGTGCGAGACGATGACCGCCTTCGCGGAATTCGCCACCACGCGCGCGCTGCACGGCGCGGCAGCCGAGCTCGTCGCACGCCACGGCCGCCCGCTCGATCGCCAGGGCCAGCCGCAGGACCTGCTCGCCATCGGCATGGGCAAGGCGGGCGGCATCGAGCTGAACGTGTCGTCGGACCTCGACCTGGTGTTCGTCTTTCGCGAGGACGGCGAATCAGAGGGCGTCGACGGCGGCGGGCACCTCGCCAGCAGCGAATGGATGCACCGGCTGGCGCGCCGCGCCATCGAGCTGCTGTCCGACTACACCGCCGACGGCTTCGTCTTTCGCGTCGACGCCCGGCTGCGGCCGAACGGCGACTCCGGCCCGCTGGTGGTGCCGTTCGGCATGCTCGAGCAGTATTTCTACGCGCAGGGGCGCGAGTGGGAGCGCTTCGCCTGGCTCAAGGGGCGGGTACTGGCCGACTCCGGCCTGGCCGGCACCGAGGCACGCGCCGACGACGAGGCGGCGATCGAACGCATCGTCGCGCCGTTCGTGTACCGGCGTTACATGGACTACGAGGCGTTCACGGCGCTGCGCGAACTGCACGCGAAGATCCGCGGCGAGGTCGCGCGGCGCAGCGCGCGCGATCCGCAGGCGCTGGACGTCAAGCTCGGCCGCGGCGGCATCCGCGAGGTCGAGTTCACCGCGCAGCTGTTCCAGATCGTGCGCGGCGGGCGCGACCCGGTGCTGCGCAGCCGCAGCACGCTCGAGACGCTCGCCACGCTGGTCGATCGCGGCCTGCTGCCCGCGGACGAGGCCGAGGCGCTGGTGCGCGCCTACCGGCTGCTGCGCCGTACCGAGCACGCGCTGCAGTATCGGGAAGACGCGCAGACCCATCGCCTTCCGAACGACCCCGCCGAACGCGAACGGATCGCGGCGATGCTGCGCATGACGCGCGCCGATTTCGATGCGGCGATCGCCGCCGACACCGACCAGGTGGCGCGCATCTTCGATCGCCTGCTGTCGCCGGAGGAGCCCTCGGGCGACGAGGCGGACGCGCAACAGGCCACCGAGGACGAGCTCGACGCCGAGGTGCGCCGCCGCTTCGCGGCGTTCCGCGGCGGGCCGCGCTACACCGCGGCGCGCGCGCCCACGCGCGAGGCGATCGAACGGCTGATCGCCGCGGCGCTGCAGCGGCGCATCGGCAACGCCGGCCTGATCCGCCTGGTCGAGCTGCTCGACACCATCTGCCGTCGCCCGGCCTACGTGGCGCTGCTGGGCAAGTATTCCGAGGCCTTCGGTCGCGTGCTGCGCATCCTCGACTGGGCGAAATGGCCGGCCGACTACCTGATGCAGCACCCGGTGGTGCTCGACGAACTGCTCGATGGCCAGCTGCTCGAGCCGACCGACTACGAGGCCTGGAGCCGCCAGCTACGCGAACGCACCGATGCCGCGCGGCACGACGGGCAGCCCGACGTCGAACGGCAGATGGACATCGTGCGCGAAGCCCATCATGCCCAGGTGTTCCGCCTGATGGCACAGGATCTGGCCGGCCGGCTCACCGTCGAGCGTGTGTCGGACTACCTGAGCGAGCTGGCCGACCGCGTGCTGGATCTGGCGATCGACCTGGTCTGGGCGACGCTACGGCTGCGCTTTCGCGACCGGCCGCGCTTTGCCGCGATCTCGTACGGCCGCCTGGGCGGCAAGGAGCTCGGCTACACCTCCGACCTGGACCTGGTCTTCCTGTTCGACGATGACGACGAACGCGCTCCCGAAGCCTACGCGCTGCTCGCGCAGCGCCTGTCGGGCTGGCTGTCGGCGCGCACCGCAGCCGGGCTGCTGTTCGAGATCGACCTGCGCCTGCGCCCGAACGGCGTGGCCGGGCTGCTGGTGTCGAAGCTGTCCGCGTTCGAGGCGTACCAGCGCGAATCGGCGTGGGTGTGGGAGCACCAGGCGCTCACGCGCGCGCGTTTCTCGGCCGGCGACCGCTCGATCGGCGAGCGCTTCGAGGCGATCCGCCGCACCGTGCTGGCGCAGCGCCGCGACCCGGCCAGGCTGCGCGACGAGGTGGTGGCGATGCGGCGCAAGATGCACGACGGCCATCCGAACCGCAGCGGGATGTTCGACCTCAAGCACGATCGCGGCGGCATGGTGGACATCGAGTTCCTGGTGCAGTACCTGGTGCTCGACCACGCCTGCGAGCATGCGCCGTTGCTCGACAACGCCGGCAACATCGCGCTGCTCGGGCGCGCCGCCGGGTTCGGCCTGATCGACGCCGGACTGGCCGGGCGCACCGCCGATGCGTACCGGCGCTACCGCAAGCTGCAGCACCAGCTCAAGCTCGACGATGCGCCGTACGCGCGTGTCGAGCCGGCGACGGTGGCCGCCGAGCGTGAAGCGGTGAGCGCGCTGTGGGAGGCGGTGCTGGGGTGCGTCGAGAAGAACCCGTAGTGCCTGGGACTCCACTCATCCCGGCCCGGATCATGTTCAGATGAGCTGGGTCACCTGCGCCGAAGCCGGTTGGTTCACGGCTTCTCAATCGAAACAGTATGCCGTGACGATTTTCTCCCGCCCTCGGGTCAGGTCTGCATAGTATTCGTAAAAAGACAAGCCCAGAAAGGAGCCGGAAATATTGTGAAGATTATTGAATCCCCGCCCCTGCAAAGCCATTATCGCATTATAGCTACGTTGACCTGAACGACAATACAGATAGACCGCCTGCTCTCTCGGGATTTCATTCACGCGGTGTCTCAGTTCGCTCAGAGGAATATTCACGGAACCAGTGATGTGCCCTTTTTCATATTCATCTTTCTCTCTCACATCGACGATGCAGGCTCCTTCTTCTACCAGCTTCCGGACCGTCGTGACAGGAACCTGGCGGAACCTGCCATAAATGATATTCAGCGCAACCAGCGCTGCCTGATTCACCACATCCTTGGCCGTTCCGAACACGGGCGAATAGCACAGCTCCAGCTCCTTCAGGTGTTCCACAGTTCCGTTCATGGCAATCATCGCGGCGATTACATCGATCCGCTTGTCGACGTTTCCCTCTCCGATGGCCTGAGCCCCCAAGATTCTTCCGGTCGGTATCTCGAAAAGAAGCTTGAAATGAACCGGCGCACTGCCCGGCATCAAGACCACCTTGTCGGCTGGTATCACATATACGAAATCAAAAGGAATCCCCGCCGCTACCGCCATTCGCTCGTTCAGTCCCGTGGCCGCAGCATTCAGGCCAAACACGCGTATGGCGCAGGACCCGATGACGCCGTTATGATTGTGCTGCATTCCATACATGGCATCGGCCGCTGCACGCGCCTGCCTCTGGGCCGGACCGGCCAAGGCGAGGCGCGAGGGCCTATGAGTCAGCCGATTGAATGTCTGAATCGCATCTCCAACCGCATAGATGCTCTTGTCATTGGTACGATAATTGCGGTCTACCTTGATTCCTCCGGTTTCCCCGATTTCAAGACCTGCCGCACGGGCAAGGTCTGTTTCAGGCGCAATCCCGATCGCCAGAATGACGGCGCCTGCTCTCACTTCTTTTCCGGACGCAAGCACGATCGATTCCGGTGTGATTCTCTTCACACCGTCATCGACGATTACGTCTACTCCATGATCCAGCATTTCCTTCTGAAGTATCTGGGCCATATCGAAGTCGAATGGCGCCAGAATCTGGTTCGTGGCTTCGATCAATGTCACATGCTTACCTGACTCGCGGAGATTTTCCGCGACTTCCACGCCGATAAGTCCGCCTCCGATTACCGCCACATCCTGAATTTCGCCTGCGTCGAGATGACGCTTCAGGTTTACGACGTCGATCACGTTCCGAATCGTGAATACATGGGGAAGACTTGCTCCTTCGATGCCTTTCGGCCGCGTTGGAGTGGCGCCTGGAGCCAACACCAGAACATCGTAAGCCTCGGTGAGCGTCTCGCCAGTGATAGTGTTCTTCACGACGATCGCTTTTTCCCGTCGATCGATGGATACCACTTCACTATTTACCTGAACATCGATGTCGTAGGATTTCCTGAATTTCTCCGGGGACATCATGATGAGTGATGCGCTATTCGCTACAGTCCCGGACAGGAAATACGGGAGGGAACAATTCGAAAAGGATACATGCGGACCTCTTTCGAATATGACTATCTTGGCCTCTTCATCAACGCGCCTGACTCTAGCAGCAACCGATGCGCCTCCTGCGACACCACCAACCACCAAAATTCTCTTTCTCATCTCTTAATTACCTTTCTTTGCCGGCTGAGCCGGGGACTACGCGGGTGGCATGGTACAACCAACGACCCCACGCAGACTCATCTGGTCAGAGGTCACGAACGCACCGGCGCGCGCCCCAGCGACCAGCCGCCACGGCCGGCGAGCCACGCAACCGATCCGAGCACTGCCAGCACGAAGGGCAGCGACAACAGGTTCAGCACCGACCATCCGTTGACGAACAACAGCGCGCCGGACGATGCCGAACTGGTGATCATGGTGGCGAACACGCACAGGTCCATGAAGCCCTGCACCTTGTTCTTCTCGGCCGGCCGGTAGACGCCGGTCAGCAGCGCCGAGGCGCCGGTGTACATGAAATTCCAGCCGATGCCGAGCAGGATCAGCGCAGACAGGAAATGCACCAGCTCGACACCCGACAGCGCCAATGCCACGCAGCCCAGCATCAGCAGGCAGCCGGCAGCGATCACCGGCAGCACGCCGAAGCGGCCGATCAGCGAGCCCGTGAGCAGTCCCGGCCCGAACATGCCGATCACGTGCCACTCGATCACCAGCACCGCCGCCTCGTACGGATGGCTGCAGACCTGCATCGCCAGCGGCGTGGCCACCATCAGCAGGTTCATCACGCCGAACGACAGCGCGGCGCACAGCACGGCCACCCAGCACGCCGGCTGGCGCAGGATCTCGGCCAGCGGCCGCGCCGCGGCACCGCCCGAGGCCGTGGACGTTGCCGACGTCGCCGGCAGGCGCAACAGCTGCGCGAGCAGCAGCGACGCCAGCGCGAATCCGACCAGGATCAGGTAGGTGCCGGCGAACTGCGTCGCCAGCCAGTCGCGCGACCACTTCGAGATCTCGGGACCGATCACCCCGCCCGCGATCCCGCCGGTAAGCACCAGCGACATGGCGCGTGCCCTGAAGCCCGGACGGTACGCATCGGCGACGTCGGCGGCGGCAAAGCGCAAGCTGGCGCCGAAGGCGTTGTACAGGCCGCCGACGAACGTGGCCAGGCACAGCAACGTCAGGCTGCCGCGCATCATCGCGTGCCAGGCGAGCGCGGCGCCCGCCATCGCCACCACCGAGCCCACCGTGTAGCCGGCGCGCCGGCCGTGGCGGCGCATGAACGCGGCGGCCGGCATCGACCAGACCGCGCTGCCGAGCACGTAGCCGGTCACCGGCAG
>JAHDYE010000105.1 GCA_023383035.1 Burkholderiaceae bacterium | reverse complement strand
GAACTACGCGTTGCTGCCGTCGGTCGAGCTCGAAACGATCGTCAGGCAGGTGCTGGCGGCGCACGCATGGCTGTACCGCAACGCGTCGCGCTACGAATTCGACGCCGCGCGCATCGTCACCGGCGGACACTCCGCGGGCGGGCACCTGGCGGCGATGATGTTGTGCGCGCAGTGGCCGCAGTGGGGCGATGACCTGCCGGCGCAGCTTGTTCGCGCAGGGATGTCGATCAGCGGACTGCACGACCTGCGGCCGCTGACGGCCGCGCCGTTCCTGAAGGACGACCTGCGGCTGGACGAGGCCGCGGCGTGGCGGCTCAGCCCGGCGTCGATGACGCCGGCGCAAGGCGTACGGATGATCGCGGCGGTGGGCGGGCTCGAAAGCCGCGCGTTCCACGAGCAGGCGGACCGGCTCGCCGCCGCGTGGCCGGCCGGCACGATCGACACGATCGAAATACCTGGCCGCCATCACTTCTCGGTGCTCGAAGCGCTGGCCGAGCCGGAGCATGCGCTGCATGCCGCCGCGCGCGCGATGTGCCTGGCGCACGATGACGAGCGCACTGAGCGAGCGCACTGAACGGGCGCACTGAGCGGGCGCGCTGCGCCGGCACACCGAGCGGCTGCGCCGGGCGGCGCATCGAGCGTGCGTTCCGCAGCGTCCCCGAGCCGGCGCCGACGAATCGGCAGCGAGTCGCCGCTCGCCCGATTCACTCGTCGTTCGCCGCCCTGCCCCGGTTCGCGCCTTCGAGCACGCGCAGCAGCGACGAGGTGTCGTCGCGGCCCCAGCCGTTGCCGACCAGCGCATTGAGCTGCTGCGACACGATCGCCGCGGCCGGCAGCGACAGGCCGAGCGCCTGCGTGGCCTGCACCACGAGCCCGAAATCCTTCTGGTGCAGACGCGCCTCGATGCCCGCGGCGAAATCGCGCGCCGCCATCTTCGGGCCCATCAGGTCGAGCATCCGGCTGCCGGCCATGCCGGCCTGCAGCGCGGGCAGCATGCGCGCCGGATCGACGCCGTTGGCCGACGCGAACAGCATCGCCTCGGCGATGCCTTCGATGTTGATCACCTGCACGATCTGGTTGCACGCCTTCACGACCTGACCGGCGCCATGGTCGCCCACGTGCGTGATCGTGTGCCCGAGCTTTTCGAGGATCGGCCGCGCGCGTTCCAGCACCGCCGCGTCGCCGCCGACGATGATCGACAGCGACGCCTGCCGCGCGCCGGCCGCGCCGCCCGACACCGGACAGTCGAGCATGTCGACGCCCTGCCGCGCGAGGCGGCGCGCGAATTCGCGCGTGGCCGTGGCCGAGATGGTGGAGAAATCGATCACGATGCTGCCGGCGCTCGCCGCCTGCGCCGCACCCGCGGTGCCGAACAGCACCGACTCGACGTCGGCCGTGTTCGTGACGTTGGTGCAGACGAAGCCGGCGCCGTCGGCCGCCTCGGCGGGCGACGCGGCATAGCGCGCGCCGCGCTCGAGCAGCGCGGCGGCCGCCTCGCGCCGGCGCACGTGCACCCTGACTTCGTGCCCCGCCTCGAGCAGGTGCCCGATCATCGGCGCGCCCATCGCGCCCGCGCCGATGAAGCCGATCGTCGCCATCGTTGGTTCCCCGCGCAATTCGTGACGAGCGCCCAGCATACCGCGGCAGCGATGCGCGGCGCCCGGCGCGTCGCATCCCCGATCGCGTCTGCCGCGCGGGGCGAGTCGCACCGCCCGAGCCTTGCTACCTGAGCCGCGCGACCTCGGCGCGAAACTCCCGGATCACCTGCTCGGGATTGGGCAGCTGCTTCGCCTTCGCCGCGGCGATCCACTTCTGCTCGAGCGGCGCCACGCGTGCGCGCAGTTCCTCGACGAAAGCCCGGCCCGCGACGGTGGTGCGCACGCCGGTGGCCTGCATCAGCGCGATGCCGCGCCGGTCGGCCTGGTCCCATGCGCGGCCGAACAGCATGGCCGCGTATTCACCCGACAGGCGCTCGATGGCGGCCTGGTCGTTCTTCGGAATGCGCTCCCACGCAGCCTGGTTCATCACGAACGCGAAGCTCGTGTTGTACAGCCCGCCGGGCACGCTGGTGCGGTAGCGGATCACCTTCTCGAGCTTCAGCGACGAGATCGATTCGGCGGGCGAAAGCGTGCCGTCGACCGCCCCCGAAGCCAGCAGATCGAGCGACTCCGACGATGGCTTCATCACCAGCGTCGCGCCGATCGCCTTGCCGACTTCGTTGACCGAGCCGCCGTCGACACGGAACTTCAGGCCCTCGGTATCGGCAAGCGACGCGATCGGCCGGCGCGCGTTGAAGATCTGCCCGGGACCATGCGTGAATACCGCGATCACTTTCAGGCCGCGGTGCTCGTTGAGCGCGGCCAGATGCCGCTCGAACATCCGCTGGTAGGCCACCGAGGCGATTTCCGCCGAGTCGCCGGAGAACGGCAGCTCGGCGAGCTGCGCGAGGGGATAGCGGCCCGGCGTATAGCCGTGCACCGAGAACGACAGGTCGGCCAGCCCGTCGCGCACCGCGTCGAACGTACCCGGCGGCGCGCTCACCGGCCTGGCGAGCGGCGCGCAATGCACGCGCTCGTCGGTGACCCGCTCCACCTCCTCGCACCAGCGCGCCTGCGACTGCGACAGCGGGTGCGACGGCGGCAGCCAGCTCGACGTACGCAACGTGACGGGCTGGGCATGCGCGTCACCGGGCACGACGGCCGACAGCAGGACAGCGAGCGGCAAGAGCAGCGACGCGGCGGCGAGCGCAGCGGCGCGGAAGGCACGACGGGGCATGCGCGTTCGACGACTCCGTGATGCGGGGTACGGCCGCACCCGAACGGACGCGGCCACGACCGGAAAAGGATAAGCGGTCGGCTTGCCGGCGCGGCCCTTACCGGCACCACCGGCGCATCGGGACTTACCCGAAGCTTTCGCGATCCGGACGCAATGTGTCGCGCCGTGTCACTTGTGCTGCATCAGCCGCTCGAGCGTGCGTCGGTCGACGTCGGGCGCGAACAGCTCGATGAAGCTCAGTGCGAAGCCGCGCAGGAACGCATCGCGCCGCACGGCGAGCCGCACGTGATTCATGCCGAACAGGCCGCCCGCCGGAATCGACACCAGCCCGCGATCCTGCCTGGCGTCGTAGGCGAGCGCAGTCACGATGCCCACGCCCAGGCCGATGCTCACGTAGGTCTTGATGACATCGGAGTCGATCGCCGCCAGCACGACGTCCGGACGCAGGCCGGCATCGGCGAACGCGCGGTCGATGCGGCGCCGGCCGGCGAACTCCTCGACGAAAGTCACGATCGGATACTTGACCAGCGCCTGCAGCGACAGCGGCTGGCCGACCAGCGGGTGCTTCGACGGCACGATCACCGTGTGCTCCCATTCGAAGGCCGGGATCGTCACCAGGCCTTCGGCCTCCTCGGGCACCTCGGTGGCGATCGCGAAGTCGACTTCACGCGACATCACCGACTGGATGATCTGCTTCGGGCTGCCCTGCAGCAGCGTCAGGCGCACCGCCGGGTAGCGCTTGCGGAACTCGCGTACCACGGCGGGCAACACGTAGCGCGCCTGCGTGTGGGTGGTCGCCACGCGCAACTCGCCGTCGTCGCGCGCGCGGAACTCCGCGGTCACCTGCTCGATGCCGGCGATCTCGGCCAGCACGCGCTCGGCGCGCGCCAGCACCACCTTGCCGGGCTCGGTCAGGCCGAGGATGCGCTTGCCGTGGCGCACGAACACGTCCACGCCCAGCTCGGCCTCGAGCTCCAGGATGCCGCGCGACAGCGCCGGCTGCGACGTGCCGATCGCCTGCGCGGCCCGGGTCAGGCTGAAGTGGTTGTGCGCGGTTTCGCGCACGAAGCGCAGCTGCTGCAGGTTCATCGTTCAGCGGTGGCAGGCACGTTCGGGGAAGTAGCGGTCGCAAAAGTAGCACGGCCCGCGCGGCAGCCAGGCGGGCAGCGCGTAGTAGCGCCGGCGCACGTCGTCGAGCACGCCGTCGCGATACGCGCCATAGCGAAAGCCGCGTCCGTCGATCAGGTGGAAGCGCGCGCCGCGGATCTCGATGCTGCGCAGCGTCACCTGCTCGAACCACGGCTCGTACTCGCCCGGCGCGACGTCCTTGCGACGCACGATCAGGATGTCGCGGCCGTCGAGCGCGCGGAAGTCGGTGAGGATGTCGTCGTGGCGCGCATGACTGGTGCCGGGGCCGAACACGATCACGTGCTCGCCGAGCGCGTAGGCGAGCGTGGCCGCCGGCGAATAGCCGTCCGAGGCGACCGCGTGGGTGCCGCGCCAGGGCGCCAGCGCCTGCGCGAGCTCGTCGGCATGCGCGGTGAGCACCAGCCCCTGGTAGCTCTTCCAGGCGCGGAAGGTCTCGGTGGGCAGCGCGGCCAGCGCGCCGATCAGCAGCCAGTGCGCGAGCGCGATCAGCGCCGCCACGGCGAGCGCGCGCGCCATCGAGCGCGTGCCGGCCGACAGCGCGAACCACAGCACCGCCGGCAGCACGAAGCTCGCCAGCCAGTGCAGGCCGATGGTCTTGACCAGCGACAGCGCGGCGAAGATCACCAGCGGCACGATCGCCAGCCAGCGCAGCGCGGCGCGTTCTTCCGGCGTGCCCGGTACGGCGGCCGCATGCGGCGCGGCGCGCTCGCCCGCTGCGATGCGCGCGGCCGCGTGCGCCGGCGTGCCGTGCCTGCGCCCGACCCAGCCGAACAGGCGCAGCGCCACCGCGGGCGTCAGCACGTAGAGCACCGACACCGCGTACAGCACCGGCGTCTGCCAGGAGAGCTCCGCGTCGCCATGCCGGTTGACCAGGTTGAACATCACGTTCGGCCAGCAATTCCCCGCGTTCCATGCGATCTGGATCAGCGCAGCCGGCAGCGCGCCCGTGACCACCCAGGCCAGCCCGATCAGCGACGCGCGCGTGGGTCGCCGCACCGAGTGCAGGAAGATCGCGATCGCCAGCAGGCCCGCGAAGTACTTCGACATCAGCGCGCCGGCCAGCGCGAGGCCGGCCAGCAGGAAGTCGAGCGCGCGCCCGCTCTCGCGGGCCCGCAGGTACAGCACGACGGCCAGCGCGCTGAACAGCATCAGCGGAATGTCGGTCGTGATGGCCACGTTCCACGCGTTCAGCGGCACCAGCAGCAGCAGCGTCGCGCCGGTCCATGCCAGCGCCTCGCCGTGCCGGCGCAGCCACCACCATCCGACCGCCGCCACGCCCAGCGGCGCCGCCAGCGCCGGCAGACGCAGGACGAAGCGATGGCCCGAGATCGCGTCCAGCGCGGCCAGCCACCAGCCGATCATCGGCGGATGGTCGTAGAACCCCCAGGCCGGGTTGCGCCCCCAGGACAGGAAATAGGCTTCGTCGCTGGTGAACGGAAGCGCGGCGGCGAACCAGGCGCGCAGTGCGGTCAGCAGCACCGCGGTGGCGAGGCAGGCGCGCCGCGCCCGCGCGGGATCGGAGAAAGCGCGCTCGATCAGGGAAACCATCCGCAGCAGACCATGGTCCGGAGCACGGGCAGGAAAAAAAACGGCGCACATCGCTGTGCGCCCCGAAACGGCAGCATGGCTGCCTCTCCTCCTCCTCGATACCCCTTTGCGGCCTGCGCGGAGCGTCCGGTGACGGGCACACGGCCATCCGCGCGGCAGTTAGCGGCGAATGCTAATTCAATGTGCGGCCCAGCGTCCATGGTTTTCTTGTCCAGGACAACCCTGATACGCGCTTCCGCGGCCATCCGCGACCCGCCGCCGGGGCTCAGCGGGTCCGGTCCACCCAGGCGAGCATGCCCAGCGCCAGCAGCAGCGCCCCCATGCTGGGGATGCTGACCGACAGCAGCGGCGGCCAGGTATTGAGCAGCCCGAGATGGGAGAACAGGCCGTTCAGGAAGTGGAAGGCGATGCCCAGCATGATGCCGGCGAAGACCTTGTAGCCGATGCCGCCGGCGCGCGCCTGCAGGTAGGCGAACGGCAGCGCCAGCGCCATCATCACGATCACCGCCAGCGGATAGACCAGCTTCTTGGCCAGGGCGATCTCGTACTGGCTGGCGTTCTGCCGGTTTTCCTGCAGATGGCGCACGTACCGGTACAGCCCCAGCCCCGACATGCGATCGGGTTGCACCAGCAGAACGCTGAGCAGGGCGGGCGTCAGGTCGCTCTTCCAGACTCGCTCGCCGGGCCGCGACTGCTCGGCGCGCAGCGTCGGCGTCTCGGCCGGCGGATCGGTCTCGAAGAAACGGATCGCCTCCACGCCGGAGAGCTGCCAGTTGCCGGACGACGCGTAGCGGGCGGACTGTGCGTGCACGATCTCCGACATGCGCATCTCGGCGTCGAACTCGAACACCCGCACGCCGCGCAGCGTGCCGTCGGGCAGCAGCTCGCCGACGTTGACGAAGCGCAGCCGGTCGACCGCACCGCCGGCGCCGCGCACCGAGTCCTTCAGCCACAGGCCGGAGCGGAACTGGCCGGCCACCGAAGCGCCGATCGCCGACAGCCTGAGCTGCTGCGCGAGCCGTTCGGCCGGCGGCGACAGCGCCTCGCCGAACAGCGCGGTCAGGATCGCCACGAACAGGCCGATGCGCGCGATCGTGGCCAGCGCCTGGCGCCGGCCCAGACCGGCGGCGCGCATCGCGGTGAATTCGGAATTGGCGGCGAACTGCGCCAGCGCGTAGATCGTGCCGATCAGCGCGGCGATCGGCATCAGCTCGTACACGTGCGCCGGCATGCCCAGCAGCACGAAGGCGAGCGCGTGCTGCAGCCGATAGCCGCCGCGGCCGACGTCGTCGAGCTCGTTGATGAAGTCGAAGAAGGCGAACAGCGCGAGAAAGCCGATCAGCACGAAGGTGACCGCGGCGATGATCTGTCCGCCCAGGTAGCGGCGCAGCGTCTTCATCGGCGCAGCACCAGCCGGCGCAGCGTGAAGCGCGGCAGCGTCATGCGGCGCCAGAACAGGAACGCGGCCAGCGCCAGCACCGCCGCGTGCAGCGCCCAGACGCCGATGCGGAACGACAGGCGCCCCTCGGCCACCGAGGCCTGGAGCACCGAAGTGAGGTTGCTGTAGATCACGTAAGCGAGCAGCGCCATCAGCAGGTTGATCGAGCGCCCCACGCGCGGGTTCATCGCCGACAGCGGGATCGCCAGCAGCGCCATCAGCAGCGCCGACACCGGCAGGCTGATGCGCCACAGCAGCTCGCCCAGGTTGCGCGGCGTGCGCTCGGCGAGCAACTCGAGGGTCGACTTGACCTTCGCGCGCGCGTCGGCGAGCGACGGGCTGCGCGGTTCCAGGCGCAGCCCGTAGCGCTCGAATTGCATCAGCCGGAAGTCGGGCCGACCCTGCGTGCCGTCGTAGCGGCGGCCGTCCTCGAGCACCAGGTAGCGCGTGCCGTCGCGCTCGTTCTCGATGCGGCCGCTGCGCGAGACCACGACGGTGATGCGCTCGCCCTCGCGCTGCGTGACGAACACGTTGCGCACCTCGGTGTGCGCCTCGTCGAGCTCCTCCACGAAGAACACCCGATTGGCCGACACCGACTCGCGGAAGCGCCCGGCCGAAACCTGCGAGATGTCCTCGCGCTGCGCGAAACGCTGCTGGTATTCGCTCGCCTGCCGGTTCGCCCACGGCGCGGCGAAGAAGGCCAGCAGCGCCACCAGCAGCGCCACCGGCGCGGCAAAACCCATCACCGGCCTGATCCAGGCCGCCAGGCTCTGCCCGCTGGCGAACCAGATCACCATCTCGGAGTCGCGGAACGCGCGCGTGAGCGACATCAGCACCGCGACGTAGACGGTCAGCACCAGCAGCACCGGCAGCACGTTGATCGCGTTGAACGCGATCAGCGGCAGCACGCTGCCGGTGTCGACGCGGCCGCCGGCCGCGCGCCCCAGCAGGCGGATCAGGGACGTGGTGAGCATGATCACGAACAGCGTCGCGAACACCACGCCGGCGAGATTCACGAGGTCGCGTCGCAGCGCCTTCTTGAACAGCATTGCGGGGCGGGCCTCGTATAATCGACCGCGGTCGACCCAGGAAAGAAGAGCGATGCAATTTAGCACAAGGACCTCTCCACCCGAGCGCATGCGCGCCGGCTGCGCGCTCGTGCCGGTGCTGGCGGGCAAGGAACTCACCGACGGCGGCAAGGCGCTCGATGCCGCGCACGGCGGACGGCTCGCGAAGCTGATCCGCGCTGGAGATCTGCAGGCCAAGGCCGGGTCGACGCTGCTGGTGCAGCTCGATGGCACGCTGCCGCGTGCGCTGCTGGTGTCGCTCGGTGACGCCCGCGAAGCCAGCGCGAAGTCGTACGGCGACGCGGTGCGCGGCGCGCTCGAGGCCGCCGGCAAGCTGGCCGCCGACGACGCGCTGTCGCTGCTGCACGAAGCGCCGGTGGCCGGCCGCGATGCCGCCTGGAAGCTGCGCACGCATGTGCTGGTCGGACGCCAGCTGGCCTATCGCTTCGAGCAGCTCAAGACCGCGCGCGAAACGCAGCCGGTGCGTCCGAAGCGGGTCGTGTTGCCGGTGTCCGGCGAAGTCTCCGGGGCGGCCGCCGTCGTCGCGCAGGCCAGCGCCATCGCCAACGGCGTCGACATGGCGCGCGACCTCGGCAACCTGCCGGCCAACCACTGCACGCCGGGCTTCCTCGCCGACACCGCGAAGAAGATGGCGCGCGAACTGGGACTGAAGGTCGAGGTGCTCGGCGTGCGGCAGATGCAGGCGCTGAAGATGGGCGCCCTGCTGTCGGTGGCCCAGGGCTCCGATCAGCCCGCCAGGCTGATCGTGCTGCGCTACCAGGGCGCCGGCGCGAAAGAGCCGCCGATCGCGCTGGTCGGCAAGGGCATCACCTTCGACACCGGCGGCATCTCGCTGAAGCCCGCGCCCGAGATGGACGAGATGAAGTTCGACATGTGCGGCGCCGCGTCGGTGCTGGGCGCGATGCGCGCGGCCGCCGAGATGAAGCTGAAGATCAACCTGGTGGTCGTCGTGCCGGCTACCGAGAACATGCCGAGCGGGCGCGCCACCAAGCCGGGCGACATCGTCGCCAGCATGTCCGGCCAGACGGTCGAGGTGCTGAACACCGACGCCGAAGGGCGCCTGGTGCTGTGCGACGCCCTCACCTACGTGCAGCGCTTCGCGCCGGGCACGGTGATCGACGTGGCCACGCTCACCGGCGCCTGCGTGATCGCGCTGGGCCATCATCATTCGGGGCTGTTCTCGCCGAACGACGCGCTGGCCGCCGAGCTGCTGCAGGCCGGCCGCGACATCGGCGACACCTGCTGGCGCATGCCGCTCGACGACGAATACCAGGAGCAGCTCAAGTCGCCGTTCGCCGACATGGCCAACATCGGCGGACGGCCGGCAGGCTCGGTCACCGCCGCCTGCTTCCTGTCGCGCTTCGCCAAGGGCTACGACTGGGCGCACCTCGACATCGCCGGCACGGCGTGGAAGTCCGGTGCGAACAAGGGCGCCAGCGGCCGGCCGGTGCCGCTGCTCGCGCACTTCCTGATGACGCGCGCGCGGAGCTGAACGCGTGACCCGCGTCGACTTCCACTTCAACGCGCCGAACAAGCTCGAGTACGGCTGCCGGCTGGTGCGCAAGATCTACCGCGCGCGCCACAAGGTGCTGGTGTGGTGCAACGACGCGGCCCGGCTGGCCGAATTCGACCGGTTGCTGTGGACGTTCTCGCAGCACGACTTCGTTCCGCACGTCGCGGCGAGCGACGCGCTCGCCGCCGAGACGCCGGTGCTGCTGGCCGCCGAGCCCGTCGAGACCGCGTTCCACGAGGTGCTGGTCAACCTGGGCGACGACGCCCCGCCGATGTTCAGCCGCTTCGACCGGCTGATCGAGGTGGTCGGCGGCGATGAGGCCGACCGCGACGCGGCGCGCGAGCGCTGGCGCTTCTATCGCGATCGGGGCTATCCGATGCATCGGCACGACCTTTCGGCCGACTGACGCAGGCGAGGCCTTCCGTGGACGACGAAATGGAGCAACTGGCCGGGCAGCTGCGCGCCGCGGCCGGCGGCGGCCACGAAAGCGGCGACGACGCCATCCCGATGCTCACCGAGGTGGTCGAGGTGCCGCGCTACGATCGCGCCGAGCTGCCCGCCACGCTCACGTCGGTCGACTGGTCGCAGCTGGCGCTGCGCGTGCAGGAGAACGTGCTCGAGCGCCTGCTCAACCGCTCCGACGCGCTGCTCGAGGAGCAATTGCGCGCGAGCCTGCACGCCGTGATCGGCCGTGCCACCGAATCCCTGGCCGCCGAGCTCGGCACCACGCTGCAGCAGCTGATCCGCGACCTGGTCGCGCGCGCCGTCACCGAGGAGCTCACGCGCGTGCACGACGAAATGGTGCACGCGCGCGGCGGCCAGACCCCCAACGCCTGATCCACCACTTCGAGAACCTGACCGCTGCGACCCCTTCCGCAGGCACGCCACCTGCCGCCCCGAACGGCGCCGACGCGCTCGCCAGGAGCTTCGAGCCGGCCGACATCGAGGCGCGCTGGTATCCGATCTGGGAGTCGTGCGGCTATTTCGCGGCCGGCAATGCGCCGGGCGCCGAGGCGTTCTCGATCCAGCTGCCGCCGCCGAACGTGACCGGCACGCTGCACATGGGCCACGCGTTCCAGCAGACGCTGATGGACGCGCTCACGCGCTACCACCGGATGCGCGGTGCCAACACGCTGTGGCTGCCCGGCACCGACCACGCAGGCATCGCCACGCAGATCGTGGTCGAGCGTCAGCTCGACGCGCAAGGCGTGTCGCGCCACGACCTCGGTCGCGAACAGTTCATCGAGCGGGTCTGGCGGTGGAAGCAGCAGTCCGGCTCGACCATCACGCGCCAGATGCGCCGGCTGGGCGCGTCCACCGACTGGTCGCTCGAGTACTTCACGATGGACCCCAGGCTGTCCGAGGTCGTGAAGGAAGTGTTCGTGCGGCTGTACGAGCAGGGGCTGATCTATCGCGGCAAGCGGCTGGTGAACTGGGACCCCGAACTGCTCACCGCGGTGTCCGACCTCGAAGTGGTCAGCGAGGAGGAAGAAGGCCAGCTATGGCAGATCCGCTA
The DNA here is from genome assembly GCA_023383035.1 of Burkholderiaceae bacterium. Lineage (GTDB taxonomy): Bacteria > Pseudomonadota > Gammaproteobacteria > Burkholderiales > Burkholderiaceae_E > Zeimonas. The sequence continues at coordinate 748 of JAHDYE010000105.1, read as the reverse complement.
CCCGCTCGCCGACGGCAGCGGCTGCATCGCCGTGGCCACCACGCGGCCCGAGACGATGCTCGGCGACACCGCGGTGATGGTGCATCCCGACGACGAACGCTACGCGGCGCTGGTGGGCAAGTCGGTGCTGCTGCCGCTGTCGGGCAAGGCCGCCGATCCCGCCTTCGAAGGCGCGGGCCTCACGCTCGCGCAGCTCGCCGGGCGCGGCGCCGCGCTCGGCTGGCGCGAAATCCCGATCATCGCCGACGCCTACGTCGAACGCGAGTTCGGCACCGGCGCGGTCAAGATCACGCCGGCGCACGACTTCAACGACTACGCGGTCGGCCAGCGCCACGGCCTGCCGACCCTCGGCGTGCTCACGCTCGATGCGCGCATCAACGAGAACGCATCGCCGAAGTACCGCGGACACGGCCGTTTCGACGCGCGCCGCATGGTGGTGGCCGACCTCGAGGCGCTCGGCCTGCTCGATTCGGTCAAGGCGCACCGGATGATGGTGCCGCGCGGCGATCGTACCAACGCCGTGATCGAGCCGATGCTCACCGACCAGTGGTTCGTCGCGATGAGCAAGCCGACGCCGTCCGCTTCCCTGCTGGCCGGCAAGAGCATCGCACAGCGCTCGCTCGAAGTGGTCGCCGACGGCTCGATCCGCTTCGTGCCCGAGAGCTGGACGGCCACCTACGACCACTGGCTCGCGAACATCCAGGACTGGTGCATCTCGCGCCAGCTGTGGTGGGGCCACCAGATCCCG
>JAHDYE010000104.1 GCA_023383035.1 Burkholderiaceae bacterium | reverse complement strand
CCTCGCGCTTCGAGCCCTGCGGCCTGAACCAGATGTACAGCCTGGCCTACGGCACGCCGCCGGTCGTGCGCGCCACCGGCGGGCTGGCCGACACCGTCGTCGACTGCGACGCGCGCTCGCGCGCGGCGGGCATGGCCAACGGCTTTCGCTTCACCGATGCGACGGTGCCGCAACTCGTCGACGCGTCGATCCGCGCGATCGACGCGTGGCGTGATCCCGGGCTGTGGCGCGAACTGCAGCGCAACGGCATGTCGCGCGACTGGGGATGGGGCACGCCGGCGCGCCGCTACGCCGAACTGTATCGCGAGGCGTGAGCCGCGACGGTCGGCGCCGACCGGGGCACCCTACTGCAGTTCGAGCGTCGCGTCGTATCGCACCTCGAGATCCAGCGCCTCGATGCGCAGCGTCATCGACACCGGCAGCGACTGGTCCGCCGCGATCCGGCCTTGCGCGATGGCCCGCGCCAGGGCCTGCTCGATCTCGCGCTGCGACCCGACGCCGACCGTCTTCAGGAACCGGCGAATGCCGTGGGCCAGCGTTTCCTCGTTCATGTGCGCCTCCTTGCCCGTGCCGTTGGTCGCATCGTACGCGCCTGCGGCACGCGGGCCGGCCGTCTACCCCTTCGGTCGCAGGTGCATGTACGCTTCGCCAGTGGGCCGGTGGGCCGCCGCCGAACCGGCCGATGCCGGCCCGCAAGACGAGCCTCGATCGCCGCGCCATCGCACGATGAACCAGACCGAACGCCTGTACCGGATCGACCAGCTGATCAACCAGCGCACGGTGGTGCCGTTCGACGAGCTGCGACGCGAGCTCGAAGTTTCGCGCGCGACACTCAAGCGCGACGTCGCCTACATGCGCGATCGCCTGAACGCGCCGATCGTCTACGACCGTGAGCGCGGCGGCTATTGCTTCGCCCCGTCGCAGCTCGGGCCGCAATACGGCCTGCCCGGCCTGTGGTTCAACGACCGCGAAGTGCTGGCTCTGCTGACCATGCACCGCATGCTCGAGGAGCTCGACACCGGTGGGCTGCTCGGGCCGCACATCCAGCCGCTGATCGCGCGCCTGAACGCGCTGCTGGGTGCCGCGAGCGATCCGGCCGACGAGATCATGAAGCGCGTGCGCATCATCGCCGCGCACAACCGGCCAGTGGCGCCCCGCTGCTTCGAAGTGATCGGCAGCGCGCTGGTGTCGCGCCGGCGCATCGAGATCGCCTATTTCACCCGCTCGCGCAACGCGCGCACCGTGCGCGAACTGTCGCCGCAACGGCTGGTCCACTACCGCAACGCCTGGTACCTGGACGCCTGGTGCCATCGTACCGGCTCGCTGCGCGTATTCGCGCTCGACGCGATCGAGCAGGCGCGACTGGTCGACCGCCGCGCGCGCAACGTGGCGCTCGCCGAAGTCGACCGGCAGCTCGGCTCGGGCTACGGCATCTATCGCGGCCGCAGGCTCGCGTGGGCGACGCTGCGTTTCACCGAGGACGCGGCACGCTGGGTGCGCGCGGAGATCTGGCATCCGCAGCAGCAGGGCCGCGATCTCGAAGACGGCGGCTACGAGCTGCGCGTACCGTTCGGCGCCACGCCCGAGCTCGAGATGGACATCCTGCGGCATGGCGAGCACGTCGAAGTGGCGGCGCCCGAATCGCTGCGCCGGCGCATCGCCGAACGGCTGGCCCGCGCGCAGGCGGTGTACCGCTGATCGCTGCCGTTTCCGCCACCGCCATCGACGCGATGAACGAAGACGACGCCCGCAATGCGCTGCTCGTGCGCGCCGTCGAGACGACCACGCCGGTGCAGCTCGCGTGGACCGACGACGATCGCGCCTGGGCCAGCCGGGCCGCCGCGGAGGTCGAGGGCGAGAACGCGAGCGCGCAGGCCTTCGTCGCGCGGCGCGCGCGTCTGGCCGTCGAGCGCCTGTCGGCGCGCGAAGCAGGCGTGCGGCGCACGCTCGCCGCACTCGCCTGGCGGCCATGGGTCGGCTGGCTGCTGGCGGCAGCCGCGTTCGTGACCGGTGCGGCAGGCGACGCGATCGGCACGGGACGGCACGTCAACGTGCTCGCCCCACCGCTGCTCGCGCTGATCGCCTGGAATCTGCTGGCATATGTCCTGATCACGGCGCGCGCGCTGGCCGCTGCACTCGGAAGCCAGCGGACAAGCCCGGGGCCTCTGGCGCGCACGCTCGCGCGCGCCGCCCGCGCCGGCACGACGTCGCGGCACGATGCCCGCTCGACGCCTGCGCTGGCGCGCTTCGCGGTTGAGTGGGCGCGAGCCAGCGCCAGGCTGAACGCCGCGCGCATCGCGCGCGTGCTCCACGTGGCCGCGATCGCGATCGCGCTGGGCGCGCTGGCCGGCCTGTACACGCGCGGCCTCGGGCTCGAATACCGTGCGGGATGGGAAAGCACGTTCCTGGACGCCGGCACCGTGAGCAGGATGCTCGCGGTCGTGCTCGCGCCCGCATCGTGGCTGACCGGACTGGCGCTGCCCGACGCCGCACGCCTCGACGCGATGCGTTTCCCGACTTCCTCCGGCGAGCCCGCGGGTCCCTGGATCCACCTGTACGCGGTCACGGTGGCGCTGTTCGTGCTGCTGCCGCGGCTGGCGCTGGCCGCTCTCGCCCGGTTGCGCGAACGCCGGCTCGCGACACGCGTGCCGGTGACGCTCGACGACGCGTACTTCGCCGCGCTGGCGCGCGCGCATCGCGGCGAGGCCGCGTCGGTGCTGGTGGTGCCCTACAGCCACGCGCTCGCGCCGCAGGCGGCGTTCGGCCTGCGCGCGATCCTCGCTCCGGTGCTGGGCGCGGGCACCCGCCTCGCGGTAGCCGCGACGGTCGTCTATGGCGACGAGGAATCGGCCGCCGCGGCGCTCGGCGCGCATCCGCCTCCGACGCTGGTCATCGCGCTGCTCTCTTCGGCCGCCACCCCCGAGGCGGAGGCGCACGGCGCCTTCGTCGACACGCTCGCGGCGGCGCTGCCGTCCGGTGCCGGCCTGCTGGTGCTGATCGACGAATCGGCCTTCGTCGAGCGTTTCGGCGAAACCGACCCCACCGCGATACGGCGCCGCGAGGAACGGCAGACGACATGGCGCCGCTTCTTCTCGGCACGCGCCCGCCCGCCGCTGATCATCGACCTTTCCCATGCCCACTCGCCGGACGGCGAGCATGCGCTGCGCGAAGCGCTCGATCGCGTGACGGGCGCCGCCGTGGCAGGACCGGTGACATGACGCCGCGGACGATCGCGCTGAGCCTCGTCTCGCACACCAACGTCGGCAAGACCACGCTGGCGCGTACGCTGCTGGGGCGCGACGTCGGCACGGTGCGCGACGAGGCGCACGTCACCGAGGCGGCCGAGCCGTTCGTGCTGGTCGAGACGCCCGAAGGCGATCGGCTCACCCTGTGGGACACCCCCGGCTTCGGCGACAGCGCACGCCTGGCGCGGCGCCTGGCGATGTCGGCCGATCCGGTCGGCTGGTTCCTGAGCCAGGTCTGGGACCGCTTCCGCGACCGTCCGTTCTGGTCCAGCCAGCAGGCGGTGCGCAACGTGCGCGACAGCGCCGACATCGTGCTCTACCTGGTCAACGCGTCGGAGCCGCCTGCCGAAGCGGGCTACGTCACCACCGAGATACGTGTGCTCGACTGGATCGGCAAGCCGGTGGTGGTCCTGCTCAACCAGCTCGGCCCGCCGCGTGCCGCGAGCGAGGAAGCCGCCCAGGTGCAGGCCTGGCGCAGCCACCTGGCCGGCGCGCACCAGGTGCGCGCGGTGCTGCCGCTGGACGCGTTCGCGCGCTGCTGGGTGCAGGAGGCCACGCTGCTGCGCACGATCGAAACGCTGCTGCCCGAGCCGCAGCGCAGTGCGTGCGCACGCCTGATCGATGAATGGCTGCGGCGGCGCCACGCCACTTTCGAAGCGTCGATCGCCGTGCTCGCCGAGCGCCTCGCGCGCGCCGCCACCGACCGCGAACCGCTCGCCGAGGCCGGCGTGCTCGGCCGCCTGCGCGAGGCGGGCGGCATGCTGCGCCCGGACACCGACGACGACAGTGCCGCGGCGCCCGGCCGCCGCCAGGCGATGCGCCGGCTGGCCGAGCGGCTGGATGCCGACGTGCGCGCCGGCACCGCCAGGCTCATCGCACTGCACGGACTCGAAGGTCATGCCTCGGGCGAGGTGCTGGCGCGGCTGGCCGAGCACTACGCGGTCAGCGAACGGCTCGACGAAGGCAAGGCGGCGATGTGGGGCGGCGTCGTCACCGGCGCGCTGACCGGCCTGAAGGCCGATCTCGCCACCGGCGGGCTGACCTTCGGAGCGGGCCTGCTCGCCGGCGGCATCGTCGGCGCGCTGGGAGCGTTCGGCCTGGCGCGCGGCTACAACATCGTGCGCGGCGCGCAGACGTCGTCGGTGGCCTGGACCGATGCAGTGCTCGACGAGCTGGCGGTCACGGCCCTGCTCGGCTATCTCGCGGTTGCGCACTACGGGCGGGGCCGGGGCAACTGGACACCCTCGGAACACCCACCTCACTGGCGCGACGTGGTCATCGACGTGTTCGAACGGCGGCGCGCGCATTTCGCGCGCATCTGGGCGCTGCGCGGCGACACCGACGCGCAGGCGTCGATGAAGAAGGCGCTTCGCCCGGCGCTCGCCGAGGCCGCGCTCGAAGTGCTCGAACGGCTCTATCCCGGATCGGGCACGTCGGCGCGCGCCCCTTCGGGGCCGATCGACTCCCCGTCGTGACCGTCCGGCGCCCGGATCGTCGCGGCGGCCGGCTTCACGGATCACGACCGCGACTTCGCCGGCCGGAGCCGTGACTGGACGTTGCGCGGCGCCTATGGCGGCGACGGGAGCAACCGCGGCTGGCTGCCGCAACTGCAGATCAAGCCCTGACGCCGGGAAGTCGTTGACCCCGCGGGAGCGGCGCCTGCGTTGATGGCCGGTACCTCCACCGACCACGGGTCTGCCATGCAGAATCGCCGATGCTCCTTCATGCTCCGGCGCGGCCGCCTGTTCCAGGGCGCTGCGCTCGCACTTGCCGCGACGGCGGCGGCCCTTGCATCGATGGCGAGTCAGCCCGCCCACGCGGCAGGCAGGCTGGTCGACGTCAGGGTGCTCGATCGCGACACGGGCCGTGCGCTGCCGGTCCACCGGCACGACGGACGGCTGTGGGTCGCCGGGCGCCCGGGCGCGCGCTACGCGATCGAAGTGCGCAACCGCAGCGGCGAGCGCGTGCTGGCCGTGGCATCGGTCGACGGCATCAACGTGGTCACCGGGCAGACCGCGGGATGGGAGCAGTCGGGTTACGTGCTCGGACCGTACCAGCGCTACGCGGTCGACGGCTGGCGCAAGAGCGACGACGAAGTCGCGGCCTTCACGTTCACGTCGCTCGGCAACGCCTACGCCACGCGCACCGGCCGCCCGGCGCACGTCGGCGTGATCGGGATCGCCATGTTTCGCGAGCGCGTCCGGCCGCCGGCGGGGGTGGCGCCCGCGATTCCGGATACCGCATCGCGCGAGGCGGAAAGCGGCGCCGCCGACGCCGCACGGGCGCGCGCCGAAGCGCCGTCGGTGCCGTCTTCCGAAGCCGCCCCGGGCGCCGGGGCGCAACGCGAGAAGCTGGGTACGGGGCACGGCACGCGCGAATGGTCGACGGTGACGCGCACGACTTTCGAGCGCGCGCGCGACACGCCCGACGAAATCGTCGCCCTGCACTACGACAGCCGGGAGAACCTGGTGGCGATGGGCATCCTGCCGGCGCCGCGCGCGATGCCGCCGCATGCGCCCGAGCCGTTTCCGCGCTCGCCGTCGCTGGGCTACGTGCCCGATCCACCGGCACCCCGGTGATCGACGGCATCGCGCGCTGGCGTACCGGGCCTGCCTGCGGTACGCCGCCTTGCACCGTGCTTCGCGCACAATCGCGCTTCATGGATTCGACCGCCACGGCCATCGCCGACGAGGACCTGATGCTCGCGTTCGGGCGCGGCGAGGCGCTCGCCTTCGAGGCGCTGTACGAACGCCACGAGCGCGCCGTGTACCGCTTCATCGTTCGCTGCATCGGACGCCAGGCGGGCGACGGCGTGGCCGAGGAGCTGTTCCAGGAGACCTGGTTCGCGGTGAGCCGGCGCGCCGTCGACTACCGGCCCGAAGCGCGTTTCACCACCTGGCTCTACACGATCGCCCGCAGCCGCGTCGTCGATCACGTGCGACGCACGCGCACACGCGGCGGTGCGCCGGCATCGCTCGACGACGAGGCCAACGCCGGACTGGCCGAAGCACTGGCCGCCGACGAGCGCGGCGAACCCTTCGCGATGGTGCAGAACCGCGCGCAGGCGCAGGCACTGGTGGCGGCGGTCGAGATGCTGCCGGCCGAGCAGCGCGAAGCGTTCCTGCTGCAGGTCGAAGCCGACCTGAGCCTCGAACAGATTGCCGAGGCGACCGGAGTGGGCGTCGAAACTGCCAAGAGCCGGCTGCGCTATGCACGCGCCAAGCTGCGGCAGGCTCTGGCGCACTGGCGCTGAAGGAGGCCGGCGATGTCCGAACCGACCCCCCGCCCGAACGATCCGCTGCGCGACGCCTGGCGAGCCGCCTCGCGCCTGGACGACGATTCCGCACCCTCGCCGCGGCTGCGTGCCCGGATACTTGCCGAGGCACGGCGCGGGCGGGACGGTCCGGTCGAGAGCAGCTCCGGCGAACGCCGCCCTCATGTGCCGGCGAACGACGCCCGCTGGCGGATTTCCGCGATTGCCTCAGTTGCGGCGATCGGGCTGGCCGCGATGCTCGCCTGGCAGGTGCGCCACGGCCCGCCCGGTGAACCGGAGCGCACCGGAACGTCGGCTGCTGCACCCGCCGAAGCCGTACCGGCCCCGGCAGGCGAAGCCCCGCCCGAGCGGGCGACGCGAGAAGTACAACGGGAGCGCCCGACCGCGGCAACGCCGCCTATCGCGCCGCCGCGAGCGAGCGATGCGTCGCGCGGCCGCGCGACGCACGACGCGCAGCCCGACATGCGTCGCGAACAGGCCGAACCGGCCGGCGGCGACAGGCCGCAGACGCAGGCGCGCGCGCCCGCTGCGCCCGAATCCGCTGCCGCCGCGGCACCGGCACCGCCGGCTTCGGCCATGGCAGCGAAGGCGCCAACGGCCGCGGTCATGCCCGCGCCGTCGCTGGCCGCCGCCGCGGCGCAAGGCGACCTCGACGGCATCCGGCGCGCGCTCGCCGACGGCGCTGCGATCGAGGCGCCCGACGCCGAAGGCGTCACGCCGCTGATCGCCGCGATCCGCGCGGGCAGGATCGAGGCCGTGCGCCTGTTGCTCGAGGCGGGCGCCGACCCGAACCGCAGCGACGCCGACGCGATCACGCCGCTGCAGCACGCGCGCGCCCGCTCGCACGCGCCGATCGCCGAACTGCTGATCGCCGCGGGCGCCCGTTGAATGCCGGCGCGGCGCCGGGCCCGCGGCGGTCACGCGGGCGGGTCGGCGCCTGCCGGTCGCGGAAGCGGACGGCACGACGCGCCGATTGACCGTCCGGGGGCCGCCTCGCCGCCGCCCGTCGCCGACATCATCGGCCGCCTCTTGCCGAGCGGCGACGTCGCAGGCACGATCCGGTGCAACGTTCCGCGGCGCTCGACGTTTACCCTGCGGCGCGTGACAATACGGTGTTCCCCGAACGGGGTTCGCCAGCCGGGCAATTGCGGAGTTCGACATGCGTACGATCGTTCATTCTCTCGGGCTCGCCCCCGCCATCCTGTGCGTCGCGCTGGCCAGTGCCCATCTGCCGGCTTCGGCCGCCGGCGAGTCGTCCGGCTTCAATCCGCACGGCTTCAAGTTTCCCGTCGGCGTCTATCGCTGCGAGCTGAACCGCAGCGTGGACGTACGCCAGGTTTCGGCCGACATGCAATCGGCGGTGCTGCATTTCGACAAGAAGGAATACCGGATGCGCGCGGTCGATGCGCGCAGCGGCGCGCTGCGCTACGAGGATCCGCAATCCGGGCTGGTGTGGCTGATGATCGCCAGCAAGTCGATGCTGCTCGACACCAAGAAGGGCCGCCAGCTGGCCAACGAGTGCAAGACCTGAACCCGGATCGACTCGCCCGTCCCGGCGGGGCCCGCGCATCGCGCCGGCCCCGTTTTCTTTTCCTCCCCGCCCTCTTCCGCACTCTCGACGTGCCGCCGGTCGAGGTCAGAACCAGTCGTTGAGCATCACCCCGACGCCGAAGCGGTGCACGCGCGTGTCGTAGTCGAGCATGCTCTCGCCGTAGCCGTCGACGTACTGCAGATGCCAGCGCAGCCGCGGGCTGAATCCGGTAGGCCGGCTGTAGTCGATCTGCACCGCTCCCTTGCCGCCGCTGGACAGGCTGCGACGCATGGTGACGGTCCAGTCGTGTACGTTGCCGGCGTAACCGAGGCGCAGCTCGCCGTGCCCCATGTAGCGCGTGATCAGCGGGTTGTCGTCACCCTTGGGCGAGTCGGGGTCCGGCTTGTCACCCTCGGGAATGCGCCACCACGGTCGCAGGCCGATCCACCAGGGTCCGGGCCGATCGAACAGCATCTCGGCGAACAGCCGGTTCCAGCTGCGGGAGCTGGAGCCCGAGCGACCGTTGGACTGGTGCACGATGCCGGCGCTGGCAAGGCGCCAGTCCCAGCCGAGCAGCCGCACGCCGGGTGCCCAGGATACGAACACTTCGGGCTCGTGGCTGTACTCGCGAAATGGGCTCGAGCGCTCGTCGTTGTAGGCCTGCCACCACGACTGGCCGGTGTAGCCGAAGAACAGCGCGGCGCGCCCCTCGTACAGCGGGGGCGTCAGCGGGAACTTGAAGCTGATCTGGAACTTGATCTCGTTGCGCTGCACCGGCCCGGCGCCCACGCTGGCGGGCTGCTCGAAGGCATGCGTGAACGGCAGCAGATAGTTCGGCCGATGCGGCAGCAGCGCGAAGCGCTCGCCCCAGACGACTGCCTCGTCGTCGATGCGCCGGCGCACCGGCGAATCGGCCACGGCGGCGGGCGCCGGGGCAGGCGCGCCTTTCGCCGGCTCGGCAGCCGGTTCGACGGCCGACGGAGCCGGCACAGGCAGCGCCTCGACCGGCGGCGCGATGCGCTCGGGCGGCAGACGGCGCGCGTCGCGACATGCCTCGCGAATCTCCTCGACGGTGGTCGAAGGCGCCGCCAGGCGCATCTCTTCGATCATGCAGCGTTCCTCGGGCGTCTGGGCACCCGCGCCGGCCGCCCACGACAGCAGCGCCGCCATGCAGCAGGCGCGATACGGCCGGGATCGGATGAAGGTCGGCATGGCCGACATTCTGAACGACAAGGACGACCAACCCCGGCTCAGCGGCCGCCGAGCACCTCGCGCTGCATCCGCAGGTAGACGTTGTACGCGTTGCGGCGGTTGGTCGCCTCGAACGCCGGCAGCGCGGCGAAGCGCGACCAGTCGGTGCGCGCATAGGCCTCGTCGAAATCGACCAGCTCGTCGGCGGCGCGCCGCATTTCCTGCAGCAGCAGGTGCAGGTAGTCGCGCGTCAGCGCGAGATCGCGTGACGCGTCGCGCGAGGCCGCACCATGGCCGCCCACGACCACGCGCGGATTGCGCGCATGAATCCGCTCGAGCGCCGCCAGCCAGCCGCGCGGATCGGCATCGCCCACGAACGGCAGCCGGCCGGCGAAGACCAGGTCGCCGGCGAACAGCACGTCGTCCTGCTCGACCAGCATCATCACGTCTTCCGGTGTATGCGCCGGACCGACCGGGTACAGGCGGAAATCCACGCCGCCGAGCCGCAGGCTCGCATCGCCGTCGACGTAGCGGTCCGGAGCGACGATGCGCGCGTCCGCGGTGACCCACGGTGCCAGCGATTGTCGCCGTTCGGCCAGCCGCGCCGCGGGAGCCTCGCTGGCGAGGTAGTCGCGCACGCGCCGATGCGCGAGGATCTCGGCGCCCGCCTCGCGAAACGCCTGCAGGCCGTAGTAATGGTCCGCGTGATAGTGGCTGACGACGACGTACCTGACCGGCTTGTCGGTGATGCGCCGAATCTGCGCGAGCAGCGCCGCGCCGAGCGCCGGCGTGCCGAGCGCGTCGAACACGACGACGCCTTCGTCGGTGACGACGAAACCCGCGTTCGAGTTGAAGCCCTGGTTCTGCAACGAGACCGGCCCGCTGTCGCCCTGCACGTACCACGCGCGCGGCGTGAGCGGGCGCGGCGTGAGCTCGACCGTGACCGGCGCGGGTTCGCGCGCCAGGCCGTGACCGGCGAAGAGCGCCAGCCCGAGCGCCACCGCCAGCCACGACAGCCACAGCGCGCGGCGCAGCCGCGGATACCGCCCGCAGCCGCGGTCGTGTTCCTCCGGCCTAGAACTCGATGTCGGCACGGATCGCCTCGATGCCGGCGCGGGCGCAGACATCGTCGGCTTCGCCGCCGGGCGCGCCCGAGACGCCGATGCCGGCCACCGTCGATCCGGCCGCCTCGATCGGCAGGCCGCCGGCCAGCGCCGCCACGCGCGGCAACTGCCGGATCGCGCTCATCGGCTTGCCGGCCTGCGTCTCGGCCGCCAGATCGGCGGTCGGAATGCGGAACGACGCGGCGGTCCAGGCCTTGTTGACGGCCATCTCGACGGTGTGCGGACCGGCGAAGCGGTCGCGCAGGTAGACCTGCAGCACGCCGGCGCGATCGGCGATCGCCACGCCCACCTGGAAGCCGTTCTTGCGGCAGGTTTCGAGCGCCGCCTGCGCCGCCTTCAGCGCGGTTTCGACGGTGAGGCCGCGCGTCGTGAAAGTGGCCTGCGCGATGGCGTCGGCGGCGAAAGCGCTCGACAGCACGACCAGCGCGACGGCGAGCGGTCGGGAAACGGTCATGGAGCCCTCCAGCGTGCGAGTTCTTCGATGTCTTCGGGAAACATCTCGCCGATCTCGACCTGCTTCAGCCGCCCGTCGCGGCCGATGACCCAGACGATCGGCAAACCCTTGGGGCGACCGAGCGCCGCCTGCCAGCGCGCGTCGAACATCGCCGCGTGGAACCCGTAGCCGTGCTCGCGCAGGTAGCGCTGCGCGGCCTGCGGCTCGCGATCGATCGACAGCGCCAGCACTTCGAGCCCCGCGTTCGCATGGGCGCGATGCAGGCGGTCGAGATGGGGATTCTGTCGTGCGCAGAATGGGCACCAGCTCGCCCACAACTCGATGACCACGACCTTGCCGCGCCAGTGCTCCGGCGGCAGCTCGCGACCATCGAGCAGGCGCACCGGCGGCAGCGCGATCGGCGTGCCGATCGGCGGCGGCGCACCGGCGGTATTCGTGTCGCCGTACGCGCGCAACGTGCCTGCCGCCAGCACGAGCGCGGCGGCAGCGCGCAGCAGACGCCGCCGTCTGCGCATCGAAGCCTGGTCGATCGGCGATGGCATGCCGGTATGCTGTCCGTTCGATCCGGAACGCCGATTGTCTCAGGCAATGCCGGGGTTGTCTTTCACCCCGATCAAACGCGGCAGATTGGGCCTGCGCGGCGTGACCGTGCGGCGCGCTTTCAGCCAGCGCTCGACGACTTCCCAGATCGGTTCGCCGCTGACGTTTTCGGCCACCGACGCCCAGCCGGCCACCCGATAGGTCTTGCGCGGATCGATCGGTATGCCGTCCAGCCGCATGTCGGTGATGCGGCTGCCCATCTTCGCGCTCGGGTCGCACGCGTAGGTGAGACCGCCCACCCGCACCATGTCGCCGCCCTGCTGGTAGTACGGGTCGGGATTGAACAGGTTGTCGCCGACGTCTTCGAGGATGGTCTTGATCATCTCGCCGCTGAAGTCGTTCACCGTGGTGGACGGATAGGTGATCGCGGTCTGGTCCATCAGGTGCTCGCGCGTGATCGCCTGCCCCGGC
>JAHDYE010000103.1 GCA_023383035.1 Burkholderiaceae bacterium | reverse complement strand
GCACGCACCAGCGTCTGATGGACATCGTCGATCCCACCGACAAGACCATCGACGCGCTGACCAAGCTCGACCTGCCGGCGGGCGTGGACGTCAAGATCTACGTGCAGCAGGCCGAGGGCTGGCGCGGCTGACGCCGGCGCGGCGGTTTCGGGGGCGGCCCGGGTCCCGCGCGCCGGCTGCCCCGTCATGGTCCGGAGCTGCGCGGTCGCATCGCGTCCAGGCGCGAACGTCATCGGGAGCCCGGCCATGCGCTTTTCGGGCCTCGTCCTCGCGGGTTCCCTGTCGCTGAACTGCGCTGCGGCCTTCGCCGACGGCGGCGCCGCAACGATCTACGGAGGCCACCGCGCGGGCGGCGGCTTCACCGATGCGTTCACCGGCCGGCCGATCGACGTCGCGGGCGCGGGCGCGATCGCGGCGAGCCTCGACTTCGCGATCGACGCGCATCGACAGATCCAGCTCTTCGTCTCGCACCAGCGCTCGCGCTTCGACGTCGGCCGGCCCGCGACCGCGTCGCTGGCGAGCCTCGACGGCCGTTCGGCCTCGATCAGCTACTTCCACGTCGGCGGGACGAACTTCCTGCTCGGCCCGATCGGCACGGGGCCGTACGTGGCCGGAGGGATCGGTGCGACACGCCTGGCGCCGGGCCAGAGCGGATTCTCGAACGAATGGCGGCCGTCGATGAGTCTCGCGCTCGGCTACCAGTGGCCGTTCGGCGCGCACGTCGCATTACGTGCGGAGGTGCGCGGCTACCTCACGCTCGTGAAGAGCGGCGGCAGCCTGTTCTGCTCCGGCGGCTGCACCGTGTCGATCGAGGGCGACAGCTTCACCCAGGGCGAAGCGCTCGTGGGCTTGTCCGTTCGCTTCTGACTCCCTTCGGGCGCATGAGCTGACGCGTACGTCAGTTATGTCCGATCGCATGGGCGACCGCGCGACGGCACGATGGCGATGCCGCGCGCGGGCCTTCGCGCGGTCCGTGGCGACCTCTTGAAACGGCTGCCGGCGCGCCTATCTTCGCCCTCACCAACCGTTCGAAAAGGAGGTATCCGCCATGTTCGGCAGTCTCTTGAGCGGCTTCGAGGGCAATTTCTTCGACGAGTTCAGGCGCCTGGAACGGGAGCTGGACCAGTTCCTGGGCGGCGGCAGCTGGCCGGCCGGCATCCGCGCAGTGCGCCGCGGCACCTTCCCGCCGATCAACGTCGGAGCGACACCCGACCGCGTCGATGTCTACGTGTTCGCGGCCGGCCTGGATCCGAAGCGCATCGAACTTTCGATCCAGCAGAACCTGCTCACCGTTTCCGGCAGTCGTGCGGCCGAGGCGAAGGCCGACGTCGACTACTATCGCCGCGAGCGCTTCGAAGGCGAGTTCCGGCGCGTGGTCACGCTGCCCGACGACGTGGACCCCGATCGCGTCGATGCGAAGTATCGCGACGGCGTGCTGCAGATCACCGTGCAGCGGCGCGAATCGGCGCGGCCGCGCCAGATCACCGTCAACTGAAACGGAGGCGACCATGACCGACAAACAGGAAGTCGCGACCCGTGCATCGACCGAGCCGCAGGCGGGACGCGAAGACAGGGCGCGGCAGGACGACATGACGCTCGCGCCGGCCGTCGACATCTTCGAGGATGCCGGCGGCATCACGCTGCAGGCCGAGATGCCGGGCGTCTCGAAGGAGCGGCTCGAGGTGCGGGCCGACCGCAACGGCCTGCTCATCGAGGGACAGGCGTCGATCGATCTGCCCGCCGGCATGGAGGCGCTGTACGCCGACGTGCAGGCGACGCGCTACCGCCGTGGCTTCACGCTGAGCAGCGAGCTCGACACCGACCGGATCGAGGCCAGCATGAAGGATGGCGTGCTGACGCTGTACATCCCGAAACGGGCGGAGTTCCGTCCGCGCAGGATCGAAGTGCAGTCGGCCTGACCCGACGGCCCGGCCGGCCACGCGAACCGCCCGGCCGGCGGTGTCGCACGGCCGGCCGGTATTTTCTCCGGTGGATCGCGCGCCTGGCGGCTACGCCAGCCGCAGCGACAGTTTGCCGGTCCCGTAGCCGTCGATCGCGATCTCGAGGTCGAGCTTCTGTTTCGCGGCCCCGTACAGCTTCGCCACCGCCTCGGGCAGCGCGGCGGGCGGGAAGGCGGTGCCTTCCAGCTTCACGCGGATCGAGTCGTCGTCGGCGAACAGCCGGGAGAGCACGTTGCAGATCTCGGCGAAGTTCTCCGCGAGCATCGGATCGAGGTCGCTCGCACGAGTGCTTTCCTTCGCGACGTCGGGCGGAATCATCACCAGCGCCGCGCCGGCATGGGCGGCCAGCGGCAGGTCGGCGAAGCACAGTGCACCGGTATGGCCGTCGCCGCACCCGAACAGGCTGACGAACTTCATCGTCGGTGCCGATGGCGAGGCGACGGGCCTGGCCTTCACCGGCCGGTTGAGTAGGCCGGACAGCACGCGGGCCGTCTTGTCGGCAGTGGGCAGGGTGAGCATGATGTGTGCCTCCTCGTCGTGCGGGGCGCCTAGGCCAGATAGCGGTCGAGCGCCGCCTGGAAGTCGTCCGGCGTGAACGGCTTGGCGATCAGGAACGCGGCGCCCGCGTCCCGGGCGAGCGCACGCATCTGGGCGCTGGCTTCGGTGGTGACGAACCCGAACGGCACCTGGTTGCCGTCGGCACGCAACGCCTGCAGGCATTCGATGCCGGTCATGTTCGGCATGTTCCAGTCCGAGATCACCACGTCGGGCGATTGCTCGCGCACTGCGGCCAGCGCGGCCGCGCCATCGGCGGCCTCGATCATCGTGTGGCCGCGATAGCCGAGCTGGCGCAGGATGTGCATGACCAGCGTGCGCATCGCGCGGCTGTCATCGGCGATCAGGATCTTCATCGGTCCTCCCGTGTATCGAAAGTGTGTCTGCCGTTACCGCCGCGGCGCGTCCGCTGCCGGCTGTCTGTGTGAGTCGTGACAGCGCCTCGGCCGGCAGTCGCTCGAGCGGTGCCACCGCGCACGCGGCGCCCAGCTCGATCGCGGCCCTCGGCATGCCGAACACGACGCAGCTCGCCTCGTCCTGGGCGAGCGTGTAGCCACCCGCCTGCCGCACGTGCAGCATTCCCTGCGCGCCGTCGCGCCCCATGCCGGTGAGCAGGATCGCGATCACGTTGGGGCCGGCGGCGCGGGCCGCCGAGTCGAACAGCACGTCCACCGACGGACGATGGCGGTTGACCGGCGCGTCCTGCGACAGCGCCGTGTAGTAGAACGCGCCATTGCGCTCCAGCTTCAGGTGCGAGTGCCCCGGCGCCACGTACACGTGCCCCGGCATCACCCGTTCGCCGCCCTCGGCCTGCTTCACCGTCATCGCGCAGGCCGCATCGAGGCGGCGCGCGAACGCCGCGGTGAACGCCTCGGGCATGTGCTGCGCGATCAGCATGCCCGGTGCGTCCGGCGGAAGCGCTTCGAGGAACGTCCGGATCGCCTCGGTGCCTCCGGTGGAGGCACCGATCACCATCAGCTGATCGGTGGTGCGCAGCGCGTGCGGCAATGCTGCCGGCCGGTCCGCCGCGGCGGGCGTGCGCCGGCGGATCCGGGCGCTGGCGGCCGTGCGGATCTTTCCGGCGATCTCCTGCGCCTGCGCGGCGATGCCGTCGGCGATGCCCAGTCGCGGCTTGGCGACGTAGTCGATGGCGCCCAGCTCGAGCGCGCGCAGCGTGGCATCGGAACCGCGCTCGGTGAGCGACGACACCATCAGCACCGGCATCGGGCGCAGGCGCATCAGGCGTTCGAGGAATTCCAGGCCGTTCATCTTCGGCATCTCGACGTCGAGCGTGAGCACGTCGGGATCGAGGTCCTTGATCATCTGCCGCGCGACCAGCGGGTCGGGCGCGGTGCCCACCACGCGCATGTCGGGTTGACTGTTGATGATCTCGGTCAGCAGGCTGCGCGCGAGCGCCGAGTCGTCGATCACCAGTACGCGCTTGTGCATGCCCGTGGCCTCACTGGAACAGGTCGATGTCGCCCGCGATCGGCTTGCTGGCCAGTCGCGCGCCGTATTCCTGCTCGCGCGCGAGGATCGTGTCGTTGTGCGCCCGCCTGAGCCGCTTCACCAGCACGCGCCCCGAGCGCGGGAAGTAGTAGACCTTGCGCGGCCAGACGTCGAGCAGGTCCTGGGCGGCCACGGGAATGCGTTCGCGCTGCAGGAACTCGAGCACGAAGCGGGCGTTCTGCGCGCCGATCTCGGTGACGGTGAACGCCTCGAGCACGCGCGCGCCGCCGAACACCTTGGCCTCGAGACCGTGGCGCGATGCGCCGAGCTTGAGCAGCTCGTTGATCAGCACTTCCATCGCGTACACCCCGTAGCGCATCGACGCCGATGCCGGCTCGTCGCTGCGGCTGCCTTCGGCCAGCATGAAGTGGTTCATGCCGCCGAGCCCGCTATGGCGATCGCGGATGCACGCGGCCACGCACGAGCCGAGCACCGTGACCAGCACCATGTCGTCGTGCGTCACGTAGTACTCGCCGGGCATCAGCTTGACCGCATCGAGGTCGAACTGGCGGTCGTGATAATGCGTGCGGGCGAGCGTCTGGTGGTCGACGTTCATGGCCTGCCTCGGCGAACGGGCGAACCGTTCATGCTTCGACCGCCTGGCGTAGCGGCTCGTAGACCGTGCGTCCGCGCAGCCGGAACAGGTTCGCGGCGTGGTGCAGCGCCTCGGAATGGCCGACGAACAGCAGTCCGTCCGGCGCCAGCACCGCCGCGAAGCGCTGCAGCACGCGCTGCTGGGTCGGGCGGTCGAAGTAGATCAGCACGTTGCGGCAGAAGATCGCGTCGAACGGCCCGGTGCTTTCCCAGCGCGCATCGAGCAGGTTCTGTCTGCGCAGCGTGATCATCCGGCGCAGCTCGGGCCGTACCTTGACCTTTCCCGCAGTCGCGCCGGTGCCGCGCAGGAAGAAGCGCCGCAGGCGCTCCGCGGACAGCCGCTCGACGCGTTCCTGCGCGTAGATGCCGGTGCTGGCCTTCGCCAGCACCTGGGTATCGATGTCGGTGGCGAGGATGTGCACGTTGTCCGCCGCCGCCGCCCCGAGCGTCTCGATCGCGGTGATCGCCATCGAGTACGGCTCCTCTCCCGTGGACGCGGCGGCGCACCACAGGCGCACCGGCCGCTGCGCCCGGTCGCGCAGCAGCCCGGCGAGAACCGGGAAATGGTGCGCCTCGCGAAAGAACGACGTGAGGTTGGTGGTGAGCGCGTTGACGAACGCCTCCCATTCGGCGGCGTCGGACTGCAGCGTGGCCAGGTATTCGCCGAAGCTGCGCAGGCCGGTCGCGCGCAGCCGGCGCGCGAGCCGGCTGTACACCAGCTCCTCCTTGGACGCGGCCAGCGCGATGCCGGCGTGCGCGTGGATCAGCGCGCGCACCCGGTCGAAGTCCTCGCGGGTGAACCGGTACTCGCGCTCGGCAGGGGCCACGCCGGCGGTCACGGTCAGAACTCCTCCCAGTCGCCGTCGTCGGAGCCGGCAGTGACCGGCACGGACGACGCACGCCTGGCCGGCGCCGCCGCCGAACGTGTCGCCGGCACGCGCGGGCCTGCAGTCCGCGGGACGGTCGTGTCCGCGGCAGCCGCGCGATCGTCGCGCCGTGCGGCCGATGCGCCCGTCGCGCCCGCTTCCGGCCGTACCGCATCGGTGCGTTGGTGCGAGACCGAAGCACCCGCCTCGCTGCCGGTCTTGAAGACTTCCGCGCTGCGCACCAGGCGTACGGCCTGGTCCTCGAGCGAATGGGCGGCCGCGGACGCCTGCTCGACCAGCGCGGCGTTCTGCTGCGTCATCTCGTCCATCTGCGTGACCGCCTGGTTGATCTGCTCGATGCCGGCGCTCTGCTCGCCCGACGCCGCGCTGATCTCGGCCATGATGTCGGAGACGCGCTTGATCGCATCGACGATCTCCTGCATGGTCTGGCCGGCCTGCTCGACGTACTTGTGACCGTCGGACACCTTGCCGGCGCTGTCGCCGATCAGTGTCTTGATCTCCTTGGCCGCGGCGGCGCTGCGCTGGGCGAGGCTACGCACTTCGCCGGCCACCACCGCGAAGCCGCGGCCCTGTTCGCCGGCGCGCGCCGCTTCGACGGCCGCGTTCAATGCCAGGATGTTGGTCTGGAACGCGATGCCGTCGATGACGCTGATGATGTCGCCGATCTTCCTGGAGCTGTCGGCGATCGCCTCCATCGTCGATACCACCCGGCCGACCACGTCGCCGCCGCGTACCGCCACGTCGCAGGCGCCGCGCGCGAGCTGGTTGGCCTGGCGCGAGTTCTCGGCGTTGTTCTTCACCGTGGAAGTGAGCTGTTCCATGCTGGCGGCGGTCTGCTCGAGGCTCGCCGCCTGGCTTTCGGTGCGGCGCGAAAGGTCGGCGTTGCCGGCGGCGATCTCGCGGCTGGCGCTGTTGATGCCGTCGACCGCCGTGCGGATCTGCTGGATGATCCGCTGCAGCTGTTCGGCCGTGCTGTTGACGTCGTCCTTCATGCGGCCGAGGGTGCCGCGGTAGTCGGCGTCGATGCGTTCGGTGAGGTCGCCGCGCGCGAGCGCTCCGAGCACCTGCCCGGCGTCGCGCAGTCCCTCCTCGGTGGCGTCGAGCACGCTGTTGATGCCGTCGGCGAGCTGGCGGTAGAAGCCCTGCTTGCGTTCGATCGATACGCGATGGGCGAAGTCGCCCGACGCGGCCATCTGGACGATGTCGCTCAGCTCGCGTTCGGCTTCCAGGCGGCTGGTCGCGTCGGACCATTCGCTGACCGTGCCGAGCCGCGTGCCGTGCTGGTCGACGATCGGCGTGGTGGTCGTGTCGAACTGCCGCTCGCCGAGCGCCAGGCGCGCCGAGGCGCTCTGCTTCAGGCGCTGCAGCGCGCCGATCGCCGCTTCCGGCTCGTCGTGGAACACGCCGACGCTGGTACCGACCAGCTCGTCGACGGAAAATCCCGCATGCCGGTCGCGAAGCGCCGATTCGACCGGACGCAGCGTCTCGACCAGCGCCCGGTTGGCGTAGACGATGGTGCCCTGGTGGTCGGCGATGCGCACGCCGGTGGTCGCCTGGTCGAGCGCGACGCGGATGCGCAGGTTTTCCTGCCCCAGCCGCTTCGCCTCGGCGAATTCGTAGCCGAGTCGGGTCTGCAGCGACTTCAGCGCGCTCGCCACTTCGCCTGCCTCGTGCTGCGCGCCCGCGCTCGTCACCACGTCGACACGCCCCTGCGAGAACAGCCGCATGTCGCCGACGATCCGGCGCAGCAGCGCGGCATGGCCGCGATACGCCCAGGCGGCCAGGGCGCCGGCGCTGAGCAGCGAAGCGGCCGCGAGCGCCACGGCGCGCGGGTCGGTCGGATGCAGCGCCGCCGAGGCGGCCTGCAGGCCGACCAGGAGGCCGGCCAGCGTGACCAGTCGCGCGCGCAGCGAGGCGTCGCGCAGCGCCCTGGCCGAGCGCGCCAGCAGGCCCGAACGCACCACGGCGCCATCGCGCACCACCCACGCCTTCGGTGCGCTGCGCAGCCGGCGGTACGCCTGCGTGGCGGCTTCGATCGTCGCGGCGTCGGGGCGCGTGCGTACCGACAGATAGCCGGTCATGGCGCCGTCTTCCCAGATCGGTGTCGCGTTGGCCACCACCCAGTAGTAGTCGCCGTTCTTGCAGCGGTTCTTCACGACGCCGGTCCACGGGCGCCCTTCCTTCAGCGTGCGCCACAGATCGGCGAACGCCTCGGGCGGCATGTCGGGATGCCGCACGATGTTGTGCGGAGCGCCGATCAGCTCGGCCTCGGTGAAGCCGCTGATGTGCACGAACGCGTCGTTGACGTAGGTGATCCGTCCCTTCGGATCGGTGCGCGAGACGATGAACTGCCCGGCGGGCCATTCGCGCTCGACGTCGGTGATCGGGAGATTCTGGCGCATCGTTCGTTTCCTCTTGTTCGCTGCTTCGTTCGTTGTGTTCGCGGACGCCCTCAGGCGGCAGCCTCTTCGACCAGCGCCATGTCGGCGCGGGTGATCAGCTTCTCGATGTCGACGACGATCACCATCCGCTCGCCGACCGTTGCCAGCCCGACCAGGTGACGCGTGTCGAGCGCGGAGGAGAATTCGGGCGCGGGCCGGATCTCGCCGGGCGCGAAGCGCAGTACGTCGGAGACGCCGTCGACCACGATGCCGATCACGCGGCCGACCACGTTCAGGATGATCACCACGGTCATCGGCGTGTACTGCGCCGTGCCGACGCCGAACTTCAGACGCAGGTCGACGATCGGCACGATTTCGCCGCGCAGGTTGATCACGCCCTTGATGAAGTCGGGTGCGTTGGCGATGCGCGTCACCCGTTCGTAGCCGCGGATCTCCTGCACGCGCAGGATGTCGATCGCGTACTCCTCGCTGCCGAGGGTGAAGGTGAGGCACTCGCGCCCGGCGCCGCCTGCGCCTTGCCGGTCGGGGTCGATGTCGTTCACTGCGCTGCTCCTTCAGACCGACAGCGGCACGGCGTGCCGCTGTCCGGGTTCCATTGCGATCGGCGCGACGCGCGTCGCGCGGCGCATGCGCACGACTTCGGCGACGTCGAGGATCAGCGCGACGCTGCCGTCGCCCATGATGGTGGCGGCCGAGGCGCCACGCACCTTGCGGAAGTTCGTCTCGAGGCTCTTGATCACCACCTGTTGCTGCCCGATCAGCGCGTCGACCAGCAGCGCGGCGCGGCTGCCTTCGGCATCGACGACCACCAGCACGCCGTCGCGGGGATCGGTGCTGCGCGGCTCGATCGCGAACGCCTCGTGCAGCGCGATCAGCGGCAGGTAGTCGCCGCGTACCCGTACCAGCGCCGCGTTGCCGCTCACCGTCTGCAGCTCGATGCGCGACGGTTCGAGCGACTCGACGATCGCGGCGAGCGGGATGATGTAGGTCTGGTCGCCGACCTCCACCGACATGCCTTCCATGATGGCCAGCGTCAGCGGAAGGCTGATGCGTACCGTCGTTCCGCTGTCGGCGACCGAGTCGATCTCGACGCGCCCGCCCATGCTCTCGATGTTGCGCTTGACGACGTCCATGCCGACGCCGCGCCCCGACACGTCGGTGACGGCGCCGGCCGTGGAGAAGCCGGCGGCGAACACCAGCGCCCAGACGTCGGCGTCGGACATGGCGTCGGAGACCGCGAGGCCGCGTTCCCTGGCCTTGGCCAGGATGCGTGCGCGGTCCAGGCCGCGTCCGTTGTCGGCCACCTCGATGACGACATTGCCGCCGCGGTGGAACGCCGACAGCGTCAGGGTGCCTTTCGGGTCCTTGCCGGCCGCCGCGCGCTGCGCAGGCGATTCGATGCCGTGGTCGAGGCTGTTGCGCACCAGGTGCGTGAGCGGATCGGTGATGCGCTCGATCACGCCCTTGTCGAGCTCGGTGCTCTCGCCGAAGGTGCGCAGCTCCACCTGCTTGCCCAGCTTCGTCGAGAGATCGCGCACCATGCGCGGGAAACGGTTGAACACGAAACTCATCGGCAGCATGCGGATGCCCATCACGGCTTCCTGCAGCTCACGCGTGTTGCGCTCGAGCTGCTGCAGCCGTTCCTGCATGCGCCCGTGCATCGCGCCGGCACTCGCGGCGCTCTGGGCGAGCATCGCCTGCGTGATGACGAGCTCGCCGACCAGGTTGATCAGCTGATCCACCTTCTCGACGCCGACGCGGATCGACGCCTCGCTTGCCCGCGCGGCGGCAGGCGTCGACGCGACCGGATCCGTGCCGGGAGACGGCACGGCAGGCGCGGCCCGCGCCGCGGGCGGGGTGGCCGGCGCCGCGCTATCGTCCCGGGATGCGCCGGCCACCGCCCGTGCCGCCGGCAGCGTCGACTCATCGACGAAGAAGCCGAAACCCCGGTCGTCGCCGGAAGGCGCAGGGACAGGGACGGGCGCAGCGACAGGCGCGAGTGCGGACGCAGGCGCGCCCGGAGAAGGCGGGTCGTCCGTGAGCGGAGCCAGGTGGGCCGGCGCATCGCTGCGCGGTGCGACCACGACCCGGTCGCGCGCGGCGCAATAGGCGAACGCCTCGAGGACGGCCGCATCGTCGGCAGCGGTGACCAGCGCGAGTCGCGAGCCGTTGCCGTCCCGATGCTCGATCGTGAGCGTACCCAGCGTGGCCAGGTATTCGTGCGCGCGGGCGAGCGCTTCCCCGTCGCATTCCTGCGCATCGTCGCGCGGGACGGTGATCACCAGTTCGCGCACGGGCGCGGCGGTCGCGTCGACGCGGTCGCCCGCACCGGATCGGGGCGCGCGGGCATGCGCCGCCGGCCCCGACTGCGCGGCTTCGTCGCTCGCGAGCGACGCGAGGCGGTCGCAGACGGCGCTCACCGCATCGCGGTCGACTTCGGCACCCGACTGGTGGCCGGCGAGCTGCATGCGCAGCACGTCGACGGCCGCCAGGAAGGCGTCGACCATCGGCGCCTGCAGCGTGAGCTCGCCCTTGCGCAGTCGATCGAGCAGGCCCTCGAGGATGTGCGTCACCTGCGCCATGTCTTCGAAACCGAACGTGGCGCTGCCGCCCTTGATCGAGTGCGCGGCGCGGAAGATCGCGTTCAGGTCGTCGACCGGCGGATCGCCGACGTCGATGGCGAGCAGCAGCGCCTCCATCGCCGCGAGGTGTTCCGAGGTCTCCTCGAAGAACACCTCGAAGAACTGGCTCATGTCGATCGTCAACGGCGGCTCCTCGTGGTCGGCGGCGGCGTGCTGCGCTTCCTCAGCCGATCACCTTGCGGATCACGTCGAGCAGGCGCTGCGGGTCGAACGGCTTGACGATCCAGCCGGTCGCGCCTGCCGCGCGTCCCTGCATCTTCATGGCGTCGGATGATTCGGTGGTCAGCACCAGGATCGGCGTCGACGCGTGCTCGGGAAGCGCGCGCAGACGACGGATCAGCGTGAGTCCGTCCATCCTCGGCATGTTCTGGTCGGTGAGGACGAGGTCCAGGCGATGCGCACGTGCCTTGGCCAGGCCGTCCTCCCCATCCACCGCCTCGACGACGTCGTACGAAGCGCGCCCGAGCACGAAGGCGAGCATCTGACGGATGGAGGGCGAATCGTCCACTGCCAGGATCGTCTTGGTCACGACATGTTTCCTTTCCACGTTCGGCGCGTCAGAAGAGCTCGATGCTTCCCGGGTCCAGCGTGGCCTGCGCCACCGGATGCGCACGCCGGATGGCCCGCTCCCGCGGCCCGGTGCACGCGTCGTCGCGCCTGGCCGGATGCAGCAGCTGCTGCATCGAGCGCAGCCGGTGTGCGGTGGTTTCCAGCAGCTGGCGGGTCACATCCTGGAACTGCAATGCGACGACGCCGGCGTCCAGGCCTCGTGCGATCGCCCGGCCGTGGTGCTCGATGAGCCGGCGGGCATTCGAGGCCATCGCGGACGCAGGACGGCCGGAGCCCTTGCCGTCCAGCAGCGCCAGCAGCGCAGCGCGCTGGCGTTCGAGGTCGTCGCGCAGCGCAGCCCAGTTGTCGATCAGGCGGCCGGCCGCCTCGGCGATCAGGCGCTGCGTGCGTTCGATCTCCTCCAGCGCGCAGGCGCAATCCCGCTGCGCGGCCTGCATCCGCGCGAGGTTCGCCTGCCGCAGCCTCGACCCACCGTCTTCGCTCACGCTCGCCACCCTTCCGGCCCGGTTTCTTCGGGCCGTTCTCCGGTCGTTGCCCGCTGCGCACGCGGGGGAGGGATTCCCCCGTTGCCGGTGCGGGTATGTCAGGGCGGAATTGTCAGGAACGTGGAGATTTCCGATCGCGCGATATGAAGCGGAAGAGCCGGCCATTTCCGGCCGGCCGCTCCCAGGCCGCTCCCAGCTTGCGGCAGCATCGGCCGCCTGCTATGATCGTCGTCTTTTTCCAGGGCGCCGCGCCCCAGCGCAGCGGCTCCCGGCGCATACACCCGGCCAATCGCAGCCGGGATCGGAGCAAACAATGAGCCTTGGCCTTGTGGGACGCAAGGTCGGCATGATGCGCATCTTCAC
>JAHDYE010000102.1 GCA_023383035.1 Burkholderiaceae bacterium | reverse complement strand
CGACCAGGCACAGCGCCGAGCGCGCGATGATCGCGTTGCGCGCCTCGCCGATGCCGGTGGCGACGACGACGCTGGCCCAGGGATTCGCGCACGCGGGATCGGCGTCCGGAAGCAGTCCGATCGCGACGCCGCCGGCGGCGCGCGCACCCTTGCAGGCAGCCTCCATCACCCCTGCCCGGCCGCCGCAGATCAGCGCGAAGCCCATCCGCGCGATGCCGTGCGCGACCGCTTCGGCTGCCGCGTACTGCGCCGCGGTGGGGTCGCGCGGACCGATCACCGCCACCGGCACCCGCACCGGATGACCGCTTTCGCACTGCAGCCAGCGCGCCGCGGCCTGCAGCTCGACGCGCTGCCCGCGCCCGCTGCCGCCGGCAGCGGGCATCGTGTCGCGCACCGCTGCGCTCCAGCGGCGGCTGCCCGGGTCGAAGACCCTGCCGGCGGCATCGGACAGCGCCGTCCGCGCCGGATCGAGCCGCAGTGCCGCATGCGCCGCCGGTGCCGCTCCGGCAACGGTCGCCGGGTCGCCCGCCCCACCGGTTCGACGCTTCGTCATCGCTTCCTGCTCACAGGTAGTGTTCGTGGCGGCTGCCGAACCATTCGCCGGTCGCCATGATCGCTGAACATGCCGCGGTGATCAGCAGCGCCAGCGCGGCGGCTGCGGGAAAGTCGGAGCCGGTCTCGGAGATCAGGCTGTAGAGCTGCAGCGGCAGGATCTGCAGGCGCGTGCCGACCAGCGCGAGCGCGGTGCCGTACGCGCCGAACACCACCGCCGCGATCAGGCAGAAGCTGCCCGCGATCGGCCCGACCACCTGCGGCAGCATCACCTGCCGGAACGCCTGCGCCGGCGTGGCTCCCAGCGATTCGGCCACCGCGAGCTGCGCGCGGTCGAAGTTGACGAACACCGGCAGCAGCGCCATCACCACGCGCGGAATCAGGTAGTACGACGACGCGAAGGCCAGGCCGGTCGGCGTGAACAGCGCCTTGCCCAGGATCGCCGGGTCGAGCCCGGCGAAGGCCAGCAGCTGCGTGACGAAGCCGGCGCGCCCGTAGGTGAGGATGAAGCCGTACGCGACGATCAGGCCCGAGAAGGTCAGCGGCAGCGCGATCACGAACGACAGCAGCGTGCGCCGCCGCTCGGGCAGCCGCGCCAGGTGCAGCACCACCGCGATGCCCACCAGGATGGACAGCGTCGACGCCACGCCGGTGAGCATCAGCGTGCCGAGCACCGACGGCCAGAAGCCCGGCATCTGCAGCACGCGCACGAACGCGCGCGGCCCTTCGCTGAACGCGTCGGCGAACACGCCGGCCACCGGCAGCGCGAAGAACACCGCCAGCAGCGCGATGGCGGGCAGCGCGAGCGTCGCGTAGCCGCGTGCCGTCATGTCGCGGCGCGTGCCGTCATGTCGCAGCGCCCGCCATCCCGGCGCTCAACGCGAACCGGTGGCCGCGATCCATCCCGCGTCGATCTCCGCCTTCTTCGCGGCCGCCTTGATGACGTCGAGCGGCCTGACCTGCGGCGCCGGCGGCAGCTTGTCGGCGACCGCGTCGGGCAGCTTCACGCCGGGTACGCTCGGGCGCACGAAGCCCTGCGCGAAGATGCCCTGGCCGAACTCGGTCATGATGAAGTTCAGCCACAGCTTGCCCGCGTTCGGGTTCGGGCCCTTCTCGACCAGGCTGATGCCGTACGGCGCGGCGGCCGAGGCCTCCTTCGGGATGACCACCGCCACCGCGTCGCCGAGCCCGTCGATGTGCCTGGCCTTCAGGCCGTCGTTCTCGTACGAGATCCAGATCGGGATCTCGCCCTTGACGAACTGCGCGTACGGCGTCGTGCCCAGCACGCGCAGCACGTTGCCCGAGCGGTGCAGCCGGCCGAGGTAGTCGATGCCGGGCTTGACGTTGTCCATGTCGCCGCCGGCCGCGAAGTTGGCCGCGAACGACAGCACCTGGCCGACCCCGGTCGAGCGCGGATCGAGGTAGACGATCGAGTTGCGGTACTCGGGCTTGAGCAGGTCCTCCCACGACTGCGGCACGTTCTTGACCATCCTCGTGTTGACCACGAAGGCGATCGTCAGCGTGTGGATCGTGAACCACTTGCCTTCCGGCTCCTTGAACACGCCGGGCAGCCTGTCGAAGTTCACCGGCCTGAACGGCGCCACCACGCCCTTCCTCGCCGCGTCGACCGCCGATGCGGCGAAGTAGTACGCGGTGTCGGCCTGCGGCCGGTTGCGCGCCTTCTCGAGCGCCACGACGGTGGCCGCCGAGCCGAGGTCGTTGTAGACGATCTCGACGTCGGGGTAGCGCGCCTTGAAGGCGGCGAACTGGGCGGCCCAGTTCGCCCACGTGGGACCGGTGTCGAAGCTGACCACCATGCCCTCCTTCCTCGCGGCCTCGTAGAGTGCCCGCTCGCCGGGATAGAGCTCCGGCGACGTGAGGACGGTCTGGGCGAGAACGGGCGTCGCGGCGAGCGCCGCGGCACCGGCAAGCAACAAGCGTCGGACGGGTTGCATCTTCGTACGCTCCTTCGGTCAGTGGGGCAGGAACTGCATCGCGTGCCGGGGCACGCGGACGTGGGTGACCGGTTGCCGGGACGTGGTCTCGAGCTTCAGCAGCGCTTCGCCGACCTCGAGCTCGAGCTGGCGCGTGGCGCCGTAGAAGCGGTCGTGCAGCACGCGCACCTCGAACGCGTTCTCGCCGCCGGCCTGCGCCAGCGGCTCGAGCCGCTCGGGCCGTACCAGCAGGCGCAGCGACGCGCCGTCCGGCCTGCCGTGCGCCGGCGTGGCGAGCCGGCCCAGCGGGAAGCGACCCGCCTCCGGCCCATCGGCGGTGCCGTCGATGATGTTGGCGCGGCCGACGAAGCCGGCCACGAAGGAATCGGCGGGCCGGTCGTACAGCGCGTGCGGTTCGTCGAGCTGCACCAGGCGGCCGTCCCTGAGCACGGCGATGCGGTCGGCCAGCGACAGCGCTTCGTCCTGGTCGTGGGTGATCAGCAGCGCGGCGATGCCGCGTGCCTTCGGGATGCGCCGGATCTCGTCGCGCATCGCCACGCGCGTGGCGGCGTCCAGCGCCGACAGCGGTTCGTCGAGCAGCAGCACGCGCGGCTCGAACGCCAGCGCGCGCGCCAGCGCCACGCGTTGCTGCTGGCCGCCCGACAGCTGGGCGGGCAGGCGCTCGCCCAGCTCGGGCAATCCGATCATCGCGAGCATCTCGGCCGCCTTGTCGCGACGCCGCTTCTCGTCGGCGCCGCGTACCCGCAACGGATAGGAGATGTTCTCCCAGACGCGCATGTGAGGGAACAGCGCGTACGATTGGAACACGATGCCGCAGCCGCGCTCGCGCACGCTCGCGGCGGTGACGTCGTGCCCGGCCAGCGTCACGGTGCCCGAATCGGGCTTCAGGAACCCCGCGATCAGCTTGAGCAGCGTGGTCTTGCCGCAGCCCGACGGGCCGATGCACACGATCAGCTCGCCCGGCTCCATGCGCATCGACAGATCGAAGATGCCCGCGCCGCCGCCCGGATAGGCGAAGTTCAGGCGCTCCAGGACGACGGCGTCCTGCTTCATTGGGACGGCGTCAGGCGCGCAGCGCGGCCGGTGGTGAGGGCGCCGGACACCGATGCGAGCAGCGCCAGCACCAGCAGGATCACCGTGGCCGCGCAGGCGAAGCCGGTGGCGCCGTAGAACGCCTGCAGCAGCACGACCGGATAGGTACGGTTGAGGAAGCCCGCGACCAGGTTGGAGAACTGGAACTCGCCGATCGACAGCGCCGCGACGACGATCAGGCCGGAAAGGATCGAGTGGCGCAGCGCCGGCAGCACGATGTGCAGGTAGCGCTGCATGCCGGTGCTGCCGCACGACTCGGCGGCGTCTTCCAGCGCCTGCAGGCCCAGCCGCTGCATGTCCGACACCACCGCCTGCAGGAAATACGGCAGGCACAGCACGATGTGCCCGGCGATCAGCAGCCAGATGCTGCCCAGCCACGGCAGCGTGTCGGACGAGAACACGAGGATGTAGCCGAACGCCAGCACCAGCGGCGGCAACGCGATCGGCAACTGGTACAGGGCGCGCGCCAGCGCGCGCACGCGCGGGTCGCGCGCCTTGAAGACCGCGTAGGCGAGCGGCAGGCCGACGGCCATGCAGGCCGCGCAGGCCGCCGCCGCGACCGTCAGGCTGGCCACGAAGGCGCGCTGGAAGCTCGGATCGCCGGCGACTTCGGCGTACCAGCGCAGCGTGGATCCGGTGGGCAGCAGCGTGCCCAGCCACAGGTTGCCGAACGAACCGACGAAGAGCAGCGCGATGGGAGTGACGAGATAGGCGAGGTAGAGAACCGTCACCACCCGGGGAACCATCGCGCGCTGCCCGCCGTCTTCGTGTCGAGCAGCGACGTTAACGCGCGCTCCGTGACGGGTCAATGACCGTGGCCCCGGGGCACGCCGCCCGCCGCGCGGAACGCGCCGCGGCGCTGCCCGCGCAGCTCGTTCAGGCCAGCCCTTCGTCGGCCTGGACGCCCTTGCGGTAGACCTCGTAGACGATCACCGGCACGTCGAGATCGCCGAGGTACTGCTGCACCAGCGGCCTGACTTCGCTCCATTCGAGCCCACCGACGCCGGTGGCCAGCCGCGGCAGCGCCACGCTGCGTACCTTCTCGTCGCGCACGTGGCGCGCCAGCGCCTTCAGCACGCGCCCGACGTTCTCCAGCGTGGCCTTGCCCGGCCGGGCGTTGGGCCCGCCGTGCAGCATGTCCTGCGTGAGCAGGTTGACGATACCCCGGGTGCTTCCGTCGGCATCGACCCCCGCCCAGGCCCAGATCTCGCCTGCCGCGAGCGGCTTGTTGCGGATGGCGTGGCGATAATCGCGCACCATCGAGGGCCAGCGCTCGCGCAGCGCCAGCGCCAGCCCGGTATCGAAATGGTCATGCGGGGCGATGCCATGGGCAATCACCTGGGCCTTGCTCAGCAGGATATCGCCTTCGGTTTGACGGATCACGACTTGTTCCTTGGTCAGATGCGAGGAGGGAAGATGGCCGCCTTGCGCAGCCGCTCCAATAACCTTACACGCATTCGGGTCGATGCCCCTGACCCCGGTCAAGCGAGAGCAGCGGCGCGGCCTGCGGGCGGGGTACGTCCAAAGGGGTATGTACGAGCTTCCTTGTCCGGCTAGGATCGACGCACGCGCGATCGGGTGCCGGGCGTTTCACGCAGCGCGGTTCCGATCGCCTGCGCGCCCCGGGGCGCGCTCGTCCGAACAACGCATGGGAGGAGACACCGATGTCCGATGCCGCGCACGAGGGGCTGCTTCGCACCGACGACGAGGGCTACCTGGTCGATCCATCGGATTGGAACCCGGAGGTCGCGCGTACGCTCGCGCGCCGCGAGAACGTCGAGCTCACCGACGAGCACTGGGCGGTGCTGCGCTTCATGCGCGAGTACTACGAAGACCACCAGATCGCCGCCGACGCCCGCTTCGTGATCCGCTTCCTGGCGCGCGAGCGGGGCAAGGGCGACGAAGCCCGCGACGTGCTGTTCGCGCTGTTCCCGTACGGCTACGTCAAGCAGGCGTGCAAGATCGCCGGCATGCGTCGCCCACGCGCCTGGAGCACCGGTTGAACCGGCCGGGAGCGCGACACGGCGCTTCGGCGCGCCGCTACGCCTCGCGCATCAGCCGCCAGTAGTCGATCTTCATCATCAGCGCCGCCCCGCCGACCAGCGACAGGAAGGTGAGCAGCGAGCCGACCGCGAGCGTCGACAGGCCCGACAGCCCCTGCCCGATCGTGCAGCCGAACGCGGTGATGCCGCCGAACCCCATCAGGATCGCCCCCAGGATGTGGCGCTTGAGGTCGGCGGCGTTCGGGAAGCTCTCCTCGCGGTACGTGCGCGAGATCAGCGCCCAGGCGAGCGAGCCGGCGATGATCCCCAGCGCGGTGGCGATGCCGAAGGTCACGTGCTTGCTGGTATCGCTCCAGAACATCAGCAGCTCGAGCGTGTAGGCGAACGGCGCCACCAGCGACAACGACTCCGGGCGGTTGCTGTTGGTGGCGATGAACGCCTCCTCGAGCGTGTCCGGATGCTCGGCCACGAAGCCGAGATGCCCGGTGACGTACCAGCCGCCGACCACCGTCAGGCCGACCGCGACGCCGCCGAGCAGCGCGTCGGCGCCGCGCGCCTCGCGGCTCGAGAGCACGAACGCGAGCAGCAGCGCGCCGATCGCCAGCGGCAGCCACAGCTCGATCGCCGTGCGCTCGATGCCCAGCCCCGACGACAGCAGCGTGGGCAGGTCCTGCGTGGTCGTGAGCCGCACCGAGAAGGTGTCGATGGTGTTCACGCGCCAGACCCCGAACAGGCCCTTGAGCGTCACGTAGGCCGAGATGCCGAGCACGACGAACACCACCAGCGACTTCAGGTTTCCCCCGCCGATGCGGATCAGCGTCTTGCTGGTGCAGCCCGAGGCGAGCGTCATGCCGATGCCGAACAGCAGGCCGCCGACGACGTTCGACATCCACATCAGGTTGGAGCCGGTGTAGATCGACTTGCGCGTGTCGACCAGCCCGCCCGTCTGCATCGCCCACACGCCGAGCACCGCGACCGCGATCGCGAGCAGCCACATCCGCATGCGCGTCCAGTCGCCCATGTTGACGATGTCGGACACGGCACCCATGGTGCAGAAGTTGGTCTTGTTGCCGACGAAGCCGAAGATCGCACCCAGCGCGAAGCCCAGCCAGGCGATCAGCGTCGCGGACGGCAGCACGGTATCCATCGTTGCCCTTCTCCTCCCTCTCTTCCCCTGTCGTGCCGGCGCGTCGTCGGTCTCGTGCCGCGCGTGCCGGCTTCCTGTTCCGATGCGTTCCCTTCAGTGCGGCCATGCCGCGCGGAACGCTCCGTGCGTGTCGGCGATACGGTCATGATACCGGGCACGCAACAGCGTCCTGCGCCGCCCCGGCGCATCGATGAAGCCGGCGCGCTCGTGCAGCACGTTGTTGCAGACGATCCCCATGCCGGGTTCGAGCCGGAACGCGAACACCCACGGTCCGCCGGCCTCGAGCAGGCGTTCGAGCGCTTCGACCGCCGCGCGTGTGGCCGGGTCGTCACGCCAGGCGATGCTGCGGGTACGCGCGGTGTAGCGCATGTGCAGGTCGCCGCCGGGCTCGAGCCGCGAGAACACCGGTCCGGACTGCACCTGCCGCGCCACCGAGACGCCGGCTTCGGTGCGCTCCTCGCGCTGCGGGATCGACATCGCGTCGGGCGCCGACAGCGCGCGCACGTGCGCCGGGTCGGCGTCGCGCAGCAGGATGTAGGCGATCTCGTGATCGAGCACGCGGTTGCCGCCGCCTTCGGCGGCGCTCTGCACGCAATGCAGCAGCATCGCCGCGATGGTGCGCCCGGGCGGGTTGTAGTAGCCGTCGGTATGCCAGCGGATCGGCCGGTCGGTATACGGGATGAACTCGCCGCGCGTGGTGCCGTGCCCGCTGACCGACAGCGTGCTGATGCCGTCCTCGTCGGCCAGCCAGTTCGCATCCAGCCGGCGCAGGCCGAGCTGCTCGCCGAGCAGCCGCGCGACGTCCTTGCCTTCGCCGCGGCGCCGGCTGGCGTACACCGCCATGTTGGCGACGCGGCAGCGCGCGACGAGCGCGTCGCGCTCGGCCGGGGTCAGGCGGCACGGGTCGTCGACTTCCACCAGCAGGTCGTCGACGCCGGCCGGAGCATTGGCCAGCTTCCAGTCGCGCCAGCGCCGGTAGGCGTCGTCGTCGCCGGGTGCGAACGGGTCGCGCCCGAGAGCCGTTGCGATACGGGCACCCATCGGCTACTCGCCCGCCTCGCCGCGCACCCGCTGCGGCCGCGGCTCCAGCCCCAGCAGGCCGCGCATCGACTTCTCGACCACGTCCACGCACTCCGGCCCCTCGACCGTCATCGCCTGATCGAGTGACCAGCGCCGGTCCTCGGCCTCGGGCATCGCCTGCGTGAGCAGCTCGCCGAAATACCTGAGCAGCGCGAATTCCGGGCCGTGCGGGTGGTAGTCGAACTCGCCGTACTCGGCCACGCGCAGGTTGAACCGGTCGACGAAGCGCTTGCCGTAGCCGCCGCCCGGCGCCGGCCCGAGCAGGTCGTCGAAGCTGTCCTGCAGCAACCCGCCCACGCGCCTGACCAGCGCCGACGTGAACGTCTCGCGCCACGGCGCCGGCTGGTACCTGAGCGCGATGCGATCGGCCACCACGCACAGGAACACCAGCAGCTCGACCAGCACCTGCAGATAGCCCGGACCTGCCTCGATCTCGAAGCGGCCCTTGCGCAGGTTGCGCAGGCGCACGTCGGCGCTGCGCCACACGATCGCGGCCAGCGCGTTGGCGACCTGCGCCGGATCGCGCGGCGTCGCGTCGCGGAACCAGTGGGTCTTCAGGCGCATCCCGGGTCGCACGTCATCGCTCCTGCTGCACGCTCCGCGCCTTCAGGGCTTGCGGATGTAGAACTCCCATTCGTGCTGCCCCGACTCGACCACGTCTTCCAGCAGGTAGCCCGTCACGCGCGTCCAGTCCTCGACGTCGGCGCGCGAACCCGGGCAGTTGCTGACCAGCTTGAGCACTTCGCCCGCGGCCATGCCGCCGAGCACCTTCTTCGCTTCGAGGATCGGCCCGGGACACACCGAGCCGCGCAGGTCGAGCTCGACGTTGGCCACCCGCTCGGGACGGCGTCCGCGGCGCACGTAGTAACCGGTGGCGCCGCTGTCCAGCCGCTCGGTGCGGACCACCTCGTTGCCGGTACGCTCGGCCCACGTGTGCAGCTCGTCGCTGGTGGCCGGGCAGTCGGAGATCAGCAGCAGCACCTCGCCCTCGGTGAGCTCCATCACGATCTTCTTGGCGCCGATGATGGGTCCCGGGCAGCTGACCCCGGACAGGTCGAGGGTGACGCCGACCTTCATGGCGGATGAACGGTTCATGTCGAAACCTCCGGATCGCGACCACGCATGCGCATCGCGTCAATCGATGCCGCTGATCGTCTTGTGCGGCAGGAACAGGCCGCTGCCCAGATGGCGCCCCGCGCCGAGTCCGCGTTCCTGCATCGCGATCGACTGCTCGGGGCGCAGGTCGTGCAGCACGACTTCGGCGCCGCTCAGCGCTCCCGCGCCGCGGCGCACCGTGCGCATCCGGCCGCAGATGAAGCGCAGCGGCATCCCGAGCCGGCCGAGCATCGCCTCGACCGACTGCTGATGCGCCAGCTCGTCGGCGGCGCCGGTGGCCACGAAGCGGGCCGACAGCGTCGGGTACGGCTCGAGCGGACGCACGCGCGCCTCACCCACTTCGAGCTGCTCGGTCTCGATCTGCAGCGTGCAGCCGGTCAGACGCATGGCGTCGGCCTGGCGGCGTCGCGGCAGCCGCAGCACCAGCCGCGCGCGGCGCGACAGCAGCAGGCCGCCGTCGTTCCAGGACGCACGGATCGCGTGCACGCCAACGCCCGGCTCGTCGGCCAGCCAGGGCAACCGCTGCAGCAGCGCGCCCCATAGCGCCTCGGCATGCTCGCCGGGCAGGCGCACGCCGGACAGCGCGAAGGCGAGGTCGAGCGCCGGGTCGTCGGCGGCGCCGGCCCCTGACGCCGCCCGGCAGTCGTGAAGATCGGTGGAGACGCTCATCCGGCCTTCCCGCCCGGCTGGGCCTGCGCCCAGCGGCACATCGCATCGCCCCAGGCGTGCGCCGTTGCCGGATCGAGATCGAACACGGTGAAGCGTCGCCCTTCGCGGATGCGCACGCGCAGCATGCTGATGCCGCCGGCCGCGAAATCGATCTGCTGCAGCTCGAGATCCTGCCCGCCGAGCGGAACCCGCAGCTGCTGAAGGGGGGTGACCGTGAACTTGTCCATGTCGTCGTGTGTCGGATTGGGCCGCTTCGCGCGAGCGGCGTCCATAACCAGTGCCGGGGGGCGTTCCTACCCCAAACGGGTAGCTGCCCTCACCCCTCAGGTCGTCAAGAATAGCCGAGCCGGGGGATGGTTGCGGTTGCGTGCGCTTCGTACGATCGGCACATCGCCCGGGTTCGGGCTCCATCGTGCCCGAACCCGTACCGGGCGGTCGCGTGCCGCCGCGGTTGCTTGCCGCCGTAGTCCTGGCCTGGAGGAGACACCCATGGCAAAGAAGATGCATGACACGCCGTTGCTCGACGAGCTCGAGAGCGGCCCCTGGCCCAGCTTCGTCACCGGCCTGAAGAAGGTGGCCGAAGAGAAGGACTACATGGTCGACGTGCTCGGCCAGCTCGAGACGTCGTACAAGGACCGCAAGGGCTACTGGAAGGGCGGCACCGTCAGCGTGTTCGGCTATGGCGGCGGCGTCATCCCGCGCTTCACCGAACTGAAGGACGCAAACGGCAATCCGAAGTTCCCCGACGCGGCCGAGTTCCACACGCTGCGCGTGATGCCGCCTCCCGGCATGCACTACAACACCGACATCCTGCGCAAGATGGCCGACATCTGGGAGCGCCACGGCTCGGGCCTGATCGCCTTCCACGGCCAGTCGGGCGACATCATGTTCCAGGGCGTCACCACCGCGAACGTGCAGGCGGCGTGGGACGAGATCAACGAGCTCGGCTTCGACCTGGGCGGCGCCGGCCCGGCGGTGCGCACCTCGATGTCGTGCGTCGGGGCCGCGCGCTGCGAGCAGTCGTGCTACGACGAGGGGCGCGCGCACCGCACGGTGATCAACAATTTCCTCGACGACATCCATCGTCCGGCGCTGCCGTACAAGTTCAAGTTCAAGTTCTCGGGCTGTCCGAACGACTGCATGAACTCGGTGCAGCGGGCCGACTTCGCGGTCATCGGCACCTGGCGCGACAACATCCGCACCGACGACGAGCTCGGCCGCAAGTGGTTCGCGAAGCACGGCATGCACGAGCTGGTCAACGACGTCGTCGCGCGCTGCCCGACCAAGACCATCCAGATCAAGCCGGCCGACCAGGTCCGCAGCGGGCCCACCGTCTCGAGCGTGGCGCTCGACGACCAGAACCGCCTGGAGATCGACAATCGCGACTGCGTGCGCTGCATGCACTGCATCAACGTGATGACCGGCGCGCTGGCACCCGGCAAGGACAAGGGCGCGACCATCCTGATCGGCGGCAAGCGCACGCTGAAGATCGGCGACCTGATGGGCACCGTGGTCGTTCCGTTCATGAAGCTCGAGTCCGACGAAGACTTCGAGAAGCTGGTCGAGCTCGGCCAGCGCGTCATCGAATTCTTCGCCGACAACGCGCTCGAGCATGAGCGCACCGGCGAGATGATCGAGCGCATCGGCCTGGTCAACTTCCTCGAGGGCGTCGGCCTGGAGGTGGATCCGAACATGGTGTCCACGCCGCGCACGAATCCCTACGTGCGCACCGACGGCTGGGACGAGGAAGTCGCGAAGATCAACGCGCGCAAGAACGCGGCCTGAGCGACCAGCCCCGGGCCTCGCCGTCCCGCCGCCCACCGAGCCACCGAACCGAGCCGCCTCCGGCGACCGATCCGAGGAACGATCACGATGGACCAGGCAGTAGCACCCCAGGCCGCCAAGGCGGCACCCGCGACGCCGCGGCGCGCGAAGGAAACCGGTGTCCCCGACAACCGGCAGTTCATGCACCCCACGTTGCTGCGCAACTACGGCAACTGGAAGTACCACGACCGCCCGCGGCCCGGCGTGCTGCACCACGTCTCGCACAGCGGCGACGAAGTGTGGTCGGTACGCGCCGGCACGCAGCGGCAGATGGACATCCACACCATCCGCAAGCTGTGCGACCTTGCCGACCAGTACGCCGAAGGCTACGTGCGCTTCACGATCCGCTCGAACATCGAGTTCATGGTCGCCGACCGGAACAAGGTGGCCCCGCTGATCGAGGCGCTGGAAGCGAACGGCTTTCCGGTGGGCGGCACCGGCAACTCGGTGACGATGATCGCGCACACGCAGGGCTTCCTGCACTGCGACATCCCCGGCACCGACGCGTCGGGCGTCGTCAAGGCGCTGATGGACGAGCTCTACGACGAGTTCAAGCGCGAGGAAATGCCCAACCGGGTGCACATGTCGACGTCGTGCTGCGAGATCAACTGCGGCGGCCAGGCCGACATCGCGATCATCATGCAGC
>JAHDYE010000101.1 GCA_023383035.1 Burkholderiaceae bacterium | reverse complement strand
TACCTGGCTACGAACCAGGGGGTCGTGGGTTCGAATCCTGCCGGGCGCGCCAGACAAATCAAGCACTTAGGCCAGTTCTTCAGGACTGGCCTTTTTGCTTTCTGGGCGCGATTCGGAGAGTGCTCCCACCAATGCCCCCACCAGCTGCGGCCACTGTCGATAGTCCGCTGCGCCGGGCAGCCGAAAGAGGGTCGGTCAGCCGCCGAGCAC
Source organism: Burkholderiaceae bacterium (assembly GCA_023383035.1). GTDB lineage: Bacteria > Pseudomonadota > Gammaproteobacteria > Burkholderiales > Burkholderiaceae_E > Zeimonas. The sequence goes on along the minus strand of JAHDYE010000101.1, from coordinate 11,953 downwards.
TCTCGGCGGCGGCGTTGATCGAGTCGGGGAGAGAAGCGTAAGCACGTCGAAGGTGATCGGCTTCCGCCCGTAGGTCCCGGAGTCGCGAAAGACCGTCTACCTTGATCTGCAGGGCAAGTTCGTGGGATGTGTCAGCAGTGCTGACACATCGAAGGCCATCGACCCAAGGTCCAAGGAGCGTCGGTTTGACGCGCTACTGATCCGTGACGGTGATCATTCGGCGAGCGGCGTTGCGCCGCGCGCATCCGCCATTGCATTGCATTCCTATTGACGCTTGTTGGCGCTCCAGCTCCCCAACTAATATGGACCAACCAAAAGCAATTATGCCTGGACGCCGTAAATTACCTGGGCTCTCTCTCTTCCTCATTCTTGTTGGCGCGTGCTACGCGGGAATTGCACAGGGCTTCTCTTGCGAGGACGCGCGCACCAAGGTGGAAAAACTCATCTGCGACAGCGAAAAGCTCTCTGCGCTGGACGTCCAGCTCAACGACGCATATCAGCTCACCTGGTCCAAATCCGACGCAAAAGACGCGCGTCGCCTGCGCCTTGAACAACGCCGCTGGCTCAGATCGACGAGAGATGCTTGCCGGGGCGAGGCTTGCCTCGAGCGCGCTTACTCACAGCGGATCGCCCAGGTCGACCCGTTCGCCGACAAAGCCATCACCTGCGGCGAAATGAAGAAGTTTCCCAGGCTGATTTTTGAGCAGGCGATTGACCTCGGGTCTGGCGTCGGATCGCCGATCAGTTTTGACTATCAATGCAAGGAAAATCTTGCCTTGTTGCCCTTCGTGCGGAGATTGGCCGCGCTTACCGAACGAATCCGGGCTGAGGAGGGTCCGCAACTCTGCACTGGCTCGATCATCCACGCTCATTGGAGATACTACCAATACACCCTGTCGGGAGCCGGGATCGCACCCAAGGTCCTCTTTCCCTCCGGCAAACCGGCCGAGGATTCGGACACACTCGGATACTTCGAGCAGTGGTCGCGGGAGAGTCCCTCCAACTACTTGCTGTACCGGGAGTACTTTGCGGAATTCGACAAGGCGCTTCCTCAACTCGCCGCGCACTATGCGCATGTATTCGGGTATTCCAGTGACGAGTCGCGGAACATCGCCCGCCGCGCGCTCATGATCTTCGTGGATCGGGCGGCGGGGTCCTTCCCGAAGACCTCGCTGAAGGAGCGATCGCCGCTCGTCGAACTCGCGGCTGATGAGAAAAGCTCGGAGTCCGATCTACGCTCGGCGCTCGCCGAACTCGGGCCGGCATCAACTATCAGGAAGCAGGCTTACCAGGCGCTGAAGGTCGCCTTGCTACGCAACAGGCCAATAGCGTTCATCTCCTTGCTTCTTGATGCCGTCGGCACCCTCGACGATAAAGAATTGAACGATGGCGGGGAGTCGCTTCTCTTTTTTGCCGTTCCGGGCGGCAGGTACGTTCCGCTTCTGATCGACAAGGGAGCGACAGTGGACTACGCCAATTCCTTCGGCAAGACTCCGCTCTTCTACGCGATCGGGTTCAACGATCAAAGGCTCGTTGAAACACTGCTGGACCGGGGCGCCGATCCCAATCACTCCTACAAGTCGGCGAAGGAACTCAATCCCGACGATTCGTCCTGCAGCGCAAATACCTACTTGAGACACACGAAGCGTACGCCTCTGATGCACGCCGCGCAGCACAGTCATGTTGCCATGCTAAAGCTGCTGATCGGCAAAGGCGCGAAGATCGAGGCGACGGACGAACTCGGTTTCACCGTCCTCGATTACGCCATCATGGGAGAGAAGACCGAGAACCGCGACTTTCTCGCATCACTCGGTCTGAAACTCGGAGCGCCGAAGTATCCTCTCGCCGCAACTGGCCGACCGGTGCCCGAGATATCCGGTACTGCCCCAGCCACGGTGCCCGTCAACGGGTTCGTGAACCGGCTTGCGATCTCTCCCCAGCGCCCGGACCTTCTCGTCGCCTCGATCGTCCCCTGGGATCGCTTACAGGCTGCCCCCGAGAACGGCCTGTACCTCTTCTCGCTGCAGGAACGGTCCCGGCCGCGCGCGGTCGGGCATATTCCGGGAATCAGACCGGCCGATCTCGCGCTAAGTCCCGACGGGAAGACTGCCTACGTAATGCACTCTTGGTATCAAGGGGCTCCGGAAGACCAGAAGTACGGGCTCCTCATGATCGACATTGCGCGTCCGGAAAGCCCCCGACTTGCGGCATTTGTCGAAGGCGATTTCATGACTATGCAATTATCCCGGGACGGCCGGTACCTTTATCTTCAGGAGCGCAACCTTTCCAGGAGCTCTGCGCGTGGAACCATGGTGTTCTCCGTCGGTGCAGGCGCGCCGCAATTGCTGTGCAGTAATCCTTTCGGTCAGACCAGACATGGAACGTCCCCCTTTGCCTACTCCTTTGCGACGTTTCCCGACGAACCTCTCCTCGCCATACGCGAGCAATCGGGAGGGGTTTATCTCTACGATGCCTCCGATCCCTGCGAGGCCAGGCTGGTCGGCCCTGCAATGCTCACCAATGCCGAGATCGGTACGTACATGGTGGGATTTTCGAATCGAAGGATCTACGTCGATGCAAATGGATTGATGGAGTACAAACTGTCCGATCCGCCGGCGAAACTGTCTTCCTGGATGGGAAGCTATAGCCGGCTCTCAGTGAACGATCCTCTAGGCTACATGGCTGCCGTGTTCGACAAGGAAGTTGTCCTTCTCAAAATCGAGCGCGACGGCAGCTATTCGCCGATCGAACGTTACGGCTTCGCGGCTCCAGCCATTGGAGCCGTCGTGCTTTCCGATTCCGGGATGCTGTACGTGGGGGTGAAGGACCGCCTCCACACGGTGGCTATTACGCGTCGTTAATGGCGTTCGCAGACATGAGCCGGCTGAGGCTCGAAACTTGCTGCCCATTGAGCGAAAATGACCTCGGCACGCTACGCCTCCGGGGTGCCGCAGGATCTGCGCGCAGGCGGGCTATGCGGTCGATCGGCGGGCGGCGGGCGTGACGAGCGGTTCGGGCTGCGGGGCCACATGCAGCTTGTCGCGCCCGGCCAGCAGCCCACCCTGAACCTGCGCCTCCAGTCGTTCGCTGTCGCGCCGGCGGATGTCGACGGTCACCTCGCCGACGTCGAGCGCCGTCATGCCGAGCGCGCGCAGGGCGGCGCCGCCGAAAGCCAGCGCGGACTCGAACGTCTCGCGAATCTCGTAGTCCACGCCGGCCTTGCGCAGAACGATCGAATGCCCGCGATCGTAGGAGCGGGCCAGCAGGCGGCACGACGGGAAATGCTCCTTGACCAGCTCGACGATGCGGTCGGTGGCCTTCCGGTCGTCGACGCAGACCATGATCGTGTCGACCGCCCTCGCGCCGGACTGGCGCAATACATCGAGGCGCGTGCCGTCGCCGTAGTAGACCTTGAAGCCGAATCGTTCGGCCTCGCGAATGCGGTCCGGATCGTTGTCGATCAGCGCTACCTCGACGCCCTGCGCGAGCAGCATCTGCGAAGCGATCTGCCCGAAGCGCCCGAATCCGACCATCAGCACCCGGCCCTTGAGCCCTGCCGCCGTTTCGATTCCGTCCATCGACACCGCATCGTCGCGCAGCCAGCGGTCGGCGGCGATCATGATGAGGGGCGTGATCGCCATCGAGAGGATGATGACGCTCGAGAAGACGGCGTTGTCGGCCGCACCGATCACCCCGGCGCCGGCGGCGGCGGTATAGAGCACGAACGCGAATTCGCCGCCCTGGGCGAACAGCGAGGCGCGGCGCAGCGCCTGCAGGTTGCCCGAGCCGAACGCCCGCGCGGCGATGAAGATGCCGATCGACTTGACGACGATATAGGCCGCCAGCAGCGCGAGAATCATGCGCCATTCGGCGGCGACGACCGAGAGATCGAGCGACATGCCGACCGCCAGGAAGAAGAGCCCCATCAGCAGGCCCTTGAACGGCTCGACATCGGTTTCGATCTGGTGGCGGTAGCTCGAGCCCGACAGCATGACGCCGGCCAGGAACGCGCCCATCGCCATCGACAGGCCGGCGTAGTCCATCAGCAGCGCCGAGCCGAGCACGACCAGCAGCGCGCCGGCGGTCAGCACTTCGGCGGTGCGGGTCTTCGCGAGCAGCGCGAAGAACGGATCGAGCAGCCATCGACCGGCCGCGACCACGAATGCGATGGCGCCGAGCGCGATCAGGACCGCCGTCGCGCCGAGACCGTTCGTGCCCCCGCCGGCGCCCGCCGCCATGAAGGCGACGATCGCCAGCAACGGCACGATCATGAGGTCTTCGAGAAGCAGGATCGATACGGCCTGCCTGCCCTGCGCACCGGCGAGCTCTCCGCGCTCCTTGAGCACCGACATGATCACGGCGGTCGACGACAGGACGAAGCCCGAGCCGGCAATGAAGGCGACGGCCAGCGGCAGGCCGAGCAGCACGCCGGCGCCGGTCAGCAAGGCAATGCACAGCACGACCTGCGCCAGACCGAGACCGAAGATCTGCGTGCGCAGGGCCCACAGCTTCTGCGGGCGCATCTCGAGGCCGATGAGGAACAGGAACATCACGACGCCGAGTTCGGAGATATGCAGGATGGTGGAAGGCTCGGAGAAGATTCCGAGCACCGATGGTCCGACCAGGAGCCCGCCCGAGAAGTAGCCGAGCACCGAGCCCAGCCCGATCCTGCGGAACAGGGGTACGGCGATCACGGCGGAACCGAGCAGCACCACGGCCGGTCCGAGCGTCTGTGCGATGCCTGCCTCTGCCATCGTCTTCTCCCTGCCTGCTCTTGCGTCCATCGACGGTCGTCCGACGGCGCCCCGGGCGGCGCTCATGGCGCATCGAGCATTCTGGCGGGAAACGAGAGCCTGGCGGAGGATTCGCACAGCCCCGCCGGCGACTATCTCGGATACTCGAGCTGCATCGCGACGAAGTCGGCGGTGCGCATCCCATGGCGGGCCGCGATCGCGAGAAGCGTCTCGTCCAGCGCTTGCGCAGGCCGACGATCGCCGAACGACGCGAGCCTCTGCTGCGCGGACCAGTCGGTGGCGATTCGATCGGGAAGAACGCGCATGCCGTTGCGAGTCCGCACCGCACCAGCGCTGCCGGCGAACGTGACCGCGTGCATCATCGGCATGGACGCGGTGATTCCCGTGGTCGTCGCGACGCCCCGGTCGACCACCAGCCGCCGGTCGGCAACGTAGGTCACCGAAGGATGCCGTTCGCGCAGCTCGTCGAGGTAGTACCAGTGGGTCGTCGCCCGCCTGCCGTCGAGCAACCCCGCCGCGCCGACCACCTTGGCGCCGGCGCACACGCCGATGACGATCGCGCCCCTGGCCGCCTGGCCCCTGATCCATTGCAGCGCCGCGGGGTCGTCGTCGCGGCTCATCGCCGGAACGATGACGTAGTCGGCGCCATCCGGATGCCGGGCGTCGAACTGCGCGACCGTGGCCTGCGGTTCGACGCTGAGCGCCGGATAGAGCGCCACCGGCCCGGGCTGCGTCGCCAGCGCCACCACGTCGGCGACGTCGGCGCGCCGCAGGATGCCCCAGGGCATCAGGTAGTCGGTCACCTCGGTGGCATCGTTGATGCCGATGATCGCGATCAGCGGGCGCTGGCGTTTCGGCGGCTTCAGCGCCGCGACCGTCGCATCGACTTCCTCCTGGGCGATCGGCGGCGGCCTCGCGGAGGCCGGCGCCGGAGGCAGCGCGAGAATCCATGCCGCGCCGAGGGCGAGGAACAGTGCGGCGGCGCCCAGGGCGCCCCACGATGCGAGCCGAAGGTTCATGGCGAACGTCCTCCATGAGGCCGCGGCGGCAAGGCTCGGCCGATCCGGTGCTGCGGATCGGCGGCACTGCGAGGGGCCGAGGCCTATCATGACCGAAGGTCCCCTTCGCCTCGCCGGACCTGATGTCCAGTCTAGGGCGGTCTCGTTCCCTCCGGAACGACACAAATCGGGCGAAAACTGCCATGCGCCGAACGATCGCGGTCGTCGTTCATCCAGGCTTCCAGCTGCTGGACGCGGCAGGGCCCACGGCGGCGTTCGAGATCGCGGAGCGGCTCCGCCCCGGCAGCTACGATCTGGCCCTGCTCGCGCCCGACGCGGGCCAGGTGGAGAGCTCGGCGGGCCTGAGCCTCGCCGCCGAGCCGTTGCGGGCGCACCTGGCCGAGCGGCTGACCGTCGAGCGCCTTGCCGAGCGCGCCGCGATGAGCCCGCGCAACTTCGCTCGCGCCTTCGTGGCGCAAACCGGAACGACACTCGCACGGGCCGTGGAGCGCCTGCGCCTGGAGATCGCCCGTGCCGCGGTCGAGACCAGCCACGCCCCGCTCGAACGCATCGCCGAGGCCACCGGCTTCGGCGACCTCGGCCGCATGCGCCGCGCTTTCCTGCGCAACCTGGGCCAGCCGCCGCAGGCATTGCGGCGCCGGCGGCCGCCGGCCGGGGTATGCCGGTCGACGATGCGATGATGGCGATCGCCTCCTGATCGATGTCCAAGCCGATGGAATGGATCGTCTTGCTGACCGCGGTCGCGCTGGGCATTCCGGCGCTCGCATGGTTCGCGCAGGACCGGCTGGTGTACTTCCCCCAGCCGGTCGTCTCGACCACCCACTTGCCGCCGCGCACGACACCGCTCGAAGTCGTCGCAGCCGACGGCACGAGGCTGCGCGGCTGGATGCGCCTCGCCGCCGCGGCGCCCGCGCCGCTCGTGCTGTACTTCGGCGGCAACGCCGAAGAGGTGTCATGGACGCTGGCCGATGCGCGCTGGCCGCCCGAATGGAACGTGGCGGCGATCAACTACCGGGGCTACGGCGCGAGCGACGGCAAGCCGTCGGAAGCGGCGCTGAGCGGCGATGCGCTGGCGATCCACGATGCGCTCGCCGCGCGGCCCGACGTGAACGCACGGTACATCGTCGCCGTCGGACGCAGTCTCGGGACCAGCCTGGCCACGAAGCTCGCCGCCGCGCGGCCGATCGCCGGCGCCGTCCTGATCTCGCCCTACGACAGCATGGTCGAGCTGGGCCGCACGCATTACCCGTGGCTGCCGGTGTCGTGGCTGCTGCGTCATCGCTACGATGCGATCGCCGATGCGCGCGCGGCGCGCGCACCGATGCTCGCCATCGTGGCGGCGAACGACACCATCATTCCGCCGCGCCGTTCGCAGGCGCTGTTCGACGCCTGGGCGGGGCCGAAATCCTGGCTCGCGCTGTCGGGACGCCATCACAACGACGTGGGTGACGACCGCGCCGCCTGGGAGGCGATCTCCGGATTCCTCGCGGCGCGGGCACGCTCGAGCAACGCACCGTAGACGGCCGCGGCGCCGGGCGTTCCGAGGCCGGCGTACAGCTGCGCCGTGGTCCGCGGGCTGGCGTGGCCCAGCAGGTCGCGCACCAGGCCGATGTCGCCCGGTCGTTCGTGCAGCACGAGTGCCGCGGCAAGATGCCTGAACTGGCCGGGCGTGAGTCCCACGCCGAGCGCCTGGCGCGTGCGCCGGACGATGCCGTCGCGCAGCGCCGCGGCCGCGAGTGGAGCGCCGTCCGGGCGAATGAACAGCCAACCGCGCGGGTTCGGTGCGATGCCGCCGTGCCAGCGGTCGAGATACTCGTCGAGGACCTCCCGTGCGCCCGCGGCGACCGGATAGATGCGCTGCGGCTCGCGGTCGACACCAGCGCCGGCCGGCGCGACCAGCACGGGGCCTGCGCGTCCCGAAGGCCGATGCAGCGTGTCGCCGAGCCGCAGCGCGGCGAGGTGGTGCAACCGTATCGGCGCCGCGAGCAGCAGCTGGATCGCCACCGCGATCTGCACCGTGCGCAACGGCCGCGCCGGCAGCCGCTGCGCACCGCCGTCGCCATCGCCGCCGACCTGCGCACCGCCGACCTGCCCGCCGCCGACCTGCCCGCCGCCGGCCTGCCCGCCGCCGGCCTCGGCGAGCGCCTGTGCGATCAGCGTTGCGGGCAGCGCAAGCAGCTCGGCCAGCGCCCGCTGATCCGCGAACCGCGCGATCGCGCGCCGGCTCTTGGCGGCCATTCCCGCCGGGCGACTGCCCAGCCGGCGCTTGAGCTGGCCGAGCTGGTCCAGTTGCGAGGCGGGCGCCTTCACCCACTGCCGCGCCACGCCGAAGAGCGTGACGGCGAGCCCCTGCACGAAAGCGCCCGCCCGGCGATCGTCGGTCGCGTCCAGGTATTCGGCGAGCACGAGCTTGAAGTTGACCGGCTCGACCAGCGTCGCCAGGTTGATCACCCGGCGTGTGTAGCCCAGGCGTCGGGCCAGCGCCGAAGCGGCCAGCCGCAGATGCTCGCGCCGCAGCCGCAAGGTGCCGGCGGACAGCGTGCGCGGCGCGCCGTCGCGCGCGAGCCGGCCCGAGCCCACGGCCCACGCGAGATAGTTCTCGACGTCGCGCCCGAAGCTGGGCGGGAACGCCTCGAACGGCAACCGCCGCGCGCGCCCGCCCGTTGCCGGCACCGTCAGCCGCACGGCCGGCCAGCCGGCGATACGCGCGGCGGCTTCGTTCCAGCACGTCGCCGCCTGACGCCGGAACGCCGCGGCCCGGGCTTCGCCTTTCGCCTGCGCGAGCGCCTCCCCGACCTGAGCGACGAGCCGATCGCAAATCTGTGCCGGCTCGACTCCGCCGGCCGATGCGGCGTGCATCAGGCGCGACAAGCCATGGCGCAGACGCGGATCGACCAGACGATCGTGCAGCGCCCGCCACGGCGCCGACAACGGCAGCCCTCGCGGCGGCGCGCGATCCGCGCCCGAGCGGGTGCGGATCGCGCCGCCGAGGCGGGAACGGACGTTGGCCAGGGTCTTGTCGGCTCGCCCGTGCACGGCCCGGGGCACCGCTGCCAGCAGACGGTCAACTTCCGGCATCTGCGCCGGCACGGCCGCCGGCACTTGCCCGAGGATCGAGCAGACCGTACGGATCGCGCCGCTCCATTCGCGACGACGGCGTTCGTTGACGGCCGGGCTGGACTGCACCCATGCGAGCAGGTCGTGGAGGCTGCCCGGCGGCGAGCTCCGCGAATCGGTACCGATCGGTGAGACAGTCATGGCAGCCCGGTCAATCGGAAAGGCCCCGTCACGAATCGGGAATACTACACCTTTCCATGTCGAACATTTACTGTGATCGATTCCCAAATCAAGCGAGATGAAAGCCGGCGAGAGCGCAAGGCGAAAGTGAAAGTGTTACCCCCATGCGTCCGGTACGTTCTGTCGCCTCTGTGTCGGGCCGCTCATCGGACGCGCGGAAAACGACCACCGTGGCGGAACGACGGGCCATCCCGTCAGGCTTCGCCGCCGGGCACGAACGTCTTGCGGATCGCCTCGGCTGCCTCGCGCAGCCGAGGAACCTGCCCGAGCAGCTCGTCGAGCGTCATGCGGCCTTCGGGCGCCTGCACGGCGACCGCCGCGCAGGCGCGCTGGCGATCGAGCATCACCGGCACCGCGATGCCGTTCAATCCGCGCAGGTGTTCGGCCCGGTTGATGCCGATGCGCCGCCGCCGCGTCTCGCGCAGTTCGCTCTCGAGCACTTCGCGATCCACGATCGTGCTGTCGGTATAGCTGCGCAGCGACAACTGCACCAGCAGGCGCTCGCGCTGCAGCCTGGGCAGCAGGCTCAGCAGCAGCTTGCCGCTGGAGGTGGCGTGAAGCGGCACGTGCGAGCCCGGCGCCAGCAGCATGCGCAGCGGCCATGAAGTCTCGACGCGGTCCAGATAGACCACTTCGGTGCCGGCCAGCGCCGTGAGGTTGCAGGTCTCGCCGATGGTGTCGACCAGGCGCTGCAGGATCGCGCGCCGCACCTGCCGGGCGGGTCCGTTCATCAGCACGTCGATGGCCAGGCGCTCGCAGCGCACGCCGAGCTGCAGTCGGCGCCCGCCCGGTTCGCGCACCAGCAGCCCGGCACGCTGCAACTGGCCGACCAGGCGATGCACCGTCTGCTTCGGCAGGGCAATGGCATCGACGATCTCGGCCAGCGCACAGCCGTCCGTGCAGGCCGCCACGACTTCCATCACGCGAAACGCGCGCACCGCCGCGGCATTGGTCTGGTTGCTCTGCATGGCGTTCCCCTCGATGAATGGAAAAATACAGTAATCGGGACGCACCAGCCTATATATCCGGCCTACGATGATGCAAAAGACCCGTACGACGAGGAGACACCGATGTCCGTACCGAACCGCCCTGTCCGCTCCGACCGTCAACCCGACGCTTCGCGCCGTGCGCTGCTCGCCGCAGGCGCCGCGCTGTCGCTGCTGCCGCCGTTCGCCCGCGCCCAGGAGAAGTACCCGTCGCGCCCGATCGAGTTCGTGGTCCCGTGGGGCGCCGGCGGCGGCGCCGACCAGCTCGCCCGGCGCGTCGGCAAACTGCTCGAACCCGAGCTCGGCGTGTCGATCCCGATCCTGAACATCACCGGCGCCACCGGCAACACCGGCACCGCGAAGCTGCTGGCCGCCGCCCCCGACGGCCACACGATCTGCATCCTGATCGGCGACACGCTGGCCTCGCTGGCCGGCGGCAAGGGCCGCTGGAAGCTTGCCGACGTCGCGCCGGTCGGCGTGATGATCCGCCAGCCGAGCGGCCTGTTCGTGAAGAACGACGCGAAGTGGAAGACCTTCGCCGAACTGCTCGCCGACTCGCGCACGAACGAGCTGAAGGTGGGCGTCACCGGCTTCGGCAGCGTCGACGAGATCCTGATCAACCAGATGAACGCCAAGGGGCACAAGTTCCGCGTCGTGCCGTTCGCGGCACCGGGCGAGCGCTACGCGTCGATCCTGGGCGGGCACGCCGACGTGCTGATCGAGCAGGCCGGCGACGTGCGCACCTTTCTCACCAGCAACCAGATGCGCCCGCTCGCCTTCTTCGCCGACCAGCCGCAGACCGGCTATACCGACATCCCGCTCGCGAAGGACTCGGGCTTCGGCATCGTGATCAGCCAGTTCCGCTCGATCGTGGTACGCGCCGGCACCGACCCGCGCCACGTCGCGACGCTCGCGTCGGCGCTCGAGAAGGTCGCCCGCAGCGCGGACTTCAAGCAGTACCTGGTCGACGAGCTCGCGTTCGCCGACAGCTTCATTCCGGCCGCGCAGGCGGGCGCCTTCCTGACGAGCGAGCTCGACCGGATCGAGGCGAACCTGCCGGCGAAGTCCTGAGCGCTCCGCGAAGCGGAGAACGCGATGACCAACCGGATGGCGCGGCTGCTGCCGCATCTGGCGATGCTGGTGATCGCGGCGCTGCTCTACTGGGCGGCGCTGCAGATCGACACGCGCGGCGCCGACGGCGGCCGGCGCATCGGGCCCGACTTCTGGCCCAAGCTGGTGATCCTGATCATGGGCGCGCTGTGCGTGTACGAGATCATCAAGCGGCTGGTGGTGAAGAGCACGTTCACTGCGCGCGGCCTCACCAGCGACCTGACCCGCAATCCGGCCTCGCCCGCGCCGCCCGAGCCGGCACCCGAGGCGCCGGCCGCGAACGCGCCGGGCGGCGAACACACCGCCCGCCTGCTGGCCGGTATCGCCGCGATCGGCGGTTTCGCGCTCGGCGTCGACTGGCTGGGGTTCTTCGTCGCCACCGCGGCGTTCCTGTTCGCGTTCATCCTGATCGGCGGCTGGCACCGTCCGCTGATGGCCGCGGCGATCGGGCTCGCCGGAAGCCTGGCGCTGATCGTCGTCTTCATGCGCATCGCCTACATCTCGCTGCCGCTGGGCGCAGGTCCGTTTCGCCAGCTGTCGCTGGCGCTGCTGCGCCTGATCGGCGTGAGCTGAGCGCGGCGCCATGGACGTCCTGCTGAACCTGCTGGGCGGCGCCGCCACGGTGCTCTCGCCCGTCAATTTCCTGGTGCTGTTCATCGGGCTCGTGCTGGGCATGCTGGTGGCGGTGCTGCCGGGCCTCACGCTGGTGATGGGCGTGGTGCTGGCGCTGCCGTTCACCTACAAGATGGGCGTGGGGCCGGCGCTGATCCTGCTCACCGCGATGTAC
>JAHDYE010000100.1:6219-12295 GCA_023383035.1 Burkholderiaceae bacterium | reverse complement strand
CGACCAGGTCGTTGGCCTGGATCGCGGTGGTGCCCTCGTAGATCGTGAGGATGCGCGCGTCGCGGTAGTGCTGCGCGGCGCCGGTTTCCTCGATGAAGCCCATGCCGCCGTGCACCTGCACGCCCAGTGAGGTCACCTCGAGCGACATCTCGGTGGACCAGCCCTTGACGATCGGCACCAGGAATTCGTAGACGGCCATGTTCTCCCGGCGCACCGCCTCGTCGGCCGCGTGGTGGCCGGCGTCGGACGCGGCAGCAGCCACGTAGGCCAGCGCGCGCGCCGCCTCGGCGTGCGCGCGCATCGTCATCAGCATGCGACGCACGTCTGGATGCCGGATGATCGCCACCGGACCGCTCGAGCCTGCGACGTCACGGCTCTGCACGCGCTCCTTCGCGTAGGCGACTGCCTGCTGGTACGCGCGCTCGGCCACCGCGACGCCCTGCATGCCCACCGCGAAGCGCGCCGCGTTCATCATCACGAACATGTACTCGAGGCCGCGATTCTCCTCGCCGATCAGGTAGCCGATCGCGCCGGGGCCCACTTCGCCCTTGTCGTCGCCGTACAGCAGCACCGCGGTGGGGCTCGCCTTGATGCCCAGCTTGTGCTCGATCGACGAGCACCAGACGTCGTTGCGCCGCGCCGGCTTGCCGGACGCGTCGGGCAGGAACTTGGGAACGACGAACAGCGAGATGCCCTTCACCCCTTCGGGCGCGTCCGGCGTGCGCGCGAGCACCAGGTGCGCGATGTTGCCGGCCATGTCGTGCTCGCCGTAGGTGATGAAGATCTTCTGCCCGAAGATCCGGTAGCTGTCGTCGTCCTGCGGCAGCGCCCGCGTGCGCACCAGCGCCAGGTCGGAGCCGGCCTGCGGCTCGGTGAGGTTCATCGTGCCGGTCCATTCGCCGGAGATCAGGCGCGGCACGTACTCGCGCTTCTGCGCGTCGGAGCCGGCCACCAGCAGCGCCTCGATCGCACCGTCGGTGAGCAGCGGGCACAGCGCGAACGACAGGTTCGCCGCGTTGAGCATCTCCATGCACCCGGTGGCGATCAGCTTGGGCAGCCCCTGGCCGCCGAATTCAGCCGGATGCTGGACGCCCTGCCAGCCGCCCTCGACGAACTGCCGGAACGCGGTGCCGAATCCCGGCGGCGTGGTGACGGCGCCGTTCTCGAGCGTGGAAGGCGCGAGATCGCCGGGGCGGTTCAGCGGCGCGACCACGCCCGCGTTGAACTTCGCGCATTCCTCGAGCACCGCCTGCGCAGTGTCGTGGCCCGCCTCCTCGAAACCGGGCAGCTTCGCCACCTCGTCGATGCCCGCCAGCTGCTGCATGACGAACAGCATGTCCTTCAGGGGTGCCTCGTACGACATGATGCGAACTCCTGCGCCGCGATTCCTCGACCGGTTGCGCCGACGACCCGGCGGCGTCAGCCCGGTTCCGTGGTCAGCCCAGTTCCTTGACCAGTTCGGGCACGGCGGTGAACAAGTCGGCGACCAGGCCGTAGTCGGCCACGCCGAAGATCGGGGCTTCCTCGTCCTTGTTGATGGCCACGATCACCTTGCTGTCCTTCATGCCGGCCAGGTGCTGGATCGCCCCCGAGATGCCGATGGCCACGTAAAGCTGCGGCGCCACGATCTTGCCGGTCTGCCCGACCTGCCAGTCGTTGGGCGCGTAGCCCGCGTCCACCGCCGCGCGGCTTGCCCCCAGCGCCGCGCCCAGCCTGTCGGCCAGCGGCTCGAGCAGCTTGAAGTTCTCCGCGCTGCCCATGCCGCGCCCGCCCGAGACCACTACCTTGGCCGCCGTGAGCTCGGGGCGATCGCTGCGCGCGATCTCGCGTCCCACGAAGCTGGAGCTGCCCGAGTCGGCCACCGCCGCGACGTTCTCCACCGGCGCCGAACCGCCGCTGGCGGCCACCGGATCGAAGCCCGTGGTGCGCACCGTGATCACCTTGACCGCGTCCGCGCTCTGCACCGTGGCGATCGCGTTGCCCGCGTAGATCGGCCGCGTGAACGTGTCGGCCGATTCCACCCCGACGATGTCGGAAATCTGCGCCACGTCGAGCCGCGCCGCGATGCGCGGAGCCACGTTCTTGCCGTGCGCGGTGGCCGGCGCCAGGATGTGCGTGAACCCGCCCGCCACCGCCAGCACGTTCTCGGCGAGCTGGTCGGCCAGCTGCGGCGCATCGGCCAGCAGCACCTTGGCCACCCCCGCCGCCTGGGCGGCGGCCTGCGCCACCGCCGCGCAGCCGCTGCCGGCCACCAGCACCGTGACTTCCCCGCCCGCCTTGGCCGCGGCGGCGATCGTGTTCAGCGTGCTGGGCTTCAGCGCCGCGTTGTCGTGTTCGGCCAGTACCAGAGCTGCCATCGGTCGCACCCCTTCAGATCACTTTCGCTTCGTTCTTCAGCTTGGCCACCAGCGTGGCCACGTCGGGCACCTTCACCCCTGCCTTGCGCCCCGGCGGCTCGCTCACCTTCAGCGTCTTCAGCCGCGGCGCCGCATCCACCCCGAGCTCCTCGGGCTTGAGCACGTCGAGCTGCTTCTTCTTCGCCTTCATGATGTTGGGCAACGTCACGTACCTCGGCTCGTTCAGCCTCAGATCGGTGGTCACCACCGCCGGCAGCGTGATCGCGATCGTCTCCAGCCCGCCGTCGACCTCCCGCGTGACCGTGGCCTTGCCCCCGGCGATCTCCACTTTCGAGGCGAACGTGGCCTGCGGCATTCCCGCCAGCGCGGCCAGCATCTGCCCGGTCTGGTTGGCGTCGTCGTCGATCGCCTGCTTGCCGAGGATCACCAGCTGCGGCTGCTCCCGGTCCACCAGCGCCTTGAGGATCTTGGCCACCGCCAGCGGCTGCAGCTCGACGTCGGTCTGCACCAGGATGCCGCGGTCGGCCCCGATCGCCATCGCCGTGCGCAGCGTCTCCTGGCACGCCTGCACCCCGCACGACACCGCCACGACCTCCGTGGCCACGCCCTTCTCCTTCAGCCGCATCGCCTCCTCGACCGCGATCTCGTCGAACGGGTTCATCGACATCTTCACGTTGGCGATGTCCACCCCGCTCTGGTCGCTCTTCACGCGCACCTTCACGTTGTAGTCCACCACCCGCTTGACCGGGACGAGGATCTTCATCGGGGCCTCACCATGCTGATTCGGGGAAAAACGGGATTATAGAGAGTTCCGGCATGCCGACCGCCGCCCGGCAGCAGGGCGCCCCGCACCGGCATGCAACCCGAGGCCGCTCCGATGGTCGACGGCGTGCCGACGCAGCGCGGCCCCGGCGACGGCGACGCCACGCTGGCGCGCCGACTCACTTCCAGTCGGGCGGGCGCTTGTCGATGAACGCCTGCACGCCCTCGAGCGCCGACTCGTCCATCATGTTGCAGGCCATGGTCTGGCCGGCAAGCTGGTAGGCGGCGTCGATGCCCATTTCGAGCTGGCGATAGAACAGCCCCTTGCCGGCGGCGATCGCCACCGCGGGTTTCGCGCAGATCGATGCGGCCAGCCGGTCGACCTCGGCATCGAGCGCATCCGGGGCGACGACGCGGTTGACCAGGCCCCTGGCGGCCGCGGTCTGTGCATCGATGAACTCGCCGGTGACCAGCATCTCGAAGGCGGTCTTGCGCGACAGGTTGCGCGACAGCGCCACCGCCGGCGTCGAGCAGAACAGGCCGAGGTTCACGCCGGACACCGCGAACCTCGCCTCGCTGCTGGCCACCGCCAGATCGCACATCGCCACCAGCTGGCAGCCGGCGGCCGTCGCGATGCCGTGCACGCGCGCGATCACCGGCTGGGGCAGCTGCTGGATCGTCATCATCATGCGCGCGCACTGGGCGAACAGCGCGCGGTAGTAGTCGTGCGACGGACTGGCGCGCATCTCGCGCAGGTCGTGTCCGGCGCAGAACGCCTTGCCGGCGGCGCCGAGCACCACGACGCGCGCGTCGGGGTCAGCGGCGATCGCTTCGAGCTCGGACTGCACCGCCTGCATCAGCGCCTCGGACAGCGCGTTGAACTGGGCCGGCCGGTTCAGGGTCAGGCGCACCACGCCGCCCGTGCGGGTCACGCTGACCGGCGGCTCACCCTGCGAAGCGGCGCCCTGCAATACTGCTGACATCGCGATCTCCCTCTTTCGGTGGGTTTCCGATGGTCGATTCCGGCGCCTGGCCGGTCGACCGGCACGCACCCGGCGGCGGCCGCGGAACACCGCGCCGCGGCGCGACTCCGATTATCGGCGCCGGATGCCGATCGTCCAAACCGGCAACCCTGTCACACGGGTGGCGTCACCCCTTCGTTTACACTCGATCGGCCCCAACGACTCCGAAAACCTCCATGCTCGAGCGGATCCAGGCGGTGGCCGCCCAGGTCGGCGCCGTCGTCGTGGGCAAGCAGCCGAAGATCAAGCTCGCGCTTGCCTGCCTGCTCGCCCGCGGCCATCTCCTGATCGAAGACCTGCCGGGCGTCGGCAAGACGACGCTCGCGCACGCGCTGTCGATCTCGCTGGGCCTGCAGTTCCGGCGCGTGCAGTTCACCAACGACCTGCTGCCGGCCGACATCCTCGGCCTGTCGGTGTACGACCGCGAGACCGCCCAGTTCGTGTTCCATCCCGGCCCGGTGTTCTCGCAGGTGCTGCTCGCCGACGAGATCAACCGCGCCTCGCCCAAGACCCAGTCGGCGCTGCTCGAGGCGATGGAGGAGCGCCAGGCCTCGATCGACGGCCGCACCATGGCGCTGCCCGATCCGTTCTTCGTCATCGCCACGCAGAACCCGCAGGACCAGGTCGGCACCTTCCCGCTGCCCGAGTCGCAGCTCGATCGTTTCCTGATGTGCATCGAGCTCGGCTACCCCGACGCCAAGTCCGAGCGCGCGCTGCTCGAAGGCGACGACCGGCGCGCCATGCTCGAGCGCCTGCCCGCACGCATGGATCCGGGCCAGCTGCTGGCGGCGCAGAAGCTGGTGCGCGAGATCCGCTGCGCGCCGGCACTGCTCGACTACGTGCAGAACCTGCTCACCTTCAGCCGGCGCAGCCCCGCGCTCGCCGAGGGGCTGAGCCCGCGGGCCGGGCTGGCGCTGGTGCAGGCCGCACGCGCGTGGGCGCTGCTCGACGGCCGCAACCACGTGCTGCCCGACGACGTGCAGGCGGTGCTGACCGCCGTGGCCGGGCATCGGCTGCGCCCGGCCAAGGGCGGCAGCCTCTCGCATCGCGCCCGCGCCGAAATGGTGGCCGAGCTGATGAAGGCGGTGGCCGTGCCGTGAGCCTGGCCACGCATCGCCTGCTCGATCTCTTTCCCGGCCGCAGCGTTGCGCGCGCCGGCGATCACAGGCTGACGCGGCGCAACGTCTTCGTGCTGCCGTCGCGCGCCGGCGCGCTGTTCCTGGCCGTCGTGGTCACGATGCTGGTCACCGCGATCAACTACGAGCTGTCGCTCGGCTATGCGCTGACGTTCCTGCTGGCCTCGGCCGCGATGGTCGGCCTGCTGCACACGTTCCGCAATCTCGCGCGAGTGACGCTGCGCGCCGGACGGGCCGAGCCGGTGTTCGCCGGACAGCTCGCCGAAGTCACGCTGATCGCGCGCAACGAGACTGCCCTCGAGCGCTACGCGCTGAGCCTGCACACCGCCACCATGGCGCAGCCCGAGTACTTCGACCTGCCGGGCAGCGCCGAGCATTTCGTCTCGATCGCGCTGCCGACGCGCCAGCGCGGCTGGATGCAGGTGCCCGCGCTGACGCTCACCACCACCTTCCCGATCGGCCTGTGGCGCGCGTGGACGCGCTGGAAGCCGGCACTGCGCGTGCTCGTCTATCCGCACCCCGAAACGCCGGCACCGCCGCTGCCGGCCCGCGCCACGGCCGGCGGCGACGGTTCGGCGCAGGGCCGCGGCAGGGAGGACATCGCGGCGCTGCGTCCCTACGCCGCCGGCGACTCGCCGCGGCTGATCGCCTGGAAGGCAATCGCGCGGACCGCCTCGGAGACGCTGATCACCAAGGAGTTCGAAGGCGGCAACCTCGGCGAGCTGGCGCTCGACTGGACGCAGCTGCCGGCGTCGATGGACGTCGAGGCCCGCCTGTCGCGGCTCACGCGTTGGGTACT
>JAHDYE010000100.1:0-6209 GCA_023383035.1 Burkholderiaceae bacterium | reverse complement strand
CGACGCGTCCGGCGTGCGCTACGCGCTGTCGCTGCCCGGCCGTCATGTCGACGTCGACGTCGGGCCGGCGCATCGTGCACGCTGCCTCGAAGCGCTCGCCACCTGGGGGCCCTGACGGGATGGCAGGCGCGCTGCCCTGGTCGCTGCGTGCGCTCGGCGGCACGCTCGGCGCGCAATGGGAGCGCGAGCGGCGCGAGACACTGTTCCTGATGGCGCCGGTGGCGCTCTCGGTGCTGCCGCACGTGGGCCACCTGCCGTGGTGGGTCGGCGTCGGCTTCTTCGTGCTGTTCCTGTGGCGCCTCGGACTGGTGATGTCCGGACGCTGGCTGCCGCGCGCGTCGGTGCGCTGGGTGGCCGCGATCGCCTGCACCGCCGCAGTCTACGCGCACTATCAGACCGTGTTCGGGCGCGAACCCGGCGTCGCGCTGCTGGTGCTGTTCCTGGGCCTGAAGCTGATGGAGATGCAGGCGCGACGCGACCTGTTCGTGGTGATCTTCCTGTGCTTCTTCCTGCTGCTCACGGTGTTCTTCCACTCGCAGTCGATCGCCACCGCGGCGGCGGTGGCGCTGGCGCTGTACGCGCTGCTCACCGCGATGCTGACGATGCAGTTCCGCCACGACGAGATGCCGCTGCGCCGGCGCTTCCGCAGCGTCGGGCTGATGCTGGCGCAGGCGCTGCCGATCGCCGCAGTGATCTTCGTGCTGTTCCCCAGGGCGGGCGGTCCGCTGTGGGGCCTGCCGTCGGATGCGCAGCGCGCACGCACCGGCCTGTCGGACGCGATGACGCCCGGCAACATCGCGCAGCTGTCGGAGTCCGACGAGATCGCCTTCCGCGTGCTGTTCGACGGTGACGCGCCGCCCACCGCGCAGTTGTACTGGCGCGGCCCCGTCTTCGGCGCTTTCGACGGCCAGACCTGGCGTGCCGGCATCCGGCGGGACCCGCCGTCGCCGCCGCGCATCGAGACGCTGGATGCGAACCGGCCGGTACGCTACACGATGACGCTGGAACCGGCCGGCCGCAGCTGGCTGTTCGCGCTCGAGATGCCGGTACAGGTGCAGTCGACCTCGGTCGAGCCGCTGCTGCGCCGCGACCTGCAACTGGTTTCGCGCGACGCGCTGCCCGGGCGCACGCGCGTCACGCTGGTTTCGAGTACCGCGTTTCGCGTCGGTCTGGACGAAACGGCGGCCTCGCTGCGCGAGTGGCTGGCGCTGCCGCAGGGCTTCAATCCGCGCACGATCGGGATGGCCACACGCTGGCGCGCCGAGGCGGGCGGCACGCCGCAGGCCGATGCAGCGCTGGTGGAACGCGCGCTCGCGATGTTTCGCACCGAACCGTTCCGCTACACGCTCGAGCCGCCGCTGCTGGGTCGCGACAGCGTCGACGACTTCCTGTTCGGCAGCCGGGCGGGCTTCTGCGAGCACTACGCGAGCGCCTTCACGGTGTTGATGCGCGCGCTCGGCATTCCCGCGCGGATCGTCACCGGCTACCAGGGCGGCGAGCGCAATCCGGTCGACGGCTACTGGCTGGTGCGGCAGGCCGACGCCCATGCCTGGTCGGAAGTCTGGCTGGACGGTCGCGGCTGGATTCGCGTGGATCCGACCGCGGCAGTCGCACCGCAGCGCATCGAGCGCGGCCTGCGGATCGAGCCCGGCGCCGTCGCCGAGGATGCCGGCGGGCGCACGCGCGCGATGCTGCGTCAGCTGTGGTTCAACCTCGATGCGATCGGCAACGCGTGGAACCAGTGGATCCTGTCGTATGACCGCTCCCGCCAGCGCGGCCTGCTCGAGCGCATCGGCATCACGGCGGACGACTGGCGCCAGCTGGCCGCGCTGCTCGCGGCGGTGCTCACCGCCGTGCTGGGCGGCATCGCGTTGCTGACACTGCGCCCGCAGCTGCCGCGCGACCCGGTGATGCAGGCCTACGCCACCTTCTGTGCCCGCCTGGCCGCGGTGGGACTCGGGCGCTTCAAGCACGAGACCGCGTCGCGTCATCTCGCGCGGATCGCCCGCGCGCTGGACGACCAGCGGCTGACCGAGGCGCGACGGATCGTCATGGTCTACGAGCGTCTGCGCTATGCCGACGCCGAGCCGGATCGCGCCACCGTGCGACACTTGCGCAAGTCCGTGCAAGCCTTCAAGCCGTGAACCCGCTTCCGAACGCCACCCGTGCGCACCTGCTTCTTCCGATCCTCCGCTGCCGCTTCCGCCTTCGCCTGGCGCGCCTCGGATCGGCTGCGGCATGGTCGGCCGCGTTGTCCTGCGCGCTGCCCGCGGCGCTTTGCGCAACGGGGGTTGCGAAGACCGCGGTACTGACGGCCGGGCTCGCGGCGTGCGCCGTCGCGCACGCGCAGGCACCCGCCAGGCGCAGCCCGGCACCTTCGATCGGCGCCGCCGACTATGCCAGCCGCCCGGAAGTGAAGGCGTTCATCGCCGAGATGGCCGAACGGCACGGCTTCATCGAATCGGAGTTGCTGCAGGCGTTCTCGCAGGTGCACTACAACGACGAGGCGGTACGGCTGATGACGCCTGCGCCGCCTGCCGCCGGACGCTCGTGGCACGCTTACCGCGCGCGCTTCCTCGACGCGCTGCGCATCCGCGAGGGGCTGCGTTTCTGGCGCGAGCACGAGCAATGGCTCGAGCTGGCGGCGGCACGCTACGGCGTACCGCCCGAGATCATCGTCGCGATCATCGGCGTGGAGACGATCTACGGCCGCAGGACCGGCGAGCACCGCGTGCTGGACGTGCTGACCACGCTCGCGTTCGACTACCCACGGCGCGCCGACTACTTCCGCGCCGAGCTGGGGGAGTTCCTGCTGTACAGCCGCGAAGCGAACCTCGACGTGTTCTCGGTGCGCGGCTCCTACGCGGGGGCGATCGGGCTGCCGCAGTTCATGCCGGGCAGCATCCGGCGCTTCGCCGTCGACTTCGACGAGGACGGCCGCGTCGACCTGCGCTCGACCGCCGCCGACGCGATCGGCAGCGTCGCGCGCTTTCTCGCCGAGCACGGCTGGCGCGCGGGCGAACCGGTGCGCTTCGAGATGCTGTTCGACAGCGAGGGACGGCTCGCGCCGCTGATCGAAGCCGGCATCCGGCCGCAGTTCACGATCGACGAGCTCGCCGGCTACGGCGTGTCCAGTGCCGAACCGGTGTCGTTCGAGATGCCGCTGGCGCTGATCGACCTGCCCAACGGCGACAAGCCGACCAGCTACTACCTCGGCGCGCCGAACTTCTTCGCGATCACCCGCTACAACCGTTCGAGCTTCTACGCGATGGCGGTGTACGAGCTGGCGCGCACGCTCGCCGCGCGCAGATAGCTTGCCGCGGCCATGGTCCCGCCCGGCCGGCGCCTGCCGCGACGCGCGCGAACCCTGGTACTTCAGTCCTCGAACGGCCGCGCGTCGATGCCGCGCCGCGCCGCCATGAACACGCCGGTGGCCACGATCAGCACGATGCCCGCCAGCGACACCGCGTCGGGGAACTGGCCGAAGATCAGCAGCCCGAACACCACCGCCATGACCGCGTGCGTGTAGCCGAACGGCGCCAGCGCCGCGGCCGACCCGTGCTCGTAGGCGCGCACCAGCAGCAGGTGGCCGAACGCGCCGATTACGCCGGTGGACACGAACAGCAGCGCCTCGAACCACCCCTGCGGCATCTGCCATTGACGCGGCGCGATCAGTCCGAGCAGCAGCGCCGCCACGAGCGCGCCGATGAACAGCGTGGCCAGGCCGTTGTCGACGCCGGTGAGCCTGCGCGTGAGCAGCTGGTAGCCGACGATGAACAGCGCCGCGATCAGCGGCAGCAGGGCCGGCCAGCCGAACAGCGCACTGCCCGGCCGCACGATCAGCAGCACGCCGGCGAAGCTCGTCGCCAGCGACCACCAGGTTCCGCGCGGGGCCCGCTCGCCCATCAGCTTCACCGCGCCGACGGTCACCAGGATCGGAACGATCGAGACGATGGCAGTGGCCTCGGCCAGCGGCAGATAGGCGATGCTGGAGAAGAAACACACCGACGACAGGCCCAGGCACACGCCGCGCGCCACCTGCAGCGACGGACGCCGCGTGCGCACCAGCGCGCGGCCCATGCGCGGCAGGAACACCGCCACCATCACCAGCACGTGGAACACGTAGCGCGCCCACGCCACCAGTATCGGATGATGGGTCTGCGACAGGTACTTCGCCACGCTGTCGAGCAGCGCGAACGACACGAAGGCGCCGACCAGCAGCAGCACGGCGCGCAGCGGCGCATGTCGGGCGCGCATCGGAACGGCTACGCGTGCGCCATCGCGCGGGCGGGTGGCTGGCCGGCCAGGACCGGTCAGCCCGGGAACACGCCGGTCGACAGGTAGCGGTCGCCGCGATCGCAGACCACGAACACGATGGTCGCGTTCTGCGTCTCTTCGGCGATGCGCAGCGCGATGCAGCAGGCCCCGGCCGCCGAGATGCCGCAGAAGATGCCCTCCTGCGCGGCCAGCCGGCGCGCCATCGCCTCGGCATCGGCCTGCGTGACCGTCTCGACCCGGTCGACCCGCGCGTGCCGGTAGATCGCCGGCAGGTACGCCTCGGCCCACTTGCGGATGCCGGGAATCGACGAGCCCTCGGCCGGCTGCGCGCCGACGATGCACACCGCCGGGTTGCGCTCCTTCAGGAAGCGCGACACGCCGGTGATGGTGCCGGTGGTGCCCATCGCCGAAACGAAATGCGTCACCTGCCCGCGCGTGTCGTCCCAGATCTCCGGGCCCGTGGTCTCGTAGTGCGCGGCCCAGTTGTCGTCGTTGGAGAACTGGTCGAGCACCCGCCCGCGTCCTTCGCGCTGCATCTGCTCGGCCAGATCGCGCGCGCCTTCCATGCCCTGCGCCTGGGTAACGAGGATCAGCTCGGCGCCGTAGGCCTTCATCGACTGCCGGCGCTCCAGCGACAGGTTGTCCGGCATGATCAGCACCATGCGGTAGCCGCGCACCGCCGCGGCCATGGCCAGCGCGATGCCGGTGTTGCCCGAGGTGGCCTCGATCAGCGTGTCGCCGGGACGGATCTCGCCGCGCGCCTCGGCGCGCGCGATCATCGCCAGCGCCGGACGGTCCTTCACCGAGCCCGCCGGATTGTTGCCCTCCATCTTGCCGAGCAGCACGTTGCCGCGACGTTCGTTGCCGGCACCGGGGATGCGCTGCAGCCGCACCAGCGGCGTGCGACCGATGGTCTCCTCGACGTTGGGGTAGCGGGGACGTTCGCTCATCATCGACTCGCAGGGCGCGGTGCCGGCGCGCGGGCCGGTCAATGGGACACCGGTTGTTCCCCGGGCAGCTTGACCGCGCCGGGCAGATCCGACTTCAGGATCGCCGTGCGCAGCGCCTCGATCGCCGGGGTACGCGTGAAGCTCTTGCGCCACACCAGCGAAACGCGCCGCCGCGGCGGCGGCGCGTGGAACGGAATGTAGCGCAGCAGGTCGTCGTCGCGCGGCTGCGCGCACGCCATCAGGGGCAACACGGTGATGCCGATGCCCGAGGCGACCATGTGCCGGATGGTCTCGAGCGACGAACCTTCGAAGGTCTTCTGGATGCCGACACTGGACTGCGAATAGCGCGACATCTCGGGACAGACCTCGAGCACCTGATCGCGGAAACAGTGCCCGCTGCCGAGCAGCAGCATGGTCTCGTCCTTGAGCTCCTGCGAGGCGATCGCCTCGCGCTGTGCCCACGGATGCCGTCTGGGCACCGCGACGATGAAGGGCTCGTCGTAGACGCCGAGCGTGACCAGGCCGTGATCGTGGAACGGGTCGGCGAGGATCGCGATGTCGATCTCGCCCTGGCGCAGCAGCTCGAGCAGCTTGACGGTGAAGTTCTCCTGCAGCAGCAACGGCATCTGCGGAGCGTCCTCGATCATCCGCCGCACCAGCTCGGGCAGCAGGTACGGGCCGATCGTGTAGATGACGCCGACGCGCAGCGGGCCGGCCAGCGGGTCCTTGCCCTGCTCGGCGATCTCGCGGATCGCGTTGGCCTGCTCGAGCACGTGCTGCGCCTGCTCGACGATCTGCTCGCCGATCGGCGTCACGCTGACTTCGCTGCCGCCGCGCTCGAACAGCTGCACGCCCAGCTCTTCCTCGAGTTTCTTGATCGCCACCGACAGCGTCGGCTGGCTGACGAAACAGGCTTCGGCGGCACGACCGAAGTGGCGCTCGCGCGCCACGGCGACGATGTACTTGAGTTCGGTGAGCGTC
>JAHDYE010000099.1 GCA_023383035.1 Burkholderiaceae bacterium | reverse complement strand
GCCAGCGCGTGCCGGCCGGCGCCTCGCGCGGCAGGCGGCGCAGGTAGCTCACCAGCGCGTCGACGCCCTCCTCGGGCTGGTGGTTGTTGCACCGCGCCACGTCGGAATTCGGGTCGGCATAGTCCTCGTTCCACCGCACGCCGGAAGTCATCGTCAGCAGTTGGCGAATGCTGACCTCGTCGTACGCCGAACCCTTCATCTGCGGGAGGTAGTCGCTGACCTTGTCGTCCATGCTGCGGATATGGCCGTCGCGCACCGCGGCACCTGCCAGGACGGAGGTGATCGACTTGGCGACCGAAAAGCTCGTCCAGCGCCCGCCGGCGTCGAACCCGAGGCCGTAGCGCTCCAGGCGCACCTTGCCATCGTGCAGCACCAGCAAGGCCGCGCTGCGCTGGCCCGCCATGTAGGCGTCGACATCGAGCGCGAGCTTCAGGGGCGGGCCGGGCGGCAGCGGCATCGGAGCGCCGCCGGCCGATACCACCCGCGACTTCGCCAGCACGGGCAGCCGGTCGAGCGCGCGAAACGCCGCATCGCGCTGCGGCTGGCTCCAGAACAGGATGTCGCGGTTGGTCGGCAGTGCCGCCAGCAGCCCGCGCGTTTCCTTGTCGAGACTGAACCAGCCGGCAGTACCGACCACCACGACGGCGGCCAGCAATCCGGCAGCGATCTTTCCGGGCTTCATGGCGGCCTCTCGGCGAGCTGGCGACAACAGCCGCATTAGACACGATCCGGTTCGAGCTGGCAGACCGGAGCTCCCCGGGCCTGCCCACTGTCGCCGCTCATGCCGCGATCACCCGCGTCGACTTCCCTGGCCGCGGAACGCCTCGTACCCGGCCACGAACCCCGGCGACACGCGTCGCAGCCGCTCGAGGTCCACGCGCCCGCTGCGCTGGATGTACTGCCAGGCGAAATCCCACGGATCGAGCCGCATGTGCTCGGGGAAGCGCTCGTACCATTGCGCGCTCGCGTTCGCCGCGGCCACCAGCTTGCGCACGATCGGCATGCGCGCGGCCTCGTACGCGGCCAGCGCCTGCCGTATCGAGCCGGGATGCGCGCGCAGCGCGCGCGCCAGCGCGATCGCGTCCTCGAAGGCCAGCCGCGTGCCCGAGCCGATCGAGAAGTGCGCGGTGCGCAGCGCGTCGCCCACCAGCACCCGGTTGCCGACCGACCAGCGCTCGTTCCAGACCACCGGGAAGTTGCGCCAGTGCGACTTGTTGGTCACCAGCGGGTGGCCATCGAGCGTCGCGGCGAACACGCGCTCGCAGTACGCCTTCGTGCCGGCTTCGTCCATCGCCGCGAAGCCGGCGCGCTGCCAGGTGGCCGGATCGCACTCGACGATGAAGGTGCTCATGCCGGGTGCGTAGCGGTAGTGGTGCGCGTTGAAGGTGCCCGCTTCGGTCTCGACGAAGGTCTGGGTCAGCGTCTCGAAACGCCGGGAAGTGCCGTACCACACGAAGCGGTTGCCGAGATGCTCGATGCGGGTGTCGAACCCGGCCTCCTCGCCGCGGCGCACGAAGGAATTTGCGCCGTCGGCGCCGACCACGAGGTCGTAGCCGTCGAGCTCGCGCGCATCGGCAACCACGTGCCGGTACACGGGCGCCACGCCGACACTCGCCAGCCGCTGCTGCAGCAGCTGCAGCAGCTGCAGCCGTCCGATCGCCGCGAAGCCGATGCCGTCGATCGCGATGCGGCTGCCGCGGTGGTCGATCACCAGGTCGGACCACTGCTGCATCGCCGGCGTGATGAGCTCGCAGGTCTCGGGATCGTCCTCGCGCAGGAACTCCAGCGCGCGGTCGGAGAACACGACGCCGAAGCCGAATGTCGCATCGGGCGGATTCCGTTCGACCACGCGCAGCGCGATGTCGGGCGCCTGGCGCTTCAGCAGATAGGCGAGATACAGGCCCGCAGGCCCCGCGCCGAGGATCAGCACCTTCATTCCGACAGCCTCCTTGTGCACGACGGCCGGTGCGTGCCGGCGGTATCCTGTCGGCCTGGCCACCGGGACCGATCATGCCCGACCCGATCTATCTCGACCATCATTCGACCACACCGGTCGACCCACGCGTGCTCGATGCAATGCTGCCGTACTTCCGCGAGCATTACGGCAACCCCGCCAACCGCAGCCATGCGTTCGGCCGCACCGCGGCGGCGGCCGTCGAGGAGGCGCGCGAACGCGTCGCGCAGGCGCTCGGCGCACGCTATTCGGAGATCGTGTTCACCTCGGGCGCCACCGAATCCAATGCGCTGGCGATCAAGGGCATCGCGCAGGCGCGTCCCGGCGCGCACCTGGTCACCACGGCGATCGAGCACCGCTCGGTGCTCGACACCTGCCGGCGCCTGGAAGCCCAGGGATGGCGACTGACGGTGCTGCCGGTGGACCGGCACGGCCGCGTCGAGCCGGACGACGTGCGCCGCGCGCTGCGCTCCGACACCGCGCTGGTGTCGGTGATGGCCGCGAACAACGAGATCGGCACCCTGCAGCCGATCGCCGAGATCGGCGCCGCGGTGCGCGAGACCGGCGCGCTGTTTCACGTCGACGCCACGCAGGCGCTCGGCCGCATGCCGCTGGACGTCGACGCGGCATCGATCGACCTGCTGGCGCTGTCGGCGCACAAGTTCTACGGCCCCAAGGGCGTGGGCGCGCTGTACCTGCGCCGCCGTCCGCGCCGCGCCGAGCCGCTGCCGCTGGTGGAAGGCGGCGGCCAGGAGAACGGCCTGCGCTCCGGAACGCTGAACGTGCCGGGCATCGTCGGGCTGGGCGTGGCCTGCGAGCTGGCGGTGCAGTCGATGGACGAGGAATGCGCGCGACTGCGCGCGTTGCGCGAGCGTCTGTTCGAACGTCTGACCGGCGCGCTGGACGGGCTCGCGCTGAACGGCCACCCGACGCTGCGGCTGGCCGGCAACCTGCACGTTGGCATCGACGGCGTCGAACCCGAGCCGCTGCTGCTCGGACTCGACGGCGTGGCGGTCTCGGCGGGCGCCGCCTGCTCGAGCGG
Organism: Burkholderiaceae bacterium; assembly: GCA_023383035.1. GTDB lineage: Bacteria > Pseudomonadota > Gammaproteobacteria > Burkholderiales > Burkholderiaceae_E > Zeimonas. The sequence goes on along the minus strand of JAHDYE010000099.1, from coordinate 9,387 downwards.
GTCGGTCAAGCCGTCGCACGTGCTCGAGGCGATCGGCGCGGCCGGCGCTGCGACCCGCGTCGCGCTGCGCTTCGGGATCGGCCGCTTCAACACGGCCGACGAGATCGATCGCGCCGCGCAGCGCGTGATCGGGCGCGTGCAGATGCTGCGCGGAACGGGTTAATATTTGCATTTGCAAACATTCTTGCATGGAAGCGCCCGGCGTGCTCGACCTTCGCCAGTACGTCCCCTATCTGCTCAATCGCGCCGCCCATCGCGTGGCCGACGCATTCGCGCGCGAACTCGCCGCCTTCGACCTGACGCTGCCGATGTGGCGCGTGATGGCGTCGCTGCGCAGCGCCGGGCCCCAGCGGCTGGGAGAACTGTCGAAACTGACCACGATCGAGACGTCGACGCTGTCGCGCCTGGTCGGGCAGATGCAGGACAAGGGGTTGGTGCGGCGTACGCGCAGCAGCGGCGACGCGCGCGCGGTGGCGCTGTCGCTGACGCGGCGCGCCGCCGCGCTCACCGACCGCATCGTGCCGCTGGCGCTGCGCTACGAACAGGCGGCGCTGCGCGGGATGAGCGACGCCGAGGTGGCGATCCTCAAGCGCCTGCTGGCGCAGATGCACGAGAATTTCGCCGGCTTGATGCATGACAAATCGGCTGATTGATTGCACTTGCAAGGATCTGGCCGGGGCGTAAGATTGGCCGGCACCGTCGAGGGGCGCCGCGGCCGGCCGATCCGGCTGCCGACGGTTCAAGGAAGACGAACGCCCCGGGGAACGGAGGAGCCGCGATGCTGGAAGGCTGCACGGCCTGGCCCGAGGACGACGCCGCGCGCTGGCGCCGGCTCGGTCTCTGGGAAGACATCACGCTGGGGGAGATGCTCGCGCGCACCGCGCGGCGCCTGCCCGACAAGGCCGCGCTGGTCCACGGCGAGCGCCGCATCACCTATCGCGAGATCGTCGACACGAGCGGGCGGCTGGCGCGCCGTCTCGCGGCGATGGGCCTGCGCCCGCTCGACCGCGTGGTCATGCAGCTGCCCAACGTGCCCGAGTTCGTGTTCACGTTCTTCGCGCTGCTGCGCATCGGCGTGATTCCGGTGATGGCGCTGGGCGCGCACCGCCACAGCGAGCTCGGCCACTTCCTGCGGCACTCCGGGGCGCGCGCGCTGTTCGTGCCCGAGCGGGTGCGCGATTTCGACTACCGCGTGATGGCCGACGAGCTGCGCGCGGAGTGTTCCACGCTCGAGCACGTGTTCGTGGCCGGCTGCGCGCTGCCCGGCCAGATTCCGCTCGCCGGTCTGCTCGACGCGACGCAGGCCGTCGAGACGACCACGCTGCCCGCGATCGATCCCGGCGAAGTCGCGCTGATGCTGCTTTCGGGCGGCACCACCGCGCTGCCCAAGCTGATTCCGCGCACCCACAACGATTACGTGCTGAACGCCCGGGCCTCGGGGCGCGCGGCGCGCGTCGACGAGTCCACGGTGCTGCTCGCGGTGCTGCCGCTCGGCCACAACTACACCCTCGCCAGCCCCGGCATCCTCGCCTGCTTCGCGTTCGGCGGCCAGGTGGTGCTGGCGCCGGGGCACATCGCCGACGTGGTCTTTCCGCTGATCGAGCGCCACCGCGTGACGCTGGTGCCGGCCGCGGTTCCGCTGATCACGCAGTGGCTGAACTCCGACGTGCCGGCGGGCTGCGACCTGTCGTCGCTGAAGATCGTCCAGAACGGCGGCGCACGGCTGGCGCCGGAGCTGCGCCGGCGCGTGCGCGAACAGTGGGGCTGTATCGCGCAGGAGATCTACGGCACCGCCGAAGGCCTGATCAACATCGTGCCGGTCGATGCCCCCGAGGCGCTGCAGATGGAAAGCTCGGGCACGCCGGTGAGCGAATACGACGAGATCAAGGTGGTCGACCCGGAAGGCAACGAGGTGCCCGACGGCGAGCCGGGCGAGCTGCTCACGCGCGGCCCGTACACGATCCGCGGCTATTACGACGCGCCCGAGACCAACGCTGCGGCGTTCACCGCCGACGGCTTCTACCGGATGGGCGACGTCGTGCGCAGGCGCGGCCGCTACCTGTTCACCGAAGGCCGCAAGAAGGACCTGATCAATCGCGGCGGCGAGAAGATCAGCAGCGACGAAGTCGAGAACCTGATCCTGAAGCACCCCGCGGTGCATGGCTGCTGCGTGGTGGCCATGCCCGACCCCGTATACGGCGAGAAGGCCTGCGCGTTCGTCGTGCTGCACGAGAACGAAACGCTCACGCTGCCGCAGCTGTGCGAGTTCCTGCTCGCGCAGCGCATCGCGAAGTTCAAGCTGCCCGAACGCCTCGAACCGATCGAGCGCTTTCCGGTCAGCCCGGCAGGCAAGATCCTGCGCCGCGACCTGCGCGAGAGGATCGCCGCGACGCTCGAGCGCGAGCGCGCCGAACAGACACGACAACGACGGAAGACCCCATGACCCGGACCCTGGACCGCCTGTTCGAACCCGCCCGCTGGGGCAAGCTCGAAAGCCGCAACCGCATCAAGTACGGCGCCTGCTGCGTGTCGACGGCACGATCACGGTGCGCGAGCTCGGCCGCATGCAGGTGATCGCCGGCACCGAGTGCGGCATCATCACCAACCAGGGCGCCTACCCCGATCCGCTCGGCGAGGGCAAGGCTTACTTCCGCCAGGTGGCGCTGCACGACGACCGCTTCCTGCCCGAGTTCGAGAAGATCGCCGGCTGGATCCACGACGCCGGCGCGATCGCGATCCAGCAGATCCTGCACGCGGGCCGCTACGGCGGCATCGATCTCGGCTACTGCATCCAGCCGTCGATCGTGCCGCAGACCCTGCCGCACTTCCGGCCGCCGCGCGAGATCACGAAGGACCAGATCCGCGAGACGATCAAGCAGCATGCCGACGCGGCGGTGCGCTCGCTGAAGGCCGGCTTCGACGGCACCGAAGTCACCAGCTTCATGGGCTACCTGCTGGCCACCTTCAACTCCAGGTTCACCAACCGGCGCACCGACGAGTACGGCGGCTCGCTGAAGAACCGCGGCCGCTTCATGTGCGAGCTGATCGACGCGATCAAGCAGGCGCAGGGCGACGCGCCGCTGGTGGTGCGGCTGAACGGCGCCGAGCTGATGGACCGCTGGGGCGGCAACAGCGAGGACGAATGCTTCGAGCTGATGCGGATGGCCGCCGAGCACGGCGTCGACATGATCAGCGTCACGGTGGGCTGGCAGGAGGCGCCGGAGTCCTCGATCGGGCGCGACATCGCGCCCGGCTACTGGAACCGGCTGGCGGCGCGCGCCAAGAAGCTGCTGCCCGACACCCCGATCGCGTTCGGCAACCGCCTGCCCGACCCGGCGATGGCCAACCAGTGCATCGAAGACGGCGAGTTCGACTTCTGGGAAGTGTGCCGGCCGCTGCTCGCCGACCCCGACCTGGTGCGCAAGGCGCAGGCCGGCCGGATGGGCGAAGTCAAGCGCTGCGTGGGCTCGCTGAACTGCCTGTCGCGGCTGTTCCGCGACCTGCCCTACACCTGCACGATGAACCCGCAGCTCGGCCACGAGTACGATCCCGCCTACCAGGTCACGCCGGCGGTGGTGCCGAAGAGAATCATGGTGATCGGCGCCGGCCCCTCGGGCATGGAATGCGCGGTCACGGCGGCGCGGCGCGGCCACCAGGTGACGGTGTTCGAGCGCGGCCCCGACATCGGCGGTTCGCTGGCCGGCTACGCGCGCAACGATCTCGCCAACAGCGACGACCTGAAGAGCGTGATCGACTACTACCGCAACATGGCGCAGGCGCTGAACATCGAGGTGAAGTGCAACGCCACCATCGACCCGAAGGCGATGCGCGGCATGCTGCACCAGTACGACGCGGCGGTGGTGGCCACCGGCGCGCGCATCGACCAGACGCTGCTGCCGAAGCCGACCCAGGACGGCCTGCTGGTCGATGCCGCCGACGTCGCCAGCGGCCGCGTCGTGCCCGGCCAGCGCGTGGTGGTGCTGGGCGGCGGCAAGATCGGTCTCACGCTGGCCGAGGCGCTCAAGCAGAATCACGGGCGCGACGTGGCCGTGGTGGAGAGCGACAAGCGCATCGCCGGCGACGTGATGCCGTCGTTCAAGTGGCGGCACACGGCGTGGATCGAGGAGCTGGGCATTCCCGCGCACACCGGCTGCAGGGTGCTGGCGATCGGCGACGGCGGCGTGCGCATCGGCCGCGCCGACGGCACCGAGGAGTTCCTGCCGGCCGACACGGTGATCGCGGCGGTGGCGCGCCGGCCGAACCAGGAGCTGTTCCACGAGCTCGAATGGATGATCGACGAACTGCACGGTTGCGGCGACTCGCTGGTGCCGCGCGGACTCACCCAGGCGATTCATGATGGATTCCGTCTCGGCGCACGTCTCTGAGGCCGGCGGCCCGCCGGTGCAGGCCACCGGTTCGCTGCCGGACGCGCCGGCCGGCGCGTTCGACCACGCGGTGCACGACGCTGCCGGCCTGCAGCCGGGTCCGGCCTGGTGCGACGTTGCCGGCTGGCAGGCGCTGATCGGGCGCCACGCCCGGCTGTTCGACGCCTGGATCGACGGCGCGGCGATCGGCTTCGTGCCGCGCGCCGCGGCCGACGCCGGAGCGGGCACGATGCTCGCCTGGACGCGGCACGGCGGCGGCATGCGGGTCGAGCAGCGCCGCTTCGGCGGGTTCGCCGACTGCGCGGTCGCGGTGCTGTTCGTGGCCGAGCCGGACGCGCTCGAGGAAGTGCACGCGCGCCTGCACGACAACGCGCTCGGCGCGATGAAGCTGCAGCTGCGCCGGGGCGGCATGCTGCTGTACGTGCTCGCGCCCAAGACGCAGCTGCTCGAGGACGGCTACGAGGACTTCCTCGAGGCGCTCGGCCTGGCATTCATGGGGGCGTGCCGGTGATCTTCGAGAACCCGGCCGGCGCTCCCGAGCTGGCGTGCAACGCCTGCGGCTGCCGCTGGTTCGACCGCATGACCGGCGCGTGCTATGAATGCGGCGAGCCGGTTCCGCCGAGCGACGTCGAGGCTTACCATGCGGCCTTGCGCGCGTTCCACGAGCGCACCGGCATTCGCCCGAACGACCCCGGCAAGGAGCCCCAGATGACCGAACGCTGGTTCGACGACTACCGCCCCGGCACGGTGCACGAGCTCGGGTCGGTGCAGGTCGACGAAGCCGAAGTGCTCGAGTTCGCGCGCCGCTTCGATCCGCAGCCGATCCACACCGACCCCGAGCTGGCGACGCGCTCGCCGTTCGGCGGCATCATCGCCAGCGGCTGGCATACCGGCAGCCTGATGATGCGGCTGTACGCGCAGAACTACCTGTCGCCTGCTTCGAGCCTGGCCTCGCCCGGCTTCGACGAATTGCGCTGGCCGCGTCCGGTGCGGCCCGGCGACACGCTGTCGGTGCGCGTCACGGTCGAAGACGCGCGCGTGTCGAGCACGAAGCCCGATCGCGGCGTGGTGCGCTCGCTGATCGAAGTCTCGAACCAGCACGGCGAGATCGTGATGACGATCCACGCGGTGAACATGATCGCGCGGCGGCCGGCGAGCGCGTAGCGACGGAGGCAGGCCGTGTCCACCTGGCGCGTACGCGTCTCGATCGACCTGGCGGGCATCGGCGCCGCCTTCGGACGCGAGCGCCCGCCGGTGCACGACGGCGACCGGGATGGCGCCGGCCACTTCGCCGAGCGCATCGCCGGCAGCCCGATCGCGCATTGAGGCGCTCGCGTGGCCGCACTGTGGCAGTTCCTGCACCTGCTCGCCGTGGCGGCGTGGATCGGCGGCATGGCGTTCGCGCACTTCTGCCTGCGCCCGGCGGCGCTGGCCACGCTGCAGCCGCCGCAGCGCCTGCCGCTGATGTGCGCGACCCTCGGCCGCTTCTTCGCCCTGGTGGGCGGCTCGCTGGTGCTGCTGTGGGTCAGCGGCGGCGCGATGTTCGTGCAGTTGGCCGCCGCCGGCGGCAGGATTCCGCTGGCGTGGCACCTGATGGCGGCGATCGCCGCGGTGATGACCGTGGTATTCCTGGTCATCGCGCTGCGCCTGCATCCGCGCATGCGCACGGCAATCGCCGCGGGTGAATTGCCGAAGGCGGCAGCGGCGCTCGACGGCATCCGCCGCCTGGTGGTGCTGAACCTCGCGCTGGGCGTGTCGACGATGGCGGTGGCGACGCTCGGCCGCACGCTATAGCTGGAACGCCACCGCGCGCACGATGCCTTCGAGCAGGTCGCGCCCCCACGACGGCGGGCGCGCCTCGTAGGGGGTCGACCGCCCGATCTGCCGCTCGGTCCACGCCGCCAGCCAGGCGATCTCGGCCGCGCCGTAGAACGCGGTCATCAGCTCGAAGTTCACGAACAGGCTGCGTCCGTCCAGGTTCGCCGATCCGCACAGCGCGAGCCGCTCGTCGACGACGATCACCTTGGCGTGGATCATCGCCGGATACTGGACCACGCGCGCGCCGGCGGCCACCAGCGCGCGCAGTGCCCGCTCGCGCGCCCAGTCGGCCATCCAGTGGTTCGAGCACCGCGGCACCACCACGGTGAGCTGCACGCCGCGGCGGCAGGCGATGCACCAGGCGGTGAGCAGCGCATCGTCGGGAATGAAATACGGCGATACCGCGAGGATGCGCGAGCGTGCCCGGTAGGCGGCCGCCACCAGCAGCGCATGCAGCGTGTCGTCGGCATGATCGGGGCCGCTGGGCACCAGCTGCGCGCACGCGCCTTCGGCCGGCCCCGGCGGCGGCGGTAGAACCGGCACGGCCTGCGGCAGCTCGCCGGCGGCCGCGTGCCAGTCGTGATCGAAGATCTCGTGCGCCTGCGCGGCCAGCGGCCCGTGGACCACGAAGCTCAGGTCGACCCATGCCGGCCGGTCCGCAACGTCGACGAAGTACTCGACGGCCAGGTTGCGCCCGCCGCTCCACAGGGCCTGGCCGTCCACCACCGCCAGCTTGCGGTGGTTGCGCAGGTTGGTGCGGCCGCGCACCGGATTGCGCAGCACGGGCATGAAGCGCCGTACCGCGACGCCGCCGTCGCGAAGCGCACGCACCAGCCGACGCGAGGTGCGCAGGCCGCCGATCGCATCCAGCAGCAGCCGGACCTGCACGCCACGCCCGGCGCTGCGCACCAGCGCCGCGGCGACGGCGCCGCCCACCTCGTCTTCGGTCAGCACGAACGCGCTCAGGTCGATGCGCCGGCGCGCGCCGTCGATCAGCGCGAGCAGCGCGCGCAACGCCGCGTCGCCCTCGGCATGGAAACCGATCGCGGGGTTGCGCACCGGCGCGGGCACGTTCAGCGCCGCGAGCAGTTCCAGTGCCCATTCGGGTCCCTCGGTCCCGACCGCCTGCGACGGGCCTGCGCTGGCGGGGCGCCTGGCCTTCGCGAGCTTGCGCGTTCCGAACATCAGGAACAGCGGGATGCCGAGATACGGCACGACCGCGATCGCCATCACCCAGGCGATCGCCGCGGACGGGTGGCGATGCTGCTGCCCGATCCGGGTGACCATCACGTAGATCAGCAGCCCTACGAATACGAATGCCCCGTGCTCCAGGGGCGACAGCGAGAAAGGCCACCGCATGGCGTCGACGCTCGGAAAGTCGGCGCCGGCAACATAGCACGAGCCCGCGTCCGGGACAGCGCCCCGGCCGTCGATACGGTCGGCTTTGCCGGAGCGCCTCCCGGCGCTCCGGACTCAGCGCACCTTGCCGAGCAGGGTCTCGACGTTGGCGAGCAGTTGCCTGAGGTCGGTCGCGCGCGCCTTGCCTTCGCGCATACGGCCCGAGAGCTCCTGCTCCATGAAGCATACGGTCATGCGCACGTAGGCGCTGTCGAGCGCCTTGCGCACCGCCGAGATCTGCTGGGCAATCTGCATGCACTCCTCGCCTTCCTCGATCATCCGCTGGATGCCACGCAGTTGCCCCTCGGCGCGGCGCAGCCGGTTCAGCAGGTCGGTACGGGAGGTTTCGTCCTTGAGTACGGTCATGGTGCAGGAGTCGTTCGTCGAATTCACCGCGATTGTCCTCCAGATACCGATGGCTGTGCGGACGGCGCGGGTTCGGGCACCAGCAGCGTGCCCGCCCGCAATCCGCGCAGCGTTGCAAAAACGAGACCGATGACGACCACCGAGACGGCGGCCAGCGCGAACAGGGCGAGCGACTGCATCGCCGGCCCGCCGCCGTTTTCCGGCGCGGCCAGCCTGAGCGTGAGCACCGCGAAGGCTGCCAGCGGAAACGACATCGCCCAATGGGGAATGCCGAACTCGAGCGCCACGATGCGCCGGGCCTGCGTGAGCACCCACAGCAGGAAGAACAGCGCCATGCCCCACGCGCCCCAGGCGAGCAGCGGCGGCGCCCCGAACTGCAGCAGATCGACACCGATCACCGCCGGGGGAGCGATCGTGATGAAGATCGTCGGCATCATCCGCTCGGGCCATAGCCCGGCCATCGCGATGCGCACCACCAGCAGGATCAGCACCACCGGCCAGAACAGCAGGCCGATGCCGAACTGCGCCGCCGACGCGAACGGGTAGCCGAGCGGCACGCCCGCCAGCGGCACCAGCACGTTGCCGACGATCGGCACGATCAGCGCGGGCGTGAGCGCGGCCCACGACAGGCCGTCCGGCTGGCTGCCTCGCCACCAGCGGGCCAGCACCCACACCGTGACCGCGAGCTGGGACAGGCTCGCGATCCACCAGAACGCCGCGACCCACGGACCGGTGCCGACGAGCGCCACCCACAGCGTGACCAGCAGCAGCGCCGAGATCGGCACCGCGGCAACGAACGCGTGCCGCACCGGATGCCGCAGGTCTTCGCGCAGCGCTTCGGGCAAGCGACGCATGCGCACGATGCTGAACACGAGCAGCAGCGCGAAGACGGCCGCGGCGACGAGCGCCAGCGCGGCCGCCACCGCCCCGGCCGCCGCGCCGAGCGGCGCGGCGGCACGGTGCCAGGCGAGCGCCAGGCCGCTCAGGCCCATGACGATCGAGAACCAGCCCGGCATCAGGAACGTCAGCGGCGAACGGGCCGCGTTCATCGCTTGGCTCCGGCGCGACGCTTCAGCGCGCGCAGGTCGACGGCGTGTCGGGCACGCCGAGCTTCTTCAGCATGATGCCGAGCGGACACACGTTGCTGAAGCCGAACTGGAACAGGTTGATGCCGACGAATGCGGTGAAGGCCAGGAACCACTTCGATACGAACAGCGGGCTGCCTTCGACGCCGAGCGCCAGCGAGATCAGGATGAACGAACCGGCGAAGATGCGGATCAGACGTTCGACGTTCATGGAACACTCCGTGCGAGGTTGAAGAAAGAATCAGGCGGTCTCGTGGCGTCGGCGGTAGACGGCGTAGAAGAGCACCGGGATCACCACCAGCGTGAGCAGCGTCGACACCAGGATGCCGAAGATC
>JAHDYE010000098.1:3593-12440 GCA_023383035.1 Burkholderiaceae bacterium | reverse complement strand
GGTGACGCCGTTGATCGTGGTGAACGGCGAACCGGTCTGCGACAGCTCGGAGACTTCCGGCGCCACCTTCAGGTGGATGCGCCCGCCATCGAGCACCACCGGCGTGAACTTCAGCCCGACGCCGAACTCCTTCTCCTCGAGCGTGATGGTCACGCCGCCGGTCCCGGTATTCTCGCGGGCCACCGGGATGAAGATCTTTCCGCCGGCGAGGAAGCTGGCGTCCTGCCCGCTGATCGCGACGATGTTCGGCTCGGCCAGCACCTTGATCAGGCCATCGCGCCGCTCGGCGTCGACCACCAGCGAGGTGTTGTTGCGTGCGGCGCCGAGCAGCCCGGCCGAATCCGACAGCAGGTTGCTCAGGATCGAATAGCGCCAGTTGCCGCCGGTACGGGTCGCGTCGATGCCGACGCCGAGCTTGTCGAGCAGGTTCTTCGACACCTCGGCGACCTTCACCTCGAGCATCACCTGCTGCGGCTGTGCGACACGCAGCATGTTGATCACTTTCGGTTCCTGCGCCTTGCGGCCACCGGCGGATTGACTGACCACTTCCTTCTGGTCGACCGAGATGGCCTGCCCCTGCCGCGCCACCTGGTCGCCGGCCGTTACCTGCAACTGCAGGCCGCGCGAGTAGGTGCGCACGAAGGATTCGGCGATCTCGATCGCCTGGGAGGCCTTGAGCGCGCTCGACACCAGGCCCGACAGCACCAGCGAATCGGAAGCCGACTGGACCTGGATGTTCTCGCCCGGCAGCAGCGTGCGGATGCGCTGCTCGAGCGCGCTCGCGTCGGCGCCGACCGAGACGTCGATGATCGTGGTCGGTGCGTTGCGGCGCCACATGATGACGTTGGTGGAGCCGAAGGTCTTGCCGAGCAGGTATAGCTCGCGGGCGCTGATCAGCGTCACGTCGGCCACTGCCGGGTTGCCGACCGAGATGCGCTCGATCGGCGCCGGCAGCCGCACCAGCGTCGACTTGCCGACCACCAGCTCCATCGCCGGGCCGATCTCGCTCGGGATGCTCCCGTCGGGCAGCGCCTGCGGCACAGCCGGCGCCTGCGGTACGAACACCGGCTTCGTCTGCGTCGTGCCCTTGATCACCGCAGGGGGGCGCTGCCCGGGCTGTTGCGCGCCCGCCGTGGCGAGACCCATCAGCGCCAGCGCCGCCGCGACCGCGGTCTGCTTCATCTTCCTCATGCTTGCCTCTCCCCGCTTACAGGTCGGTACTGGAACGTTGCACGCCGCGGATCACCTCGACGCGAGCATCGTCCTTCGGCGCCGCGGCGACCGGCGGCGACGCACGACGCACCACGCGGCGCGGCGCAGGCTTCACCTCGGTCGGCGCGGGCGCCGCGGCGACCGGCGGCGCCGGCGGCGGCACGTCGCCGAGCAGGTCGGCCTTGCGGATACCCTCGGTCTGCGCCTGGTTCACGTCGACCTGGTTGCGCAGCACCAGCGACAGATTGCCGACGCTGCGCGCGAGGTCGATGCGCTCGGCCTCCTCGGGCGTGACCTCGAGTGTGACCGCGTTGACCACGCGGGGCTTGGTGTCGTCGCGGCTGGCCTCCTGCGCCACCGCGAGCACGAGGATGCGCTCGAGCACGATCTTCGATACCGGCCGTTCGCGGTCGTCCTGCGTGTTGACCAGCACGTCGACGTAGTTGCCCGGCAGCGCGAAGCCGGCCACGCCGACCACCTCGTTGACCTTGACCGTGATCGCGCGCCGTCCTTGCCCGATCACCGCCGACAGGCCGCCCTTGGTGCCGACCGGCGCGAGCTTGGCCTCGAGCACCGGCTCCCCGCGCAGCAGCTGTGTGCGCACCACGCGCCCGTCGATCGCCTCGGCCTTGGCGAACGACCCGGCCGGCACCGAGCCCGCCGGCCAGGGCACCAGCGTCACCATCGACGCGTTCAGCGGCTGGCCGAGCTCGATGTCGCGCGCGGCCACCACCACGTGCGCCTCGGTCTTGGCGAGGCTCTGCTCGTTCAGCCAGCGCGCCGCCAGCACCATCGCGGCGATACCCGCGACCAGCGATAGCAGCAGCATGATCAATGCGCGTGAACCTTTCATGTCATTCCCCCGTGATGCCCTGCATATCCATCGTGTGAACTGCCGTCGGTTGGCAACCCGCTTCCGCGGTTTCGGCCGCGAAGTACAGTGCCCAGGCCCAGCGCAGCGCCTCCGGCGTCAGGCGCGGCTCGACGCCCTGGTAGGCCGCGCGGTCGCGCACCTTCAGCACCAGGTCGAGCGGGTAGGCCGGCAGCAGCGGCATGCCGCTGCGCGCGTGCAGCTCGCCCACCAGGCAGTCAGCCGCCACCTCGTCGTGCGCCACGCCGGCGCGTTCGCAGGCCTGGCGGAACACCTGGCGGTACGACGTCTCGTCGAGCGCGTCGAGGCGCACCTTGTAGCCGAGCCGGCGCACGAAGGCCGGATCGTCGAGGCTGGCCGGCGACAGGTTCGACGAGAAGATCACTTGCACGTCGAACGGCACCTGGAAGCTGGCGCCAGTGTGCAGCGACAGGTAGTCGACGCGGCGGTCCAGCGGCACGATCCAGCGGTTCAGGATCTGGTGCGCCGAGCTGCGCTGGCGGCCGAGATCGTCGAACAGCAGCAGGCCGTTGTTGGCCTTCAACTGAGCCGGCGCCCTGTAGAAGCGGGTGAGCGGGTCGCGCTCGAGATCCATCATCGCCAGCGTCATCTCGCCGGCGCGCTTGACCACCGGCCGGCGGCACAGTACCCAGCGTCCGTCGGGCTGACGCGAACGGTCGAGCGACTCGCCGGCGGCTCCAATGTCGATGCGGCGATGCACCGTCGGATCGAAGACCTGGATGATCTCGCCGTCGACCTCGATCGCGTGCGGCACCCAGATCGCACCGTCCACCACGTCGACCAGGTGCTCGGCGAGCCAGGTCTTGCCAGTGCCGCTGGCGCCGTACAGGAACAACGGGCGTTGCGAATTGAGCGCGGCCCCGAGCGTGGCGACCAGCTGCGGTGCCAGCACCAGCGGCGCCAGCGCGGACTCGACGCGTTCGGGCGCGATGCGGGCACCGGCGATTCTTTGACGGTCGACGCGCGCGACGTAGTCGGCCCGCGATACCGGCGCGGGACCGACGTACTGGTTGCGGCGCTGCGCCTCATCGGCGCGCACGCGACCGGCTTCGGTGAGCGCGTAGCGCACGTCGGCGTCGAAGCTTCCGCGGCGCGGCACCTCGACGAAGCGCTCGTCGCGCAGGAAGCCGAGCAACCGCTCGAGCAGCGGCAGGGGCAGCGCGAGCTGCGCACCCAACTCGGCAATCGAGATGTCGCCGCCGCGCTGCAGATGCTTCAGAACGAGATCGATGACCACCGCGGCCGGCAGGCCGGTAGCCTCCAGCGAGATCGGCGGGTGCACCGTGTCGATCGGGATCCGGCGCAGCGCAGGCCGCGGAATGGCGCTCATGCATTCACTCCCGTGAGTTGAAGTGCGGCCAACAGCAGCGCGCCGCCGGAAATCGCGAGCGCGAACGGCAACCGGTCGGCGCTGTCGGTGCGCGGATCGAACTGCGGGCCGACTCCACCGGCGAGCGCTGCCAGCCGGCCGAACACGATCAGCCGCACGTTGTGACATACCGCGCGCCGTCGCGTACCGTCGAACAGACGCAGTGCCACCAGCACGCCGCCAGCGAGGAACACCAGCGGGACCAGCGCCGGCAGCGCCTCCACCCCGAAGAAGGCGCCGAGCATCGCCATCAGCTTCACGTCTCCGGCGCCCATCGTGCGCATCAGGTACAGCAGCAGGAAGCCGGCGAAGGCCACCGCGGCACCCGCGAACCCGGACGCCGCGCCGAGCGCGCCGGGCGCCTCGGCATGGAACAGGCCGGTGCCGGCCGGGCCCAGCGCCTGCCAGGCCAGCGCGACCAGCAGGCCGGCAAGCACCAGGCGGTTCGGAATCCGCCTGGCGCGAAAATCGGAAACGCAGATCACCGCGAGCAGCAGCAGCAGAGTGCCGCGCATCGCCCAGAGCGCCGCCTGGACCGCGAACTCGGGAAAAGCATCAGCGTTCAGCACGCGCCGCCTCCGTTCACTGTCTCCGCCATCCTGCACGCTGCCCGAGAAAGCCCGGCAGGTCGGAGGTCGATCGACGCATGGAGCGGTTCCATCGGAAGCTGCATGAGGGGAGATGACTGTCGATTCGGTGTGAACCGGCCGATCAGTGGTGCACGGTGCCAGGAGCCCGCGCACCTCAGGATCGACCGGTTCTACCCTGATGACGGAAATCCGATCCGTTCAGAGGTTCAACGCGGCGAGGACTTGCCCGAAGACCGTATTCAGTCGAGTACCGATGTTGTCTACCGTCGCGGCAATAACCACCACGATCAGAGCGGCGATCAGTCCGTACTCGACCGCGGTCACGCCCTCTTCGTCGCGGGCGAACTGCTTCGCTGCCTGGATGAAACGACCCATGTCAGAGCTCCTTGCGAATGGCCGCCGCTCATGGCGGCGCTACCGAGCCGTCGAAGGGGACGGCGCCCTTTTCCCCTTTTCGTCCCGCCCGGGAGCGATCGGGTGACTTTCTCTGCTGCCCGCCGTTCGTCGGCCAGGCATTGACGGCATCTTCGATTCGCGATCAGGGCCGAGCCATGACTTCCTTCACGCGCCGTTCGCCCGTGCCCGGCGCAAAGCGGGTGTTTTTCACGGCTAACGCGTTTTTCGCCGACAGCATTGCCCGCAGAAGTAGCAAACTGGCGCCGTTCGTCGGAAAGGCGAGAGGGTTCCGATACCGAACCCCGTCGTGTATATCCGAAGAGATGGAGATCTCCATGGACGGTTCGTACAAACCTCGCAGGTCCGGATGCCTACGGCGCCGGCAGCGCGGCGTCGCGGCGGTCGAGTTCGGTCTGGTGGCAATGCTGTTCTTCACGGTGCTGTTCTCGATCATCGACTGGTCGTACCTGTTCTTCGCCAACCTCTCGATGCAGCATGCCGTGCGCGAGGGCGCACGCTACGCGGTGGTCGGCCGCAGTGACCTGGCGCCGGAGGACCGGCCCGGCGACCGCTGCGCCGCGGTGCGCGAGAAGATCCGCCAACAGTCATGGGGCCTGTACGAACGCGCGAACTCGACGACGACCTTCAAGACGATCGACGGAAGCGGGAATATCGTGACGCTCGGCGGCAGCTCGTGCTATGGCGCGGGCCAGTTGATCGTGGTGGAGGTCGACAGCCGCGTGGCGGCGCTCACGCCGTTCGTGCGGCCGTTCTTCAACACCACGGGCGGCGAATACCGGTTCACCGTGGCCGCCACCATGAAGAACGAGGCCTGGCAATGAGACCGGACGGACTACGAGGCATGGGCACGATACGCATCCCCCCTTTCCGCTTCCTGCGCCGGCGCGCGCGTGGCGTCGCTGCGGTCGAACTGGCGCTGGTGCTGCCGCTGCTGTTGCTGCTGGCGCTCGGCGTCATCGACTTCTCGCGAGCGATCCAGTTCAACAACGTGCTGGTGCACCTGACGCGCGAGGGCGCGAACCTGGCGGCGCGCACCACGGAGCAGCCGGCCTACATCCTCAAGGCGTTGATGGACACCGCGACCCCGCTGGAGATGAACAGCGCGGGGATGATGTACATCAGCAAATTCGAGGGACGACCCGACGGTCGAGCGAGGCTGGTCGCGCAATACCGGCCGCCGTCGGGCGGCAAGGGTTCGCTGACGAGCGGACTGGTCCAGTGCAACGGCAGCTGGAGCGCAGGTACCTGCACGCCGAACGGTACCCAGGTCGTGTCGCTGCCGGTCGCGCTGAACAACGGTGAAACGGTGTACGCGGTCGAGAGCATGTACGACTACACGCTGCTCACCCGCTACGTGGTACCGACCTTGCCCACGCTCCACTCGCTGACGATCCTCTGAGGGCAGCGCCGAGGAGACACCGATGCGCAGACATTCCTATCGCTCACATCCCGCTCGCCAGCGCGGCCAGGTCCTGATCATCGTCGGCCTGTCGCTGGTCGTGCTGATCGGCGCCGTGGGCCTGGCGATCGATTCCGGCCGCGCCTACGGCGTCAAGGCGCGCCTGAACGCCGCGGTCGACGCCGCAGCGATCGCGGCAGCGCGCGCGCTTTCCGAAGGTGCGGACGACAACCAGCGCCGGCAGAACGCGCAGGCCGCCGCCGCGCGCTTCTTCCAGATGAACTATCCGAACGGTTTCCTCGGCTCGACGCCGTCGGCGCCCAGCACCAGCGCGGTACACGAGGCGAGCGGCTACTGGCGCGTCAACGTGTCGGCCACCGCGGACATGCCGACCACCTTCATGCGCGTGCTCGGCAACACCGAAGCCAACGTCGCAGCGGCCGGCGAAGCCATCCGTCGCGACCTCGACGTGATACTGGTGATGGACACCTCGGGCTCGCTCGGCCCGCCCACCAGTCCGTCCAGCGTTTTCCCGACCCTGAAATCGGCAGCGAAGAGCTCGTTCATCAACCGGTTCGCGGCAGGGGCCAACGGCGACCGCGTGGGGCTGGTGTCGTTCTCGTCCGGGTCCGTCATCGACGTGCAGATCGACAAGACCGGGGCGCGCGGATTCAATCGCACGGCGATCAACAACGCGATCGACGCGCTGCCGCTCGGCGGCGCGACCGCCTCGGCCGAAGGCATGCGCAAGGCGCTCGAAGAGCTGAACGCGGTACCGGCCGCCGTGCGCTCCAGTCTTCGCGTGATTCTGTTCTTCAGCGACGGCGCACCGAACATCATCAACGGCACGTTCCCTCGCCAGAGCGGCGGCACGGTGACGGGGAATCTCTACTCGGAAACGTCCAGCCAGACCATCGAAGACGGTCGCGGCCGGTCGCTGTGCCGCGACAGCGACGGCGCCTGCCGCCTGTTTCCCCAGAACCAGCGCAATGGCAACGAGTCGTGGTACAGCACCGGCAACAGTTCCGATGTCGACGGCCCGCGCATCACCTCGCTGCCGTTGACCGGCTCCGGTTCGGTCGCCCTGTCCAGCTACAACAACCGGCGAACGATCAACGGCAGCCCGTACACGAACAACCGATGCAACGTCAACAAGGCTGCCCGCAACATGGTCGAGAACATCGCCAACACGGCACGCGGACAGGACGTTCGCATCTACACCATCGGATTGGGCGATGCGCTGAACAACCTCGAGGTGACGTTCTGCGGCTACGGCAACAACGAGCGCGGCGCGACGATCCTGCGGCGCCTGGCCAATACGGCCGATTCGGATACCCTGAATGCCGCTCAGCCTCAGGGCCTGTACTGCCATGCCGCCACGGCCGTCGAACTGGACCGCTGCTTCTCGACGATCGCCAGCGAGATCCTGCGGCTGACGCTGTGAACGCCTGCCCGCCCTGCCGGCGGGTCGCGCCGGTTATCCGTCCGCCCGCGAAATGGTCACCTTCACGTCGCGCGGCGGCGCATGGTACGGCGCCGAAGTCACCAGCAGGTCGGCGCCGCACGCCGCGTAGCGCGCGGCGTTGCCGGCGTTGATGCCGCCGGCGGCCGCCAGCAGCGGGCGGGGCGTCATCGCAGCGAACTCTCGTGCAAGACCGACAAGCGCCTCCGGCGGGAGCTTGTCCACCTGCACGATGTCCGCGCCCGCCCTGGCGAGTGCGATCGCACGCTCCGCCGTCGATGCTTCGGCGGCCACCTTTCTTTCGGGGGCGCTGGCGCGCAGGCGTGCGATGCAGTCGGCCTCCGCCCGGTCGGACTCGATCAGCGCCCAGTGCTCGTCGAACACGAGGATCGAATCCGACAGCCCCAGGCGATGCGGCGAAGCGCCGCCCGCCTCGATCGCCTTCACGGCCCAGCGCTTGATTCCCGGCATGTGCTTGCGCGTGCACACGACGCGGCACTCGGGGCGCTGCGCCTGCGCGGCCTGCACGATCGCGCGTGCGGCGGTGGCGATGCCGCCGAGGATCTCCAGCAGCGTCTGCGCCATCTTGTAGCCGCGGTGCAGCGCGCCGCCCGCTCCGGTGACCGCGAGGATCGGCGTGCCCGCGGCGATGCTCGTGCCCGAGGCGTTGACGATGCGCGCCTCGGCGCCGCACAGCTCGAACATGCGGGCGGCTTCCTCGACGCCAGCCAGCGTCATGTCGTCGCGCGCCGCGAGCAGCGCGCGTGCCGGCACGCGGCCGATCCCAAGGCCCTGCGTCGTGATGTCGCCGAACGGGCAGTCGTCCAGCAGGATGCGCAACAGTTCTTCGTCGGGAATCATGAGGGTTGCACTCCTTCCGGTTTCACGCGAACGCCGGTCCATGGCCCGATCTGGCCGTGGTCGCGCGTCGCATCACGACGAACACCGCGATCGATGCGAAGCCCAGCAGCACCGAGAGCACGACGCCGCGCAGATACTCGCCGTTGAACACGGCGTTGTAGATCTCGAGCGACACCGTGTTGGTGCGCCCGACGATGTTGCCGCCAAGCATCAGCGTGATGCCGACCTCGCCGAGCGACCTCGCGGTGCCCAGCACCAGACCGGCGACGATCGCCCCGCGCACATTGGGCAGGATGACGCGCACGAGCGTGTCCCATTCGCTGCGCCCCAGCGTTCGGGACGCCTCACCGAGCCGACGCGATACGCCCGCGATGGCGGCCTCGATCGGTTTGACCACCAGCGGCAGGCCGGCCACCACCGACGCGAGCAGCACGCCCTCGAACGTGAAGATGAAGCTGATCCCGAAGGTCTGGTCGAGCCACTGGCCGATCGGGCTGCGCCGGCCGAGCACCAGCAGCAGGAAGAAGCCCAACGCGATCGGCGGGAACACCAGCGGAAGCGTCACTGCGAGGTCGAGCAGCGTGCGCCCGGGCCACTTCGGTACGGCCAGCGCCCAGCCCAGGCCGATGCCCAGCACCAGGTGCA
>JAHDYE010000098.1:0-3583 GCA_023383035.1 Burkholderiaceae bacterium | reverse complement strand
GGCCCGGCCAGCGCCGGATCGAACAGCGCGGCAAGAACCGCGTCGAGCGTGACGTTCACAGGCCGTGGCGCCTCACGATCGCACGTGCTTCTTCGGTGTCGAGGAACGCGGCGAAGCCCGCCACGGCCGGCGCTTGCGCGGCGCGCGCAAGGATGCCGCAGGCGATCTCGATCGGGTCGTAGTAGCGCGGCTCGACTTCGACGAAACCGCCGATGCTGGCCGCCGCCCCGAGCGCATCGGTGGCATTGATGAAGCCGGCGTCGACCTCGCCGCTGACCAGATAGCTGGTGACCTGCGGCACCGTCGACACCGCCAGCAGCCGCGGATCGATCGTCGCCGCCAGGCCGGCGCGGTCGAGGTACTGCCGGCCGGCCTTGCCGTACACCGCATTGACCTGGTCGGGGATCGCGATGCGCGCGAAGGCCGGCGACGCGATGTCCGCAGCCGTCTTCAGCTCGATGCCCTTGCGGTAGGCGACGACCAGCCTGCCAGCGCCCAGGCGCGCGAAGCTCGCGAACGAAAGCCCCTTGGCTGCTTCGATCACGGCGCGATCGGCGCAGACCACCGAAACCGTCTCGCCTTCGCGCGCCTGCGCGACCACCTGGCCGAGATGGCCGTAGATCTGGGTGACCTTGTTGCCGCTGGCCTTCTCGTACGCGCCGGCAAGCTCGGCGACCGGACGCCGGTACCCGGCCCCGGCGGCCAGCGTGAACTCGGCGGCCTGCGCCGCGGTGAACGAGACGCTCGCGAGAACGAGCGCGAAAACGTGCGTGAGAAGGCCATGGCGAAGGGCATTGCGAGCTGGCTGGCGGGTCGACATGTGTGTGTCCGGTGAGGAGGTGGTGGGAGCGGGTGCGAGTCGTTATATGCTATCGTATACAACGAAGTGTCTCCTCGGCAGTGCCTCTCCTCCCTCCTCGCTTTTCCGATCCCGGCACTGCCGAGGCTCCCCGCATGAAGGTCGAACCCGGTCCTCTTCCCGCCGACTGGCTTCGACTGTTCCTGCGCATGCCCTTGCAGGGTCCCGACGGACCGTTCGACCTCGAGCTGGCGCTGGGAGTGGAGCGCGGTGCCTTCGTCGCGATCGCAGGGCCATCCGGTGCCGGCAAGACGACCCTGATGCGCCTGATCGCCGGACTCGCGCGCCCCTCCGAAGGCACGCTGCGCGTCGGCGACGAAACGTGGTGCGACACCGTCGGGCGCATCCACCTGCCGACGCGCAAGCGTTCGATCGGCGTGGTGTTCCAGGACTACGCGCTGTTTCCCAACATGAGCGTGCGCGGCAACGTCGAGTACGCGATCGGCCGCCGGCCCGACGCGGGCTGGGTCGACGAGCTGCTGCGGCTCGTGCGGCTGGAACGCCTGCAGGACCGCTCGCCCGAGGCGCTGTCCGGCGGACAGCGGCAGCGCCTGGCGCTGATCCGCGCGCTGGCGCGCAAGCCTTCGATCCTGATTCTCGACGAGCCGCTGTCGGCGCTCGACCCGGCGCTGCGCGGCGAGCTGCAGGCCGAGGTACTGCGCCTGCATCGCCGCTTCGGCACGACCACGCTGATGGTCAGCCACGATACTGCGGAGATCGTGCGCATGGCCGATCGGCTGGTGAGGATGGACGCGGGGCGCATCGTGTTCGACGGGCATCCGCTCGCCGCCTGCGGCGCGGATGCGTCGATTGCAGGCATCCGCGTCATTGGGCAGCACCTCGACGGGCCGGATGCGCTGGGACGCGCGCGCGTGCTCGTGGACGGCCGGACGGTCGAGGTGCGCTATCGCGATGCGCAGCCCGGCCCGGATCGCGCCGAGACGGTGCTGCTGGTGGCCGACGAGGTGCAGGTCCGCCGGGGGATCTTCGCCGGTGCCGGCGTCGAAGGTGTCGACGCCGGCACCGCACGATAGCCCGCCGGCCGTTCAGAACGTCACGGTCACCGAAGGCGCGCTGCGCCGGGCCTCGCCGTGGTACACGGCCTCGATGTTGTTGCCGTCCGGATCCAGCACGAAAGCGGCGTAGTAGCCCGGGTGATAGGGGCGCAACCCGGGCGGACCGTTGTCCCTGCCGCCATGGGCCATCGCAGCCCGGTGAAACGCATCGACCATGGCCCTGTCGTGCGCCTGGAACGCCAGGTGATGGCGGCCGGTCAGCTCGCCCTGCGCGGCTTCGTTGTCGGCGGTGGACACGAAGAGTTCGTCCGCCCAGAAGTACCCGTCACCCGTGCCGGCCATCGGGATCTTCAGCGCATCGAAGACAGCGGTGTAGAACTTCTGGCTGGCAGGCAGATCCCTCACGACCAGCTGGATGTGATCGATCAGGCGGCCCCGGTGAAGCTCCTGAGTTTCCATGGTGCCCTCCGGTTCGCGGCGTTGTTGGGGCGGATATCGTAGCGCGGAGGTTCGGTAAACCGCGTATACCAGGTGCTCGACCGCACGCCCCCGCTGATCTGCTAAGATCTGACTAGTCTGGTCATATCAGAGGCTGACCGTGGACACCTGGCAATTGCAGGAAGCGAAAGCCCGCTTGTCGGAGCTGGTCAAACGCACAGCCAGCCAGGGGCCGCAGGAAATCACCCTGCACGGCCGCCCGGTAGCCGTCGTGCTTTCGCGCGAAGATTTCGAACGCCTGACCGGCAACGCCCGGTCGCTGGTCGACTTCATGCGCGAATCGCCACTCTACGGGCTGGACGAGCTCGAGTTCCCACGTGACCGCAGTCCCGCTCGCGAGGTGGCGCTGTGAGCTACCTGCTCGATACGAACGTGTTATCCGAATTGCGCCGCAAGGCTCCCGATCGGCACGTCGTCGAATGGATCGCGGCACGTCCGCCGTCGACGCTGTACCTGAGCGTGCTTACGCTGGGCGAGATCCGCAAGGGCATCGACACCTTGACCGACAGGAAACGCCGCGCGGCGCTGCTCGACTGGCTCGAAGCCGATCTGCCGGCTTTCTTCTCCGGTCGTGTGCTCACGATCGATGAACGCATCGCCGACCGGTGGGGCCGCCTGCTCGCCGCTGCCAGGCGCCCGCTGCCAGCCATCGACAGCCTCCTCGCGGCCACCGCGTCGAGCCATGATCTCGCGATGGTCACCCGCAATGCGCGCGATTTCGCCGGGCTCGGCATATCCGTGATCGACCCGTGGTCCGGCGAGGGGTCGGTGCCCGGACCACGGCACCGGGTGCAGGAGCCTGCACACCGCACTTCGCCCGCCCGTCGCCGGAGTCGCGCGTAACGACGCCGGCGCCGGTCTCGATCTGTTTGCCGCTGCGTTGGATACGGCATTCAGTCCAAACCCGGCCCTGGGACGGGGCTGAGACCCGCACCGCCGCCCGCCTGCGGGCGGCGGTGCGTCCCCGATCAGTGCACTACCCGCTCGAACACGAACTGCCCGTCGACCACGTCCACCGGAATCACGTCCTTCGGCCCGAACCTGCCTTCGAGCACCAGCCTGGCCACCGGGTTCTCGATGCGCTGCTGGATCGCGCGCTTGAGCGGGCGCGCGCCGTACAGCGGATCGAACCCCACCTTGGCGATCTCGGCCAGCGCCGCCTCGGACACCTCCAGCCGCATCTCGCGCTCGGCCAGCCGCTGCTCCAGGC
>JAHDYE010000097.1 GCA_023383035.1 Burkholderiaceae bacterium | reverse complement strand
CCTGTTCGAGATCCCGGTGCTGGCGATCGTCAACGAGATCTACTTCCGCGAGACGGTGCGCGTGCCCGACTACGCGGAAGGGCGGCGCCGCCTCGACGAGAAGATCGCGCTGGTCACCGGCGATCCCGAGCTGGCCGGCATCCGCATCGCCGACTACGGCACGCGGCGGCGCTTCTCGCGGCTGTGGCACGAGGAAGTGCTGCTCACCTGCAGGACCAGGCTCGGTCCGATGTTCGCCGGCACCTCCAACGTGATGTACGCGATGCAGCAGGGCGTCACGCCGCTGGGCACCATGGCGCACGAGTACCTGCAGGCGTGCCAGGCGCTCGGGCCGCGGCTGCGCGACACGCAGGTGTTCGGCTTCGAGACCTGGGCGCGCGAGTACCGCGGCGACCTCGGCATCGCGCTGTCCGACGTCTATGGGATGAGCGCGTTCCTGCGCGACTTCGACATGTACTTCTGCAAGCTGTTCGACGGTGCGCGCCACGACTCGGGCGATCCCTACGAATGGGGCGAGCGGCTGATCGCGCACTACGAGGCCAACCGCGTCGACCCGAAGACCAAGACGCTGGTGTTCTCCGACCTCGGCTACGTGCCGCTGCAGATCGTGATCAAGATGGTGCGCTGCAACGGACAGCCGGTCGCCAAGCTGTCGGATACCCCGGCCAAGAACATGTGCGAGGACGAAGCCTACGTGAAGTACCTGCGCCAGGTCTTCGACGTCAAGGACTGATCGCTATAATCGCCCGATGAGCGCGCGACCCACACTCCTGATCACCCGCAAGGTGTTTCCCGAGGTGCTCGAACGGCTGGCGCCGTACTTCGACTTCGCGGCCAACCAGGACGACGACGACTGGCCGCGCGCCGAGCTGCTCGCGCGCGCGGCCGATCGCGATGCGCTGTTCGTCACCGGTTCCGACCGCATCGACCGCGAGCTGATCGACGCCT
This sequence comes from Burkholderiaceae bacterium, assembly GCA_023383035.1. Taxonomy (GTDB): domain Bacteria; phylum Pseudomonadota; class Gammaproteobacteria; order Burkholderiales; family Burkholderiaceae_E; genus Zeimonas. The sequence continues at coordinate 11,658 of JAHDYE010000097.1, read as the reverse complement.
GCCCGCGCCTGCGCATGATCGCCACCGGCACGGTCGGCTACAACCACATCGATCTCACCGCCTGCGGCGAGCGCGGCATCGCGGTCAGCAACACGCCCGACGTGCTCACCGAAGCCACCGCCGACATGGCCTGGGCGCTGCTGATGGCGGCCGCGCGCCGCGTGTGCGAGTCCGAGCACTGGCTGCGCGCCGGCAAGTGGGGACGCTGGGCCTTCGACCAGTGGCTGGGCGCCGACGTGCACGGCACCACGCTGGGCATCGTCGGCATGGGCCGCATCGGCTCGGCGGTGGCGCGCCGCGCGCGCGGCTTCGACATGACCATCCTCTACCACAACCGCAGCCGCGCGGCGAACGAAGCCGCGCTCGGCGCGCGCCGCGTGGAGCTCGAGACGCTGCTGCGCGAGTCCGACCACGTGGTGCTGGTGGTGCCGTACTCGCGCGAGACGCACCACCTGATCGGCGCGCGCGAGCTGGCCGCGATGAAGCCCACGGCCACGCTGGTGAACATCGCGCGCGGGGGCATCGTCGACGACGCGGCGCTGGTCGAGGCGCTGCGCGCCGGCCGCATCGTCGCCGCCGGGCTCGACGTCTACGAGAACGAGCCGAAGCTGCATCCGGGGCTGCTGGCGGTGCCCAACGTGGCGCTCACGCCGCACATCGGCAGCGCCACCCGCAGCACGCGCGTCGGCATGGCGATGCTGGCGGCCGACAACCTGGTGGCGTTCGCCACCGGTGCGCCGCTGAAGACCCCGGTCGCCACGGCCTGAACGGCGGCGGCGAGACGACGATGTCGGAGATCCACCTGCAGCGCAGGCACACGCTCGGTCTGAAGAAGGCGAAGGCAGCGGCGCAGAAGGTCGCCGACGACCTGGCCGAGTCGTTCGACATCGAAAGCCGGTGGGACGGCAACGCGCTGCATTTCTCGCGCAGCGGCGTCTCCGGCTGCCTCACCGTCACCCGCGACCAGGTCGCGCTCGACGCGCAACTCGGCTTCCTGCTCGCTGCGTTCAAGCCGCGCATCGAGGAGCGGATCCAGAAGGACTTCGACCGCTACTTCTCGTGATTCCGCTTTCCGTGAGTTTCGCATGACGCCTACCGCAATCCAGATCGGCGGCGCGATCCTGTTCGCGATCGCCGTGGTACATACGTTCTCGGCGAAGTTCTTCGAGCGCCTCGCCCACGCGCAGCCGGCGCACGCCGGCGTGTGGCACCTGCTGGGCGAGGTCGAGGCGGTGTTCGGCTTCTGGGCGATGGTGCTGATCGTCTACCTCGCGCTCGCCGCCGGGGGTGCGCCGGCGCTCGAATACCTCGAGTCGCGCAACTTCACCGAGCCGATGTTCGTGTTCGTGATCATGGTGATCGCGGCCAGCCGTCCGATCCTGCGCCTGTCGCTCGCCTGCGTGAACTGGACCGCGCGCAGGGTACCGCTGCCGGCGCCGATGGCCACCTATTTCGTCGCGCTGTCGCTGATCCCGCTGCTCGGCTCGTTCATCACCGAGCCGGCGGCGATGACGCTGGCCGCGCTGATGCTGCGCGACGGCTACTACGCCAACGGGCTGTCCAACCGGCTCAAGTACGCGACCATCGGCGTGCTGTTCGTCAACGTGTCGATCGGCGGCACGCTCACGCCGTACGCCGCGCCGCCGGTGCTGATGGTGGCCAGCACCTGGGGCTGGGACCTCGCCTTCATGCTGACCCACCTGGGGTGGCGTTCGGCGCTGGCGGTGATCGTGAACGCGCTCGGCGTGACGCTGCTGTTCCGCCACGAGCTGCGCAACCTCACCGTCTCCACGGAGCCCGCCGGTCCGCCGGTTCCGAAGCCGCTGCTCGCGGTGCACGTCGCGTTCCTGGCCGGCGTGGTCGTGTTCGCGCACCATCCGGTGGTGTTCATGGGGCTGTTCCTGTTCTTTCTCGGCGTGGCGCACGCGTATGCCGACCACCAGGACCGCCTGATGCTGCGCGAGGGCCTGATGGTGGCCTTCTTCCTGGCCGGCCTGGTGGTGCTGGGGGGCCAGCAGCAATGGTGGCTGCAGGCGTTGCTCGAGGACATGAGCCCGACCGCGGTCTACTACGGCGCGACCGCGCTCACGGCGATCACCGACAACGCGGCGCTCACCTACCTGGGCTCGCTGGTGCAGGGTCTGACCGACGAGTTCAAGTACTCGCTGGTGGCCGGCGCCGTGACCGGCGGCGGCCTCACGGTGATCGCCAACGCGCCCAACCCGGCCGGGTATTCGATCCTGAAGCGCAACTTCGAGCACGAGGAGATCAGCCCGCTCGGGCTGTTCGCCGCGGCGCTGATCCCGACGCTGGTGGCGATCGCCGCGTTCAGGTTCGTCTAGGGCGCGTTTCATCCTCCGATCGTCCGCGCGGGCGCGCTCCGACAGCGGCCCGCCCGTGCCGCCGCCATGCCGGCACGCAGCGCTCGGCGCGACATCCTCGTACTGGCTGGATGAAACCTGCGGCAACCGGATAGTCGCCGAACCGGTTGCGACGAACAATCGCAGGGAGTCCGGCACGGTTCGGACGGGCGCCGGCACCGCGTCGCGGCTCGTCCGATCGACCGGATCCGCATCGACCCCGGTTCCGGAGAAGGATCGACGACGTGATCAATCGGCAACCCGACCAGAATTCCCTGAAACCGGGGAAGTGGATCAATTCCACCTGCAAGATGTGCCTGCACTCGTGCTCCACGCGCGTGCATGTCACCGACGACGGGGTCATCAACAAGATCGAGGGAAATCCGACCAATCCCTCGAACGCCGGCAAGCTGTGCCCGAAGGGAAACGCCGGAATCATGCGCCACTACGATCCCCAGCGCTTCAAGCAGCCCCTGCGTCGTACCAATCCCGAGAAAGGGCCCGGCATCGATCCGAAGTGGGTGCCGATCGGCTGGGAAGAGGCCTTCGAGATCACCGCGCGCGAGATCAAGAAATCGTTCGACGCGGATCCGCGCAGGATCATGCCGTCGCTCGAGGATTTCCAGAAGATGCACGTCATGTTCTGGCCGCTGGCGCTCGGCAACCACAACTACTATCAGTCGGGCGGCACCATGTGCGGCGGGGCCTACCACCCGCTGAACGGCTACATCCATTCCTCCTTCGGCGCGGTCAACGACGCCAAGTACTGCAACTACTGGATCAGCAACGGGGCGGGCGACGGCTTCTCCTCGCATCTGCATGCCGCCGCCCAGTCGCACTGGGTCGCGAAGGCGCGCGTCGAGCGCGGCATGAAGGTGGTGTCGGTGGAGCCGCGCATGTCGATCGCCGGCGCCAAGGCCGAGGAATGGGTGCCGATCCGGCCGGCCACCGACCGTCATTTCGCGATGAGCATGAGCCACGTGCTGGTCCACGAACGGTTGTGCGACTTCGCGTTCCTGCGCAAGGACACCAACGCGCCCTATCTCGTCGGGCCCGACCAGTTCTTCGTGCGTGACGCGAACCGGCAGATCTACGTCTGGGACACACGCGAGAACCGCGCCAGGCTCTGGAACGATCCGGGCCTGGAGAGCGAATACCTTGCCCTCGAGGGCGAATACATGGTCGAGGGCGTGAAGTGCCGCCCCGCCTTCCAGGTCTACAAGGACATCCTCGCCGACGCCGCGCCGGAGAAGATGGAGAGGATCACCACCGTACCGGCGAAAACGGTGCGGCGGATCGCGCGCGAGTTCGCCCGGGAAGCGCGCATCGGCGAGACCATCACGCTGCCCGACGGCCGCACGGTGCCCTATCGGCCCGCCGCCTACAACTACTATCGCGGCGCCCAGGGGCACAAGACCGGCATGATGACGAATCACGCGTTCCAGCTGGTCAACATGCTGGTCGGGAACATCGACCATCCAGGCGGCCGCTGCGGTGTCACCATCACCGACAAGTGCGTCGACAACAACCACTGTCAACCGGGCGAGTGCGGGCAGCTGCTGGGCACGCCGCATCAGCTCGGACACATGCCGCCGTTCTCCTGGCCGCCCAACGAGTATCACCTGGCCGGTTTCTTTCCGGTCGGCGTCAATCCGCCGCACCTCAATCTGCTTTCCTACCTGGAGCCCGAGAAGTACGGCTCGACGTTCAAGCCCGACGTGCTGGTGAATTGCCACTCCAACCCGGTATGGTCCATTCAGGGCCCGCGCGACAAGTGGCTGCAGTTCCTGCGCGACATGCGCTTCATCGTCTGCGTGGACGTCATCCCTACCGAGATGACCGACTTCGCCGACGTCATCCTGCCCTCGAGCGACTACCTGGAGACCTGGAACGCGGTGATGATCGAGCCGCCGTACACGGAGGGCATCTGTTTCCGGCAGCCGGTCACGCCGCCCATCCACGACACCAGGAGCGAGGAGGAGATCCTGTACGAGATCTCGGAGCGGATCGGCGTGCTCGACCAGTACAACGACGTCATCAACACGATCCTGGGCTTCGACCAGAAGCCGCACCTGATGCTCCAGCCCGGCAGGAAGTACACCGACCGCGACATCGCCGAGCGCGTGGGCCTGTTGTGGAACGACAAGCCGATCGAGTGGTACATGGAACACGGCCATTCGTCCACCGAGCGCCGCCTCGACAAGTGGTATCGCCCGTGGGAGGGTCTGCGCCTGCTGTTCTACATCGAGGACCTGCCGTTGCAGCGCGAGAAGCTGCGCGAGCAGTTCGAGGAGGCGCAGGTGCCGTTTCGCGACGAATGGCCTTTCGACGACTACCAGCCGCTGCCGACCACGGTGCTCGATCCGATCCACCTCGAGCCGCAGGAATTCAACCTCTACGCGATCACCTTCAAGGACATCCAGCTGAACTTCGGCGAGAACCTGAGCAACCCCTGGATCAAGGACATCGCCTACCGCGACCCGGTGCATACCGGCCTTCTGTTGAACAAGGGCACGGCGCGCAAGCTGGGGCTCGCCGACGGCGACATCGTTCTGGTGGAATCGCCGTACGGCCGTCTCTACGGCCGCCTGACCACCACCGAGGCGATACACCACGAAACGCTCGGCGTCTCCAATGCGCTGTCGCGCACCAGGAACGAGAACCGTTCCACGCTGATGTCGGGCGGCCACTACAACGACCTGCTTCCCTACGATCTTCGCAACACGGACGGCGCCACCGGCCAGCCCGAAACGAGCTGCCGCGTGAAGCTCACGAAGCTCGACGACTGGCCGGATTTCCTCAAGCAGGGCGCGACCGTCTACGACTTCGTCGATGCGATCCGCAGCCCCAGGGGCAAGGGAGGGCTGCAGTAATGGCCAGGATGGGAATGGTTTTCGACCTCAAGGCGTGCATCGGCTGCAACGCCTGCGTGGTGGCCTGCAAGCAGGAGAACTCGCTGCCCGACGGTGTCTTCTTCACGCGCACGCTGAGCCACGAATACGGCGAGTATCCGGACGTCAAGCGCGTGTACATCCCGACCATCTGCAACCAGTGCGAGGATGCGCCGTGCGAGAAGGTGTGCCCCAGCGGCGCGACCTGGACGCGCGCCGACGGCATCGTCATGGTGGACGGCGAAAAGTGCATCGGGTGCAGCAGCTGTGCCGTGGCCTGCCCGTACGACATGCGCACCATGCTCGGCGCGGCGGTGTTGAAGAAGGGGCTGTTCGGCCTCGGCGAACTCACGCCGTTCGAGAAGCAGGGTTACGGCCGCTTCGTTCCCGGTACCGCCGTCAAGTGCGACTTCTGCAGCCAGCGCGTCGATGCCGGTCTGCAGCCGGCCTGCGTTTCCACCTGCCCGACCAACGCGCGCATCTTCGGTGATCTCGACGACCCCGACAGCGCGCCGAGCGTCACGATCCGCAAGCGGGGAGGACGCCAGCCGCTGCCGGAGAAGAACACCAGGCCGAAGGTGTACTACGTCGACTGAAACGGAACTTCACATCACCATGCGGGCAGCCACTGCGATGACACGAACGGACACGCGCCTGGTCGGCGACTCCTTCAGGCTGGGCTATCGGCTCCAGGGCTACTGGGGGACATCGATGGCCATCGCCTTCTTCAGCGCGGAAGTCGGCGCCGGCACCTTCCTGCTGGCGCTGTACCACGATCACGTTCCCGGCATGATCCTCGGTCTGTTGCTGGCGGCAACGCTCAAGCCGTACTTCCACCTCGCCCACATGGGCGTGCCGCAGAAGTCGTGGCGGGCCGTCATACGTCCCGACCGGTCATGGATCAGCCGCGGCGCCATCGCGATCGGCCTGCTGGTCGGCTTTGGCGTGCTGTACGTCGTCGATCGCGGTGTCGGGCTCGGAGCGACCCTCGGCCTGCCGGCGTACGTCGGTACGGTCGCGAAGTACGTGGCGGTCGCGGCGGGCGTCGTGGTGTGCTGCTACCAGGGAATGGCGATGGCGGCTTCCGAGTCCTTCACGCTCTGGGCCAGTCCGCTCGTTCCGGTTTCGAGCGCCTGTTACTCGGCCACCGCGGGTGCGCTCACGCTCCTGGCGATCGGCTGGGAGGCATTGGAGGCGCAGCAGCGGGCCGGACTGGCAACGCTGATCCAGGTGTTGTTGCTGCTCGATCTGGCCGTCGTCGCCGGCATCCTGCTGCACGCCGGGCGCAAGTCGCCGGGCGGGGCGTTCTCGGTGGAACTGCTGCTGAAGGGCGAGCTGGCCGCCGCCTTCCGCAATCTGGTCGTGCTCACGGGGCTGGCGGCCCCGCTCGTGCTGGTGGCGTTCGGCGGCGCGCAGCGCCTTGCGGTGGTGCTCGCCTGGATCGCGATGCTGGCGGGGTTCTACACGTTTCGCGCGTCGATGTTCAGGGCAGCGGTCTTCGAGCCGATCACCCATGACCTCGCGGGCAGCATCGGCTTGCCCGGTTCGCGCTGACCGACCCGTACGAAAGGGCCGCGGCGCCGCCCGAACGGCGCGCAGACTTCCGGCGACGGGCGCTCGGCGCTGTCTCGAGCCGTCGCAGCTAGGCCTTGAGGCTCTCGACCAGCGCGATGTACTGCTTCATCGCGTCGTCGCTGGCCGTGCCCTTCAGCTCGTTCCAGGCGTCCCACTTGGCTCGCCCGACCATGTCGGTGAAGCCGGGACGCTTGCCGTCGACATCGCCGCCGGTGGCCTGCTTGTAGAGCGCGTAGAGCTTCAGCAGCGTCATGTTGTCGGGCCGCTCGGACAGGTTCTTCGAATCCGCCACCGCCTGTTCGAACTGCGCACGCAGGTCAGCCATCGTCGCCTCCGTTGATCGGGTTGCCCGGCAGACTTCCGGTTGCCACGTATCATAGCAACGCCGGTGGAACCGCCGCTGTGCGAACGAACGGGCGCCGGCGTGCACGCAAGGGGGAGACATGGCCCGCGAGAGGATGTCGAGCGTCGATACCGCATGGCTGCGCATGGACAGTGCGCGCAACCTGATGATGATCGTCGGCGTCTTCGTGTTCGGCGCGCGCCTGGCCTACGACGATCTCGCGGCGGTGATCGAGCAGCGGCTGCTGCGTTACGGCCGCTTCCGGCAACGGGTCGAACCCGACGCCACCGGGTACGCATGGGTCGACGACGAGGTCTTCCGCCTCGAACGGCATCTGAAGCGGGCGCGGCTGCCCGGTGCGGGCGGGGCGCGCGAGCTGCAGCGACTGGCCGCGCGACTGGCCGTGCAGCCGCTCGATCCGGCGCATCCGCTGTGGCAGTTCCACCTGGTCGAGAACTACGACGGCACCACGGCGCTGGTCACGCGCATGCATCACTGCATCGCCGACGGCATCGCGCTGGTGGGCGTGATGCTCTCGCTCACCGATGCCTCGCCGCCTGCCGCGCCGCCTGCCGCGCCGGCGCGCCGCGCGGCGCGCGGCGCCGCCGAGCTGGAGTCCAGTCCGTGGGAGCCGTACCTCGAGCCGCTGACGCGCGGCGCGGTCGCGGCGATCGACGCCACCGGCACCCTCGTCACGAAGTCGCTCGGCATCGTCGCGCATCCCGACCGGCTGGTCGACTACGCGCAGGTGGGCGCGCAGGTGGTGCGCGATGCGCTGGCGATCCTGCTGATGTCGGACGACACGCACACGCAGCTCAAGGGCACGCCGGGCGGGCGCAAGGCTTTCGCCTGGAACGATCCGCTGCCGCTGCACGAAGTCAAGGCGGTGTGCCGCGGACTGGGCGCCTCGGTGAACGACGTGCTGCTGTCGTGCGCGGCCGGCGCGGTGCGACGCTACCTGATGGGGCGCGGCGATGCGGTGCCCGAGGATGGCGAGTTCCGCGCGATGGTGCCGGTCAACCTGCGGCCGGCCTCCGAGCCGATCGACGAGCTGGGCAACCGCTTCGGGCTGGTGCCGCTGTGCCTGCCGGTGGGCATCGCCAACCCGGTGGCGCGGGTGCGCGAGGTGCGCCGGCGGATGGAAGAACTGAAGGCCGGCTACCAGCCGATCATCGCCTACCTGCTGCTGGGTGCTGCCGGCGTGCTGCCGCAGGTGGTGCAGACGCAGGTGCTCGAATACCTGGGCAACAAGGGCAGCGCGGTGATGACCAACGTGCCCGGTCCGACCGAGGTCATCCGCATGGCGGGCGTGCCGGTGTCGCGAATGATGTTCTGGGTGCCGCAGTCGGGCGACATCGGCATCGGCGTGTCGATCCTTTCCTATGCGGGCGGCGTGCAGTTCGGGGTGATGAGCGACACCGAACTGTGCGCCGAGCCGCAGGCGATCATCGACGGCTTCGCGCCCGAGTTCGAACGGCTGGTGCTCGCGCTGGCGATGCTGCCCAACGGGTTCCTGCTGGGACGCGAGCTCGCGCCGGGCGAGCTGGAGCACGCGCTGCTGCTGGAATGACGCTGCGAATCCGCTTCGACCACCGCATCGAGCGCCTCGCCGATGCGTTGCTCGACGCGCTCGACCACGCACCCGCCGATCCGCTGGCCGAACGCACCGTCATCGTTCCCAGCGTAGGCGTCGGCCGCTGGCTGCAGCGCCGCGACGCGGGCCGGCACGGCGTCAGCGCTCGTTTGCGCACCGAGTTCGCGGGGCGCTGGCTGTGGCGCACGATGCGTGCGGCGATGCCCGATCTCGCCGAGCAGTCGCCGTTCGAGCCCGAGCGGGTGCGCTGGGCGTTGATGGCGCTGCTCGGCGAGCTGCCCGATGCGCCGGACTTCGCGTTGCTGCGCGAGCGCGTGCGCGGCGAAGGGTCGCTCGCACGGCTGTCGCTGGCCGACGCGCTGGCGCGCGTTTTCGAACGCTATCTCGTCTACCGCCGCGACTGGCTGGCGAACTGGCAGCGCGGGCAATGGGCGAGCGGCGCGCGAGCGCTGGCTGCGCACGAGGTGTGGCAACGCTGGCTCTGGCAACGCCTGCTCGAGCGGCTTCCGGGCATCGGCCGCGAGCATCCCTACGACCGGTTCGTGCGCCTGCTCGCCGACGACCGCGGGCAGCTGCGCCGCGCGTTCGGCATGCAGTCGGTGGCGCTGTTCGGCCGCATCGACCTGTCGCCCGAGCAGTTTGCGCTGATCGGGCAGCTGTCGATGTCGATCGACGTTTCCGTGTTCGCACCCGATCCGTGCCGCGAGCTGTGGACCGACATGCTCGATGCGCGCCGGCTCGCGGCGCTGCGCGAGCAGCGTCCCGACCTCGCCTGGCTGTACGAGGGCGAACCGGTACTGCTCGGCAACTGGGGCAGGGCGCAGCGCGACTTCGTTGCGCAGGTGCTGTTGCTGGAGGAGCGCTTCGGCGTGCAGGCCGAGGCGCCGGGCCGCGAGGAAGCGACCCCGTTCGGTGCGCACGGCGACGCGGCCCCGGCCGGAACCCTGCAGCGCCTGCAGGCCGCGGTATTCCTGCGCAGCGACGCGCCGTGGCGACAGGCCGGCGACGACGACGGTTCGATCGCGGTGCTGGGCGCTCACGGCTTCGTGCGCCAGGCCGAGGTGCTGCACGAACGTCTGCTCGAATGCTTCGAGGTCATGCCGGGACTCGGACCGGCCGACGTGGTCGTGTTCTGTGCCGACCTCGAGGCTGCGGCCGGCGCCATCGAAGGCGTGTTCCACAGCCAGCCCGAAGGGCGCCGGATTCCGGTCGTGATCAGCGGCCGCGCGGCGCGCGCCGACCTGCTGGTGACGGCGGTGGCGGATCTGCTCTCGATGGCCGTGCGGGGCATCACCGCGCCGGCGCTCGACGAGTGCCTGCGCAACCCGGCCATGATGGAGGCGCTGGGACTCGAGCCCGCGCAGGTCGAAACGCTGCTGGGGTGGTTCGATGCGGCCGGCGCGCGCCGCGGGCTCGACGCCGAGGACGGTTCGCCCAAGCACGATCTGCGCTCGGCGATCGATCGCCTGCTGCTGGGCGCGGCGATCGGCGCGGCCGAGCCACTTGGCGACCTGCTCGCGGTGCCTGGCGCGCAGGGCACGCGGGCGCGCATCCTCGAGTCCTGGCTGCCGGTGGGCGACGCGCTGGCGGCGCTGCGCGTCGCGGCGCGTTCGCCGCGACCGCTGGCCGACTGGTGCACGGTGTTCGGCGATGCCGTCGAGACGCTGTTCGGCCACGTGTGGCGCCACGAAGCGGGCTTGCACCGGGTGCGCGACGCGCTGGCCGCCCTGCTCGCCAGCGCCGCGGACATGCCGGCGGTCGCACTCGATGCCGCGGCGTTCGAGCGCGTCTTCCTCGATGCGCTCGCGCGCGGCGCCGTGGCGGCGCTGCCGACCGGAGCGGTCACGGTGTGTCCGATCGGCAGTCTGCCCGGCGTGCCGTTTCGCGTCGTGTGCCTGTTCGGCATGGACGAAGGCGCCTTTCCACGCCGCGGCGCCGCCGACGAGCTCGACCTGATGCGGCGCGCGCCGCGCTTCGGTGATCGCCTGGCGCGCATCGACGAGCGCGGCGTGTTCCTCGACGCGGTGCTCGCCGCGATGGAACGGCTGGTGGTGCTGTGCCGCAGCCGCAACGCGCGCGACGACACGCCGCTGAATCCGTCGCCGCTGGTCGCCGAGCTGCTCGCCTACCTGGCCGCGCAGACCGCCGGCCCGGACCTCGCCGACGCGTCGTGCGAGCTGGCGCGCCGACGCTACCCCGAGCGGACCGGACCGGCGGCGCTCGTCGAATATCCACTGCATCCGTTCTCGACGCGCGGCTTCACCGGGCCGGGCAGCTATGCGCGCGAATGGTTCGCCTGCGCGCGTGCGCTGGCGCAGCCACTGCGTGCGCGCGCGCCCGGCATCGGTGCGCTGGCGGATGTCGTCGCCCCCGGGGATGCCGCGTCGGGAGACAACGAGCGCGAAAGCGGCGTGCGCGAGAAGAATGACGCGCGCGAAGACGGCGCGCGAGACGACGGCGCGCCGGCGCGTGTGGCGCGCGACGAGCCGGCGATTGCGATCGAGACGCTGCGCGACGCGCTCGCAGGTCCGGCTGCGACCTGGCTGCGCGAGACGATCGGCATGCGCCTGCCGCGCGAGCCGTCGGCCCCTGACGATACCGAGCCGCTGTGGATCGACGAGGACGATCGCGCGCTGGTCCAGCACTGCGTCGAACGCCTGCTTGCCGGCGAGGATGCGCGGCGCATCGCCGACGAACTCGCACTCGCGCCGCCGATGGCAGCGGGCGCCCCCGGGCGTTGCCACGCGGCGTCGATCGTGCAGCGTGCCGGCGCGCTGATCGACGAGGTGGCCGGAGAGGACAGCGCGGTACCGCGTGCGGCCGGCCCGGGTGCCGACGGTGCGCGCGGTGCCGACCCGGTCGTGGCCGTCGGGGCCGGCATCAGGTTGACGATTA
>JAHDYE010000096.1 GCA_023383035.1 Burkholderiaceae bacterium | reverse complement strand
CCGACGTGCTGCTGCTCGACGAGCCGACCAACAACCTCGACATCGACACCATCCGCTGGCTCGAGGCGGTGTTGAACCAGCGCGAGTCGACCATGGTGATCATCTCGCACGACCGCCACTTCCTGAACGCGGTGTGCACGCACATGGCCGACCTCGACTACGGCGAGCTGCGCGTGTATCCCGGCAACTACGACGACTACATGCTCGCCTCGGCGCAGGCGCGCCAGCGCCAGCTTTCGGCCAACGAGCGCGCGAAGGATCGCATCGCCGAGCTGCAGGAGTTCGTGCAGCGCTTCGCGGCCAACAAGGCCAAGGCGCGCCAGGCCACCTCGCGCCAGAAGCTGATCGCCCGCATCCGCAGCGAGACGGTCGAGGTGAAGCCGTCGTCGCGGCAGAACCCGTACATCCGCTTCGAGCAGGCCCGGCCGATGCATCGCCAGGCGGTGGAGGTCGAAGGGCTCGGCTACCGTTACGAAGGCGCCGCGCAGCCGGTGTTCAGCGACTTCTCCACACTCGTGGAAGCGGGCGACCGGATCGCGATCGTGGGCGCCAACGGCGCCGGCAAGACCACCCTGTTGCGCTGCCTGGCCGGTGCGGCGCTGGGCGGGCTGGCCCCTGCGCACGGCAGCGTGAAATGGTCGGAGAACGCCGACATCGGCTACATGGCGCAGGACGTCCATCCGGACTTCGAGCGCGACGATTCGCTCACCGACTGGATCGCGCGCTACACGAAGCCGGGCGACGACGAGCAGACGGTGCGCAGCGTGCTCGGCCGGCTGCTGTTCTCCGGCGACGAGGTGCGCAAGCCGGTGCGCGTGCTCTCGGGCGGCGAGAAGCACCGCATGAGCTTCGGGCGCCTGATGCTCGGCCGGCACAACGTGCTGATGCTCGACGAGCCCACCAACCACCTCGACATGGAGTCGATCGAGTCGTTGCAGCTGGCGCTCGAGAAGTTCGCCGGCACGCTGTTCGTGGTCTCGCACGACCGCCAGTTCGTCGACGCGCTGGCCACGCGCATCCTCGAAGTGCGCGCCGGCGGCGTCATCGTCGACTATCGCGGCGACTACGAGCAGTACCTGGCGAGCCAGGGGATCGAATAGGGCTGCCGTCATCGCGGAGGCCGGCAAGGTGACGCGGATTCTGGTGATCGAGGACGATCCCGTGATCGGGGGAAACGTCTGCGACTTCCTGGAGGGCCGAGGCCACGAGTGCCACTGGGCCGGCGACGGCTACACCGGGCTCGCGCTGGCGGCGCGGGAACCGCCCGGACTGGTGGTGCTCGACCTGAATCTGCCGCGCATGGATGGCCTGACGTGGTGCCGGCGCTACCGGCGCGAGCTGCAGGGTCGCGCGCCGGTGATCATGCTGACCGCGCGCGACGAGCTGGGCGACAAACTGGCCGGATTCGACGCCGGCGCCGACGACTACCTGGTGAAGCCGTTCCAGCTGGCCGAACTGTCGGTGCGCGTCGATGCCCTGCTGCGCCGCGTCCACGGGCGGCCGTTCGACAATGTCCTGCGGCAGGGGCGTCTGGAGATCGATCGCGATGCGCGCAGCGTTCGTGTCGACGGCAACGCGGTGCGTCTGCCGCCCAAGCCGTTCCGGCTGGTCGAGCTGCTCGCCGAGCGTCCCGACAAGGTGTTCGCGCACGATGAGCTCGAACAGGCGATCTGGGGCGACGAGGGATTGCGCGCCGAGGCGCTGCGCACCCTGGTCGCCACGACCCGGCGCCTGTTCGACCGGGCCGCTTGCGGTCTCGATCCGATCGAGACGCTGCACGGCCACGGCTACCGGCTGCGGGCCCGATGAACGCACGTCGTCCATCGCTGCGTCGACAGCTCGCCTGGACCCTGACCGCTCTGGCCCTGTTCGTCGCGATCATGCAGGCGGCGTTCGTCTACGTGACCGGCGAGCGCGCCGAAGAGGCGATGATCGACAATGTCGCCACCGAGCAGCTGCGCCTGAGCATCGCCCAGTATCGCCGCGATCCGGCGCTGGCGCAGCCGAATACGCCGGACATGCGGCTCTACGTGGCGATCGAAGGCGGCGATGCATCGTCGCTGCCGACGTTCCTGCGCGATCTGCCCAGGGCTGCCGGCAACCACGAGGTGTTTCCCGAGGCTGCCCTGGAGTACCACGTCGCGGTGGATCGCGACGGCGACCGCTGGTTCTACCTCGTCTACGACGTCGAGGCGCACGAGCGGCGACAGCGCAACGTCATGGCGGTGCTGGCCGTCTCGGTCCTGGGCATCGCGCTGGTCGTGCTGGCGGCGAGCGACCGGATCGCCCGGCGACTGACCGGAGACCTCGAGCGTCTGTCGAACGCGGTGGGCGAGGACGGGCCCGCCGTGCCGGCATCGGAAACCGCGCAGGATGGAACATCGCGAGGGGCGCTGCGCGATCTGGCCCGACACGACGAGTCGTCCCGGTTGGCCGATGCGCTGGACCGGTACCGACGCCGGCTCGCCGAGGCGCTGCTGCGTGAACGCGCCTTCTCCGCGGCTGCGAGCCACGAGCTGCGCACGCCGCTGATGCGGGCCAGCAGCACGGTCGAGCTGCTGCGACAGGGCAGCCTGGATCGGCGGCAGCGCGAGCAGGTCGACCGGATCGATGCCAGCCTGACCGAGATCGCCATGCTGACCGCCGGGCTGCTGCGCGTCGCGCGCGGCACGGCGCGCGACGTGCGCGAGCCGATCGAACTTGCCCGCCTGGTCGGCGATGTCGTCGCGCACCTCGGCCATGAAGCGGCGGCGAGAGACATCGACATCGCCACGCACGTGCCCGCCGATGCGCACGCGCGAGGCGATCGCGACGCGCTGTGGATCGTGCTGGCGAACCTGCTGCGCAACGCCATACGTCACAGCGGAGGCTCGCGCATCGACATCGAATGGCAGTCCGGCCGGCTGACGGTCCGCGACGACGGCCGGGGTTTCGACTACCCGGGCCAGAGCCGATCCGCGTCCGGCGCCGGCGATACGCTCGCCGCCCACGACGATAGCCTGGGGCTGGGTCTGAGCATCGTCGAGCGGATCTGCGAGGCGGCAGGCTGGCCCCTGACGATCGCCAGCCACCCCGCCGGCGGCACGCGCATCGACATCGGGCTGTCGGCGGCGGGTTCGTAGGCGGCCCGACCGGCCGCGCCGTCCGCGCGGCTTCACGTTTTTCTCACACGATCGGCACGCGGCGCTCACCGGAGGTTCGGCATAGTGCGCGCCCATGGCACGGCATGCTTCACCTCCCGGGGACGGGCCTGCGGCCGGCACGCCGGCACGGGACCGGTCGCCGCAGGATGCGCATCCGCTCTCGCACCAGGCGGTCGGCACGGCCGTGTCGCTGCCGGTCGCGCTGTGGTCGCTGTCGACGCTCACGCGGATCGCCCTGGCCGCGCTCGACTGGGGAGAGATCGACCACGACCCGTCGTCGCTGCTGGCGGTCTTCGGACATGGCGCGGTGCTCGATGCGCTGTCGGCGTTGGCCGTGGCCGCGGCCGTGCTCGCCTTCGGCGCGCTCGCGCACGCCGGAGCGCCCGAGGGAACGCTGCGTCGCGTACGCCGCATGTCCGCTTTCGCGATGGCGGCTGCCGCGGCCGGATTCGTCGCGGTGGCCGAGCTGTTGTTCTGGAACGAATTCGACGCGCGTTTCAATTTCATCGCCGTCGACTACCTCATCTACACGGTCGAGGTGATCGGCAACATCCGCGAGTCGTATCCGTTGCCGGCGCTGCTCGCTGCGCTGGCCGCCTTCGGGCTGGGCGCCGCGTGGCTGCGCGAGCGCTTCTGGCCGGTGCGTGCGCAACTCGCCTGGACTTTGCGCGATCGGGTCGGTATCGCGCTCTTCGCGGTCGTGGCCGCCGCGATCGCCGCAACCGGCGCGCTGCGCATGGACGGCGGCGTCGACGGGGTCCCCGGACTGCGCGGCAACGTCCGGAACCAGGAACTGGCGCGCAACGGACCCGTGAGCTTCGTCGCCGCATTGCGCAGCAACGAGCTGTCGTTCCGGCGCTTCTATCCGACGCTGGACGATGCGCAGGTGATCCGGCTGGCCGGCGATTGGCCGAGGCCGGTCGCGTCGTCGCAGGCGGGCGGACACGCCGGCGTGCGGCGCGCAGCCTCGCACTTCGCGTCCGCGGCAGCGCGCCGCCCGCGACACGTCGTGATCGTCCAGGTCGAGAGCCTCAGTGCGGAGTTTCTCGGCGCGTTCGGCGACCCGAGGGGCCTGACGCCGAATCTCGATCGCCTGGCCGCGCAGGGGCTGCTGTTCACGCAGCTCTACGCCACGGGCACGCGTACGGTGCGCGGACTCGAGGCGCTCTCGGCCGGCCTTCCGCCGTTGCCCGGCCAGTCGCTGGTGCGCCGACCGGGCAGCGCAGGCATGCAGACGCTGGGGGCGGTGCTGCGCACGCACGACTTCGAGACCACGTTCCTCTACGGCGGCTACGGCTACTTCGACAACATGAACGCGTATTTCTCGTCCAGCGGCTATGGGGTGCGCGACCGCGGCGACATCCCCGGCGAGCGGGTCGGTTTCGCGAACATCTGGGGTATCGCCGACGAGTACCTGTTCGACGACGCGATCGCCTGGATGGACCATACCGCCGCCGGCGGCCGCCGCCAGTTGCTGCACCTGATGACGACCTCCAACCACCGGCCGTACACCTATCCGGACGGACGCATCGACATCGCCTCGAAGACCGGCCGCGGCGGCGCAGTGAAGTACGCCGACTGGGCCATCGGGCAATTCATCGAACATGCCCGTACGCGGCCCTGGTTCGGCGATACCCTGTTCGTGATCGTCGCCGATCATTGCGCGTCGGTGGCCGGCAAGACGCGGATTCCGCCGTCGCGCTACCACATCCCGGCGATCCTCTATGCGCCGGGGCACATCGCGCCCGGGCGCGTGTCGACGCTGGCCAGCCAGATCGACCTGGTGCCGACGATTCTCGGCCGCCTGGGCTTCGACGACGACGCAGGACGTTTCTTCGGGCAGGACCTGCTCGGCGCCACGGTGCGGGAGCGCGCCTATCTCGGCAACTACCAGGAAATCGGCCTGCTCACGCCTGCCCGGGACGGTACGCGCGACCTCGTCGTGTTGTCGCCGCCGCGGCGCGTGGCCCAGTACCGCATCGGGGTCGACGGCAACGCGCGCCAGATTCCCGTCGATCCGGACAAGGTCGAGCAGGCGATCGCCGAGTATCAGTTGGCCGACGACCTGGTGCGCAAGGGCCGCTATCGCAGCGGGCAGGCGCCCGGCGTCGCGGCCACCGGTCCGGTCGCGTCACCGGCCGGTGCCGGCACCTGAGCGGACAGCATGGCCAGGCTCGTTCGCCCGGCGCCACGGCGGCGCACTGCGTACGTCTGGACGGGCTTCGCCGTCGCGGCGTTCGCGTTGCTGGCATCGTTCGAGCTCACGAACGTCGACATGCTGCTGCAGCATGCACTGTTCGATCGCGCGACGCGCAGTTTCGTATGGCGCGGGAACGCGACCATCGAATACTGGCTTCACTTGCGGGCCAGGCAGGCGTTGTTCCTGTTCCCGGCAGCCGCGTTGTTCGGGTGGCTCGGCTGCGCCATGCGTGCGCGAAGGGCGTCGGCGGCGGCGCAGCGCCGGCTGCTCACCGGCCAAGCGCGGCGCTGGCGTTACCTGTTCGTGGCCATGTTGCTGGCGCCGGCGGCGGTTTCGCTCGCCAAGCAGGTCACCAACCGCCCCTGTCCGTGGGATCTCGCCGAATTCGGCGGCCCCAGCGCCAGGCAGCATGGACTGTTCCGGCCGGCGCCGCCGGACGAGCGCGCGCTCGCCTGCTTTCCCGCCGGGCACGCGTCGGGGGGCTTTGCGTTGTTCGCCGTGGCGCTGGCCGGCGGCCTGCCGGGTCTGCGTACCCCGCGCATCCGTGCCGGCGCATGGTTCTTCGTCGCCGCCGGGTTGGGGCTGGCGCTTGGCGCGATCCGTGTTGCGCAGGGCGCCCATTTTCTGTCGCACGTGCTCTGGTCGGCCTGGCTGGTGCTGCTGGTCCAGTGGTTGCTCGCGCGCCGGCTGCTACGCCGCCGTGCTCTTCTCACTGCGCCAGCCGGGCGCGCCGCGCCGGCCACGCCTGCCTGAGCTCGTTGCGCAGCGCCGCGGCCGCGGCCTCCAGCGCGTCGCGCTGCAGCAGCCGCACCGGCCAGCTGCCCAGCGCGGGCAGGCCTTCGGCGTGCGCCGGCTCGAGCAGGTAGCGGCGCGCCAGCGGCGCGGGCAGCGCGATCAGGCCGAAGCCCTGGCGCGCCGCCTCGACGCCGATCGCCAGGCTGTCGGCCTCGACCGCCACCCGATGCGGCGTGCCGCCGGCGGCCAGCGCGGCATCGACCTTGGCTCGCAAAGCTCCGCCGCGCGGCAGGCCGACCAGCGACCAGCGCCCGTCCGGGGCCGGCATGCGCAGGTGCCCGAACCAGCCGAGGCGGTCACGGCCGAGCTCGTTGCCCGCCTGCGCTGGCGCGTCAGGTCGCGCGGGCGGGGCCTGCGGGCCGTGGAGCAGCGCCAGATCGACCAGCCCGGCTGCGAACCGCTCGGCCACCGCGGCGGCGGGGACCACTTCGATGCGCAGGTCCACTTCGGGCCAGGTTTCGGCGAAGCCGCGCGCCAGGTCGATCACGCCGTGCGACAGCGCGACCGACTCGTCGATCGCCAGCACCGCCAGGCCGGACAGCGGCCGGGCATCGAGCCGGCTCAGCGCGATCCGCTGCAGCCGCAGCATGTCGCGCGCAATCGGCAGCAGGCGCTGCGCGGCGGCGGTGGGCACGACCGAGCGCGTGGTGCGTTCGAGCAGGGTTGTGCCCACGCGCTCCTCCAGGCGCCGGATCTGCGTGCTGATCGTCGACTGGCTCGTGCCGAGCAGGCGGGCGGCCCGCGAGAAGCTGCGCGACTCGGTGACCGCCACCAGCGCCTGGAGCAAGGAAAGCGGTAGTTCGTCCATCATGAATGGCGATAGATGATCTTATTGATCGAGATCTTCGAGATGCGAATCGTGTCGCAAGTGCCTGTCGTTTCGAAGGATATCCGGATCGTATGCATGCGCTGCAATTCGTCAGGTTTCAGTTGAAGCGTTGACGCCGCAGCATGCGGCGCACGCGCCGGCCGGGGTCGATTGCGCGCAGCAGGTCGGTCTCCAGCGGCAGCGGATCACCGTCGGCCAGCGCCGGCAGCAGCCGGGCCGCGAGCGTGGCCCACAGCAGTCCGCGGGTTCCGAACGCGAAGGCACCGAACAGACCCGGGAGGCGCGGCAGCGCCAATCGCTCGTTGCGCAGCAGCGCCTGCGCGTCGCGCCGCACCGCGGCCTCGTCGGGCAGCACGCCGATCGCCGGCATGCGATCCCGGGCGGTGCAGCGCAAGCCGACCGGCGCGGACGTGGACGCGTCGAACCACGCCAGCGGATCGCCGCCGATCGTCCGCGCCAGCCGCGTCAGGTTGCCCCGATCGGCTTCGCGCGACGGTTCGAGGCTGGTGTCGTGCTCGAAGCTGGCGCCCGCCAGGATCCTGCCGTCCGCCAGCGGCGCGGCGAAAGCGTCGCCGCTGACGATGGTGCGCAGCGCGCCGATCCGTTCGCCCGGCACCAGCGTGCTCTGGCCGCGGGTGCGACCGAGGGGCAGCGAGGCGAGATCGGCCAGCCTCGCCGCGTCGCCCGCGTTGGCAAGCACGACGATCGCCGCCGAGGCCAGCCGGCGCCCCGCGGCGTCCCAGGCCGACCAGCCGGCGTCGTCGCGGCGCAGGGTTTCGACCCTCGTCTCGGCAAGCAGGGTGATACCCGGTGCGTCGAGCCAGGCGCGCACCAGCGCAGCCGGCTCGGCGGCACCGCACCCGGGCAGCCACAGCCCGCCGCGCGGCAGCGCCAGGCCGGTCGCATCGGAGGCTTCGTCGCGCGAAAGCTGCCGCGCGAACGAGGCCGGAAACCCCAGGCGCTCCAGCATCGCGTGCCGCGCCGCGGCCTCGGCGTCGTCGGCATCGACCAGCAGCTTGCCGAGCGGCAGGCGCATGGCCACGTCGCGCAGGTGCAGGCTCCAGGCCCTGCGACTGAGCCGGGCCAGCAGGTTGTCGTCGGACGACAGGTGCAGGTGCTCGCCGTACAACGGCTGCATCGCGCCGCCGCGATCGGCCGCCGCAGCCGCTTCGAGCACGGTCACCTGCCAGCCGCGCCGCGCGAACCCCGCGGCGACCGCGGCGCCGGCCAGCCCCGCGCCCACCACCAGCGCGCTGCGCGCCGGCCACTCGTGCGCCGCCGGCGGCGGCTCGAAGGTGCGCCAGCGCGGCGCGTAACGGGCGCTCAGCCGATGCCGCTTGCCTGCGTGGCCGGCGACGCGTGCCACCTCGAAGCCGGCTGCCGCGAGCGCCTCGCGCACCGCACCCGCGGCGGTCCAGGTCGCCAGCGTGGCGCCGGGTCGCGCCAGCCGCGCCAGCGCCCGGATCAGTGCCGGCTCCCACATGGCCGCGTTGCGCGACGGCGCGAAGCCGTCGAGGAAGAACGCGTCGGCGCCCAGCGCCAGTTGCGGCACGATCGCCGCCGCCTCGCCCAGGCACAGCGTCAACGTGACCGCGCCGCCGTCGAAGTCGAGCGTGTGCAGGCCGGGCAGGGCGGGCGGCCACTGCGCGACCAGCCGCTCGATGTCGCAGGCGGGCGCGCCCAGCGCTGCCAGCCCGCGTCGCAGATCGTCGTCGGCAAGCGGATGCGCCTCCACCGATACGTAGTGCAGCCGCGTGGGCGCGCCGGTACGCTCGCGCCAGGCGCGCAGGGTGGCGAGGAAGTTCACGCCCAGCCCGAAGCCGAGCTCGACGATGGTGAACGCCGCACCACCGCCGGCCTGCGGCGCCTGCGCCCAGCGCTGCGGCAGCCCGCAACCCTGGACGAACACCTCGAACGCCTCGGGCCAGGCGCCGCTGCGGCTGCGGAAGACGTCGCCGTACAGGGTGCTCACCGGCGTGCCCGATTCGTCGAAGGCCAGCGGCGGGTGCGGAGTCAGTGCGGTCATGGGGAACGATGGAAGACGGGCGCCGGAAAGCCGGCGGATTCGATCTTAAGTTACAGTCGCATGGGTGCAACGGGGACCAGACGAATGATCAGGGCGCACTGGCAGGACCGGATCGAAGTGGCGCTGGGGCTGTGGCTGGTGGCCTCGCCCTTCGTGCTGGGCGTGACGATGCAGTCGGCGGCGTGGGCGGCGATGCTGGCCGGCGTGGCGGTGGTCACGTTCGCGGTCGATGCGTTCTACTACCCGGAGATCGTCGAGGAATGGGGCAACCTGGCGGTCGGCATCGGCCTGGCGGCGTCGCCGTGGCTGCTCGGCTACGACGGCCAGCGCGTGGCGATGGCCAACGCCGTGGCCTGCGGCGTGGCGATCGCAGCGCTGTCGTTCTGGACCGCCGAGGACATCCAGCGCGAGCAGCGCGACGCGCGCTGAGCGGCACGATCCCGGAGCGGCTGCCGCGATGAGTCCGGCGGTGCGGGTGGCGCGCTGGCTCGACGCCAACGTTTTCTCGCTCGGCCGCGACATGCGGCTGTCGTACTTGCCGCCGTTGATGGTCTACCTGGCGGCCGGCATCTCCGGGCTGACCGCCATCGTCGGCACCTTCTTCGTCAAGGAGTACCTCGGGCTGTCGGCCGAGTTCCTGGCCGCGCTCGGCTTCTGGGCGGGATTGCCGTGGGCGCTGAAGATGCCGCTCGGGCACCTGGTCGACCTGGTGTGGCGCTACAAGGCCGGCTTCGTGTACCTGGGCGCGTCGCTGATCGCGGCGAGCCTGCTGATCATGATCGGCCTGCTCGCCGACCCGCCGCGCATGACGGCGGTGATGCGCGCCGAGGCCTGGTACGTGCTCGCCGTGCTGCTCGCGCCGATCGGCTACGTGACCCAGGACGTGGTGGCCGACGCGATGACCGTCGAGGCGGTGCCGCGCCACGACGACGAAGGCCGGCCGCTCGACGAGGCACGCCGCCGCGCCATGCACACCACGATGCAGACCCTCGGGCGCGTGGCGATCATCGGCGGCGGCGTGCTGGTGGCGCTGGCCAACGTGTACCTGCTGCGCGGGGCCAACCTCCTGCCCGAACCCGAGCGCGTGGCGGTCTACGTGCGTGTGCACGAGCTCGCGCTGCTGATCCCGGTGGTGTCCGTGGCGGGCGTGCTGTTCGCTTCGTGGCTGCGGCGGCGCGCGCACCGCCGGCTGCGCGCCGCCGGGCTCGACGAGGCGCAGATCGCTGCGCGCCTGACGGTGCACGCCGAGCGCCCGCCGGTGAACCCGTGGGTACTCGGCGGCGGGCTGGCCTTCGCGGTGGTGTCGCTGGCCGTCGGCCTGGGCGACCTGCGCTGGGGGCAGGAACTGGTCTTCGGCGCCTCGATGGCGATCATCGTGACGCTGATGTGGCGCCTGCTGCGCGAGCTCGAGCCGCAGGCGCGCGCGACGCTGCTCGGCACCGCGATCGTGGTGTTCGTGTTCCGCGCGCTGCCCACGCCGGGCGCCGGCCAGACCTGGTGGATGATCGACGAGCTCGGCTTCGACCAGCAGTTCCTGTCGGTGCTGGCGCTGATCGGCAGCGCGCTGACGCTGGCCGGACTGTTCGTGTTCCGCCGCTTCATGGCCGAACGCTCGATCTACTACATCGTGGGCGTGCTCACCGTGGTGGGCGCGCTGCTGATGCTGCCCATCATCGGCATGTACCACGGCCTTCACGAGTGGACCGCGGCGCGCACCGGCGGCCTCGTCGACGCGCGCTTCATCGCGCTGGTCGATACCGCGATCGAGTCCCCGCTCGGCCAGATCGCGATGGTGCCGATGCTCGCGTGGATCGCCAACTCGGCGCCCGAGAAGCTCAAGGCCACCTATTTCGCGGTGATGGCCTCGTTCACCAACCTGGCGCTGTCGGCTTCGCAGCTCGGCACCAAGTACCTGAACCAGATCTACGTGGTGACGCGCGAAGTCAGGGACGCGGCGAGCGGCGCGGTGACCGTCGCGGCCGACTACAGCCAGCTCGGCGAGCTGATGTGGGTGGTGATGCTGATCGGGCTGGCGGCGCCGCTGGCGACGATCGCGCTGGCGCGGCGGGTGCGGCTGCGCAGCGCCTGAGCTATGCTCGCGCCATGACCCGTGTCTTCCATCGAACGCTCGGCCGCGGCTATCCGGTGGCGGTATCGGGCAGCGGCGTGCACCTGCGCGATGCCGACGGCAACACCTACATCGACGCGTCGGGCGGGGCCGCGGTCTCGTGCCTGGGCCACGGCCATCCGGACGTCATCGCCGCGATGCACGCGCAGATCGACCGGCTGGCCTACGCGCACACCAGCTTCTTCACCACCGAGGTGGCCGAGACGCTGGCCGATACGCTGGTGGCCGACGCGCCCGAAGGCATCGGCCACGTCTACTTCGTGTCGGGCGGCTCCGAGGCGATCGAAGCCGCGCTGAAGATGGCGCGCCAGTATTTCGTGGAGATCGGCCAGCCCGAGCGCCGCCACTTCATCGCGCGGCGCCAGAGCTATCACGGCAACACGCTGGGCGCGCTGGCGGTGGGCGGCAACGCATGGCGGCGCGCGCAGTTCGCGCCGCTGCTGATCGACGTCGCGCACGTGTCGCCGTGCTACGAGTACCGCGACCGCCGCGTCGACGAAACTCCCGAAGCCTATGGCCGGCGCCTGGTCGCCGAGCTGGCCGCCGAGATCGAGCGGCTCGGCCCGGGCAACGTGATCGCCTTCGTCGCCGAGACGGTGGTCGGCGCCACGGTGGGCGCGCTGCCGCCGGTGCCCGGCTACCTGCGCGGCGTGCGCGAGCTGTGCGATCGTCACGGCATCCTGCTGATCCTCGACGAGGTGATGTGCGGCATGGGCCGCACCGGCACGCTGCACGCCTGCGAGCAGGAAGGTGTCTCGCCCGACCTGATGACGATCGCCAAGGGCCTGGGCGGCGGCTACCAGCCGATCGGAGCGGTGCTCGCGCAGCGGCGCGTGGTCGACGCATTCGCGCGCGGCAGCGGCTTCTTCCAGCACGGCCACACCTATCTCGGCCATGCCGTCGCCTGCGCGGCGGCGCTCGCGGTGCAGCGCGTGATCCGCCGCGACGGGCTGCTGGCGGCCTGCCGGCAGCGCGGCGACGAGCTGCGCGCGCGCCTGGAGCAGCGTTTCGGCGCGCATCCGCACGTCGGCGACATCCGCGGCCGCGGCCTGTTCATGGCGATCGAGCTGGTGGCCGATCGCGCCGCCAAGACGCCGTTCGATCCCGCTGCGAAGCTGCACGCGCGCATCAAGCAGGCCGCGATGGCGCGCGGGTTGATGGTCTATCCGATGGGCGGCACGATCGACGGCAGGCTGGGCGATCACGTGCTGCTGGCGCCGCCCTTCATCGCCACCACGCACGACATCGAGCGGATCGTCGAGCGGCTCGGCGAAGCGGTCGATGCGTCGATCGCCGCGCTGCAAACGGGGGGGCGCGCCCCGGCCAGGCCCACCGAAGGCAAGTAGGCGCGCGATCCGCTGCGGAACACCTGGTCCCGCGCGGCAATCCCCACAGATCTCTAGGGGACCTCCCGACTTGCCTCGACCGGCCGGATGCGCATAATGGGACGGTTACAACAAGCGAAATCCCGGGAGTGGCCTGCATGAAGAAAACCTTGAAAGCCGTGCGGCTGGCCGCGATCGCCGGTGCCGCGCTGTCGGCCGCGGCGTTCTCCACGCCGGCCGTCGCGCAACAGAAGTTCATCACGATCGGCACCGGCGGCGTCACCGGCGTGTACTACGCCGCGGGTGGCGCGATCTGCCGGCTGGTCAACAAGGACCGCGCGAAGCACGGCATCCGCTGC
>JAHDYE010000095.1 GCA_023383035.1 Burkholderiaceae bacterium | reverse complement strand
ATCGCGATCCAGCGCCGCTTCATCGCCGACATGCGCGAGATCTGGATGACGCAGCCGCGCTTCGAGCGCCGCACCGGACGCTCGCCGTACGCGATGGTGGCGCACCTGCGCTTCCGCGCCGCCTACGACTTCCTGCTGTTGCGCTGCGAGTCGGGCGAAGTGCCGGCCGAGATGGGTGAATGGTGGACCGCGTTCGCTGCCGGCGACGAAGGCGAACGCGAGGCGCTGCTGGCCAGGGCCGCGAGCGCCGGTGCCGGTGCCGGCGCGAGCGCGAAGAAACGCAGGCGCAGCGGCCGGCGCGGCCGCGGCCGCGGGCGTACCGGCGCGGAGGAGACGGACATGGCGGCCGAGGCCGGCACGCAGGGCGCGACGACCCGCGCGGCGCCGGCTCCCGCCGCCGCCACCGAAGCGCCCCCGGTCGAGCCGGCGCCGGTCGGCGCTGCGCCGGCTCCCCGGCGCCCGACGTGAGCACGACGATCCGCGCCTGGATCGGTCTCGGCGCGAACCTCGGCGACGCGGCCGCGGCCATCGGACGCGCCGTGGCGGCGATCGGTGCGCTGCCGGGCACGCGGCTGCTGCGCGCATCGTCGCTGTACCGCAGCGCGCCGGTGCAGGCCAGCGGCCCGGACTTCCTGAACGCGGTCGTCGAAGTCGAGACCGGCCTGTCGCCGCAGGCGCTACTGGCGCATCTGCTGGCCATCGAAGCCGCCGCAGGGCGGCAGCGCCCGTACCGCAACGCCCCGCGTACCCTCGATCTCGACCTGCTGCTGGCGCTCGACGCAACGGGGCCGCTGTGCATCGATTCGCCGTCGCTGACGCTGCCGCATCCGGCCCTGCACCAGCGCGCGTTCGTGCTCGCGCCGCTGGCCGAGATCGCACCCGGGCTGGCCGTACCGGGGCACGGCGACGTCGCCAAGCTGCGCGAAGCCTGCGCCGACCAGCGCATCGAGCGCGTCGGACCGATCGCCGCGCCGGCCGGCGCGGCGGATCGATGAGCCCGCGCAGCGCCGGCGTGGCCCATTCCCCTCTCCGACCATGACATCGCCGACCGCCCCGACCTCACCCTTCGTGAAGTACCGCCACATCGTCGTCGAAGGACCGATCGGTGCCGGCAAGACCTCGCTCGCCCGCAAGCTCGCCGAACGCTTCGGCGCCCAGCCGGTGCTCGAGGACCCCTCCGCCAACCCGTTCCTCGAGCGCTTCTACCGCGACAGCCGGCGCCACGCGCTGCCCACGCAGCTGTTCTTCCTGTTCCAGCGGGTCAACCAGCTGCGCGAGCTCGCGCAGCACGACCTGTTCGACCAGGCGATGGTGGGCGACTTCCTGCTCGAGAAGGACCCGCTGTTCGCGCGCCTGACGCTGGACGACGACGAGCTCAGGCTGTACCGGCAGATCTTCGACAGCCTGCGCCCGCAGGCGCCCACGCCCGACATCGTGATCTACCTGCAGGCGCAGCCCGACACGCTGGTCAGGCGGGTGCTCGAGCGCGGCCACGCGATGGAGGCCGGCATCTCGGAAACCTACCTGCGCGCGCTCTCCGACGCGTACAGTCGCTTCTTCCACCACTTCGACGCCGCACCACTGCTGATCGTGAACACCGAGCACCTCAATCCCATCGACCGCGAGGACGACTTCGCGACCCTCGTGCACCAGCTCGGCGAGATGCGCGGCCGGCGCAGCTTCTTCAACGTCGGGGAGTGAGCGCCATGCAGATCGTCCGTACCGTCAGCGAGCTGCGCGCCGCGCTCGGACCGGGCCGCAGTGCCGTTTTCGTCCCCACCATGGGCAACCTGCACGAGGGGCACCTGTCGCTGATGCGGCTCGGCCGCTCGGCCGGCGCGCCGCTGGTGGCGAGCATCTTCGTGAACCGGCTGCAGTTCGCGCCGCACGAAGACTTCGCCAGCTATCCGCGCACTTTCGAGCCCGACTGCGAGAAGCTGCGCTCGGTGGGCTGCGATGTGCTGTTCGCGCCCGACGAGCGCGAGCTCTACCCGGTCGAGCAGACCTTCCGCGTGACCACGCCGCACGGACTGGGCGACATCCTCGAAGGCCAGTTCCGCCCCGGATTCTTCGAGGGCGTCGCCACCGTGGTGCTCAAGCTGTTCGGCTGCGTGCAGCCCGCCGCCGCGGTGTTCGGCATGAAGGACTACCAGCAGCTGATGGTGGTGCGCCGCATGGTCACGCAGTTCAACCTGCCGATCGGGATCCGCGCGGGCGCCACGATGCGCGAAGCCGACGGACTGGCGATGTCGTCACGCAACGGCTACCTGAGTGCCGCCGAACGCGCCGAAGCGCCGGCGCTGCAGCGCACGCTGCAGGCGCTCGCGCAGCGGGCCGCCGAACTGGCCGGCGAATACCGCGCGCAGGCACCTTCGCCGGGCGAAGCGGCAGCCGCCCGCGCGCTGCAGGCGCTCGCGCAGGCCGAGCGCGACGCGCAGGCCGCGCTGGCTGCTCGCGGCTGGACGCCCGATTACCTCGTCGTGCGCCGTCGCGCCGACCTCGCGCAACCCGAATCCGGAGACCTGCTGCACGGCGACCGGCTGGTCGCGCTGGGCGCGGCGCGCCTGGGCACCACGCGCCTGATCGACAACCTCGAGTTCTGAAGCAGGGTTTCGCCGTCCGGTCCCGGCGCGTCCTGCCGGGGTCGGCGCGGGTCGCGGCCGCTGCTACGCGTCGCCGTATCCCTGCGGATTGGCCTGCTGCCAGCGCCACGCATCGGCGCACATGCGTTCGATGCCGAGCGTCGCGCGCCAGCCGAGCAGCGACGCGGCCGCCGACGGGTCCGCGTAGCACGCGGCGATGTCGCCGGGCCGGCGCTCGACGATGCGGTACGGCACCTCGCGTCCGCTGGCGCGTTCGAAGGCGCGCACCAGCTCGAGCACCGAATAGCCGGTGCCGGTGCCGAGGTTCACCGTGAACGCGCCCGGATGCCCGAGCACGCGATCGAGCGCCGCCAGGTGCCCGCGCGCCAGATCGACCACGTGGATGTAGTCGCGCACTCCGGTGCCGTCGGGTGTCGGCCAGTCGCCGCCGAACACCGACAATCGCGGCAGGCGGCCCACCGCCACCTGGCTCACGTACGGCATCAGGTTGTTCGGCACGCCGCGCGGATCCTCGCCGATCAGGCCGCTGTCGTGCGCGCCCACCGGGTTGAAGTAGCGCAGGATGCCGATCGACCAGCCCGGATCGGCGACGGCGAGGTCGCCCAGGATGTGCTCGATCATCCACTTGGTGCGCCCGTACGGGTTGGTCGGCCCGGTCGGCGCGTCCTCGGCGATCGGCACGCGTTGCGGATCGCCGTAGACCGTTGCCGACGAGCTGAACACGATGCGCCGCACGCCGGCTTCGGCCAGCGCGTGCAGCAGCGTCGTGGTGCCCGCGACGTTGTTGTCGTAGTAGGCCAGCGGCTGCGCCACCGATTCGCCGACCGCCTTGAGCCCCGCGAAGTGGATCACCGCATCGAAGCGGCGCGAGCGCAGCAGCGTATGCAGCGCATCCTCGTCGCGAATGTCGGCGCGCACCAGCGGCACTTCGCGTCCGGTGATCCGCTCGACGCGGCGCAGCGATTCGGCGCTGGCGTTGCTCAGGTTGTCGAGCACGACCGCCTCCCAGCCCGCCTGCAGCAGTTCGAGCACCGTATGCGAGCCGATGTAGCCGGCTCCCCCGGTCACCAGCACGCGTCGCGTCCGTTCGTTCGTCATCGTCCGTCCACCGTCACAAGCTTCTCCGCCAGGAGCCGCACCGGCGCGGGTCGGTCGTCGTGCTCCGATGCCGCCCCCGCGCGCCCCGCTCTCGTACGCCGCCCGCCCACCGGCGCTGCCCGCCGCCCTGCGTCGCCGCGCAGGCGCCGCCGGCGCAGGAAGTCTCGCACGCCGGCGCCGCGCCGGCCGTAGAATCGGTCCGATCGCGGCACAGGGGCCGTCCAGGGGCCGATCATGCTGATCCCCGTCATTCTCTCCGGCGGTTCGGGTACGCGTCTGTGGCCGGTGTCACGCGAAGCGTCTCCGAAACCGTTCATGAAGCTCGGCGGCCGCGCGAGCCTGCTGCAGCGCACGCTCGAGCGGGCGCTGCCGCTGGCCGAGGCCGGCTGCGCGGCGATCGTCACCCACCGCGAGTACTTCTTCAAGACGCGCGAGGAGATCGCCGGCGTGCAGGCCGCCCGCGCCTGCCGGGTCACCCAGCTGCTCGAGCCGGTCGGCCGCAATACCGCGCCCGCGATCGCGATCGCCGCGCTGTGGGCGCAGGCCCAGGCCGCGAACGCCCTCCTGCTGGTGCTGCCGGCCGACCACCTGATTCCCGACGACGCCGCGTTCCGGGCCGCCGCGCGTCAGGCGGCGCAACTGGCCGCGGACGGCCGCATCGTGCTGTTCGGCATCCAGCCGACGGTGCCCGAAACCGGCTTCGGCTACATCGAGACCGGCGATGCGCTGCCGGGCGGCGCGCTGGCGGTGCGCCGCTTCGTCGAGAAGCCCGACGCGGCACGCGCGATGCACTTCCTCGCCGCCGGCAACTTCGTCTGGAACAGCGGGATGTTCTGCTTCGGCGCGGCCACCATCCTCGACGCGCTGCAGGCGCACGCGCCGCAGGTGCTGGCCGGGGCACGCAGCGCCTGGGAGGCCAGCCGCGGCGCGGCCACCGACGAGCAGATGCCGATCGCGGCCGATGCCTTCGCCACCTGCCCCGACATCTCGATCGACTACGCGGTGATGGAAAAAGCCGCCGGCGTGGTGGTGCTGCCGTCGCGCTTCAACTGGAGCGACATCGGCTCGTGGAAGGCGGTGGCCGAGCAGCTCGAGCCCGATGCCGACGGCAATACCACGCTCGGCGAGACCATGCTGGTCGGCGCGAAGAACACGCACGTGCAGAGCGAAGACCGGCTGGTCGCCGCGGTCGGCGTGGAAAACCTGCTGGTGGTCGACACGCCCGACGCGCTGCTGGTGGCCAACAAGGACGCCAGCCAGGAGGTCAGGGAGATCGTCGGGCGGCTGAAGTCGAAGGGCCACGAGGCGGCGCGCCTGCACCGCACCGTCGCCCGGCCGTGGGGCACCTACACGGTGCTGCAGGAAGGCCCGCGCTTCAAGATCAAGCGCATCGAGGTGCGGCCCCGCCAGGCCCTGTCGCTGCAGATGCATCACCATCGCAGCGAACACTGGATCGTGGTGTCGGGCACCGCGAAGGTCACCTGCGACGACCGTGCCTTCCTGGTCGCCGCCAACGAGTCCACCTACATCCCGATCGGCTCGCAGCACCGTCTCGAGAACCCGGGCGTGGTCGACCTGGTGATGATCGAAGTGCAATGCGGCGACTATCTGGGCGAGGACGACATCGTGCGCTTCGACGACGTCTACGGCCGGCCGCCGGGCTGAACGCCCCGCCTGCCGTCACGCCGGTGGCCCGCTTCTTCTACGCGCTGCGACCCGACGCGCAGGCTGCCGGGGCGCTCGGGCGCCTCGCCGCGGGCCTGGCCGCCCCCCTGGGCGGACGCGCGCTCGGTGCGCACGACATCCACCTGACGCTGGTCTTCGTCGGCGAGCGGCCCGCCGGGGACGCACCCACGCTCGCCGGCATCATGACCGGGCTGGCTCCGTCGGCGCAACCGCTGGCCCTGGCGCGGCTGGGCAGCTTCGGTCGCGGCCTGTTGTGGGCAGGACCGGCCCGTGCGCCTGCCACGCCCGCCGGCGACGCCGGCATGCCCGCGCACGCGAGCCCGGCGCCGCCGCCGGACTGGCCGCTGGGGTTGGCCGCCGAGCTGCAGCGGCGGCTGCGCGCAGCCGGCATCGGCTTCGACGAGCGGACCTTGCAGCTGCACGCGACGCTGGTGCGCGGGGCCGCAAACCGGCGTCGCGGGGCACCGCCGGCATTCGACGAGTTCGCGCACGCGCTGCCCATCGTGCCCGCCGGCTGGACGCTGGTGCTGGGCCGCTCCGACGGCGATTCCACGCCGCAGCGCCGCTATCGCTGGGAGCCTCCGGCGGCCGTCATCGCTTCGTCACACGGTCGTCATAGACTCGCGCCGTGAGCGCCCGAATCCTGGTCGTCGAGGACGAACCCGCGATCCGCGAGCTGATTGCGGTGAACCTGCGGCACGCCGGCTATTCGGTCGCCGAAGCCGGCTCCGCCGAGGACGCCCGCGCGCAGCTCGACGGCGCGCTGCCCGACCTGGTGCTGCTCGACTGGATGCTGCCGCGCCAGTCGGGCATCGATTTCGCGAAGCAGCTGCGCGCCGATCCGCGCACCGCGGCGCTGCCGATCGTGCTGCTCACCGCGCGCGCGCAGGAGGGCGACAAGCTGCAGGGCTTCGAAACCGGCGCCGACGACTACGTCACCAAGCCGTTCTCGCCGCGCGAGCTGCTGGCGCGCGTGCGCGCGCTGCTGCGCCGCGCCGGTCACGCCGGCGCGGCCAACGACGACGATCCGATCGAGATCGGCGGCCTGCGGCTCGAACCGGCGAGCATGCGCGTGCTCGCCGACGGCATGCCGCTGGCGCTCAGCCCCACCGAGTTCCGGCTGCTGCACTGCTTCATGCGCAATCCCGACCGCGTCCTGTCGCGCGCCCGGCTGCTGGACAGCGTCTGGGGCGATCACGTGTATATTGAGGAACGCACGGTCGATGTCCACGTCAGGCGGTTGCGCGTCGCGCTGGCGCCCGGCGGACATCAGCGCCTGATCGAAACCGTGCGCGGTGGGGGGTACCGCTTCCTGCCCCGCTGAAAATCCCGGTTACGCCCTTGAACCTGCTGCTGCGCAGTCTCGCGGCCATCGCGCTGGTGGTCGTCATCGCGATGGTGCTCGACCTCTATGTCTCCCAGATCACCGCGGTCTGGTGGCTCGGCATCGTCTTCGTCGTCTACGCGGTGGTCCAGACGGCCTACATGGCGCGCCTGCATCACTGGGCTTCGCTGCCGCGCAACCGCGCGCTGCCGGCCGGGATCGGACCGTGGCGGCCGATCATCGCGCGGCTGGCGCGTTTCGTGCGCCAGGAGACCGACACGCGCAACGAGCTCGATTCCGAGCTCGGGCGCATCCACGCCGCCGTCGATCGCCTGCCCGACGGCCTGGTGGTGCTCGACCGCTACGACCACGTGCTGTGGGCCAACGACGCGGCCGAGACGCTGCACGGCATCTTCGGCACGCGCCGCCCGATCCACCACTTCATCCGCCAGCCCGAGCTCACGCGTTTCCTGCACGCCAACGAGCCCGGCAGCGCGATCCGGGTGCAGCTGCCCGGCTACCCCGGCCGCATCCACGAGCTGCGGCTGCATCCGTCCGAAGGCGGCCAGAAGCTGCTGATCACCCACGACGTCACCGACCAGGCCAGGCTCGACGCGATGCGCAGCGACTTCGTCGCCAACGTCTCGCACGAGATCCGCACCCCGATCACCGTGATCGCGGGCTTCGCCGAAACGCTGCTCGAGCTCGATCTCGACGAGACCGCGCGGCGCGAGTACCTCGGCTCGATCCTCAAGCAGAGCCAGACGATGCAGCGGCTGGTCGACGACCTGCTGATGCTGTCCTCGCTCGAAAGCGGAAGCGGCGCGCTCGAAGACGAACCGATCGACCTGCGGCAGCTGCTCGAGACCCTGCTCGACGAAGCGCGCGCGCTGTCGCGCGGGCGCCATCGCATCGGGCTGGACTTCGACGGCCCGCGCCGCGTGCTGGCGGCGCCCGGCGAGATCGAGAGCGCGGTGCGCAACCTGCTCACCAACGCGATCCGCTACACGCCCGACAGCGGCCGCATTTCGCTCACCTGGCGGGTGCAGGACAGCGAAGGGCGCATCTCGGTACGCGACACCGGTATCGGCATTCCGCCCGAGTACATGCCGCGCATCGCCGAACGCTTCTACCGCGTCGATCGCGGCCGTTCGCGCGCCACCGGCGGCACCGGACTGGGGCTGGCGATCGTCAAGCACATCATGCAGCGCCACCAGGGCCGCCTGGAGTTCCACAGCACCGTCGGAAAGGGCAGCGTGTTCACGTTGTGCCTGCCGGTGGCGCGACTGCTGCCCGATGCGGCGGCAGGCCGGACGGTCGACGCGCAGGCCGCGCCGGCACCGGGCGGCGAAGGACAGCAGGCGGCGTCGCACGCCGACGACGGGCAGACCGGATCGCACCCCGGCGGTCCCGACGATGCGCCCGCGGCATCGCGGGCCGCCGATCCCGACGACGCGCAGGCGGCATCGCTCGCCGCCGGCGCTCCGCCGACGGCATCGCGCGCCGGCGGCCGCGGCGCTCACGACGAAGGCAACCCGCCGCTCCCCGCCGGCGTCGCGTGACGCAGGTCGATGCCCTCGACCACGTTGACGACGTACTCGGCGATGTTCTTGGCGTGATCGCCGACGCGCTCGATCGACTGCACGACGAAGATCAGCGCCAGCGCCGGCGACACCGTGCGCGGGCGCGCTCCCATTCCGGCCATCAGGTCGGCGATCAGCTCGTCGCGCAGCGCATCGACCTCGTCGTCGCGCTCGCCGAGCAGCGAAGCCGCGCGCGCGTCGTGGCGCACGAACGCGTCGATCGCCGCGTCCAGCATGCCGCGCACCAGCGCCGACATCCGCTCGATCCGCTCCATCGCGATCGGCGCCCCCGCGAGGTCGATCACGCGGCTCTTCAGCGCGATCTTCTTTGCCTCGTCGCCGATGCGCTCCAGGTCGTTGATCGTGTGGATCACGGCGATGATCTCGCGCAGGTCGATCGCGATCGGCTGGCGCCGCGCGATCGTCCGGTTGCAGCGCAGATCGGTCTCGACATGCAGCTGGTTCACCTGACGCTCGTCGGCCAGCACCTGGGCGACGAGGTCCAGGTCGCCCAGCCGCACCGCGTCGACCGCGCGCGCGAACTGCCGTTCCACCAGGCCACCCATCGTCGTCACCGAGCTGCGCAGCACCTCGATGTCGGTATCGAACTGCCGGTGCATGTATTCCCGCTCCATCCCGCTCACCTGCTCCTTGCGTCGCCGCTCAGCCGAACCGGCCGGTGATGTAGTCCTCGGTGGCCTTCTTCCTCGGCTTGATGAAGATCTCGTCGGTGCGGCCGAACTCGATCAGCTCGCCGAGGTACATGTAGGCCGTGAAGTCGGAGATCCGCGCCGCCTGCTGCATGTTGTGCGTGACCATCGCGATCGTGTACTCGCTCTTCAGCTCGCTGATCAGTTCCTCGATCTTCGCGGTGGAGATCGGATCGAGCGCGCTGGTCGGCTCGTCGAGCAGCAGCACCTCGGGCCTGACCGCGACCATCCGCGCGATGCACAGCCGCTGCTGCTGCCCGCCCGACAGGCTCAGGCCGCTGCGGTCGAGCTTGTCCTTCACCTCCTCCCACAGCGCCGCCTTGCGCAGCGCCCACTCGACGCGATCGCGCATCGCGGCGGCCGGAAGGCGCTCGTACAGCCGCACGCCGAACGCGATGTTCTCGAAGATCGTCATCGGGAACGGCGTCGGCTTCTGGAACACCATGCCGACCTTCGCGCGCAGCAGGTTCACGTCGACCGACGGATCCAGGATGTTGCGGCCGTTGAAGCGGATCTCGCCCGCGGCGCGCTGGTTCGGATAGAGGTCGAACATGCGGTTGAAGGTGCGCAGCAGCGTCGACTTGCCGCAGCCCGACGGGCCGATGAAGGCGGTGACGTGGTTGCGCGCGACGTCGAACGAGACGTCGCTCAGCCCCTGGAAGCGGCCGTAGAAGAACGACAGGCCCCTGACCTGGATGACCGGAGCGGGGCTGGTCGGTGCGGCGGCGTTCATTCGGACCTCCCGGACGGATTCGTTCAGGCGCGCAGCCGGTCGCGGAACATCGTGCGGGCAACGATGTTGATGCCCAGCACGATCAGCGCGACCAGCGCCGCGCCGCCCCACGCGAGACGCTGCCAGTCCTCGTAGGGGCTCATCGCGAAGTTGTAGATGACCACCGGCAGACTGGCCATCGGCCGGCTCATGTCGGCGGTGAAGAACTGGTTGCTCAGCGCGGTGAACAGCAGCGGTGCGGTTTCGCCGATGATGCGCGCCACCGCCAGCAGCACGCCGGTCACCACGCCGCCGCGCACCGCCCGCAGCGTCACCGCCAGGCTCACCTTCCAGCGCGGCGCGCCGAGCGCGAACGCCGCCTCGCGCAGGCTGCCGGGAACGAGCGTCAGCATGTTCTCGGTGGTGCGCACGACCACCGGGACGGCGATCAGGCCGAGCGCGAGCGTGCCGGCCCAGCCCGAGAAGTGCCCCACCGTGGCGACCGCGATCGCGTACACGAACAGGCCGATCACGATCGACGGCGCCGACAGCATGATGTCGGTGACGAAGCGCGTGGTCGCGGCGAACTTCGAACGCGCACCGAACTCGGCCAGATGGATGCCGGCCAGGATGCCGACCGGCGTCGACACGAACGTGGCCGCGCCCACCATCATCAGGCTGCCGACGATGGCGTTGGCCAGGCCTCCGCCGTCGGTGCCGGGCGCCGGCGTCGGGCGCAGGAAGAAGTTCGCGTCGAACGCCGACAGGCCGTTCCAGAACAGGGTCCACAGGATCCACAGCAGCGCGGCCAGGCCGACGGCCATCGACGCCGCCGACACCGCGAGCCCGCCCCAGTTGGCGAGCTTGCGGCGGCGGTAGAGGGACGCGTTCATCGGGGACGCGTTCATCGCCCGTCGCTCAGGTGCCCGCGCGCGCGACGCCGCGCTGCGTCAGCCATTTCGCGATGCCCAGCACCACGAAAGTGATCACGAACAGCAGCAGGCCCAGCGCGAACAGCGCCGGAACGTGCAGCACCGGATCGGCCTCCGCGAACTCGTTGGCCAGCGTGGAGGCGATCGAGTTGCCCGGCGCGAGCAGGCTCGAGGCCAGCCGGTTGGCGTTGCCGATCACGAAGGTGACCGCCATCGTCTCGCCGAGCGCGCGCCCCAGACCGAGCATGATGCCGCCGATCACGCCCACGCGCGTATACGGCAGCACCACGTGGCGCACCACCTCCCAGGTGGTGCAGCCCAGCCCGTAGGCCGATTCCTTGAGCACCGGGGGCACGGTCTCGAACACGTCGCGCATCACCGAGGCGATGAACGGAATCACCATCAGCGCCAGCACCACGCCGGCGGCGAACACGCCGATGCCCAGCGGCGGACCGGCGAACAGCGGCAGCCCGCTGCCGATCAGCAGCGGCTGCACGTGGTCCTGCAGCACCGGCGCCAGCACGAACAGGCCCCAGAAACCGTAGATGATCGACGGAATGCCGGCGAGCAGCTCGATCGCGGTGCCGAGCGGCCGCCTGAGCCACGCGGGACACATCTCGGTGAGGAAGACCGCGATGCCGAAGCTGATCGGCACACCGAGCAGCAACGCGATGGCCGAAGTCACCAGCGTGCCGTAGACCGGTATCACCGCGCCGTAGACGTCGTCGGTCGGGCTCCACGTCGTGCCGTGGAGGAAGGCGGGACCGAACGCGCGCAGGGCCGGCCACGCCTCGATGACCAGCGCCACCAGGATGCCCGTCAGCGCGACCAGGACCAGCGAGGCGAACGAGAAGGTCACCGCCAGGAACAGCCGGTCCTGCGCGGCGAAGCGGCGCACCCGCGTCGCCAGCGCCTGCTGCGAGCGCGAAAGCGCGAGGGCACCCGGAGCAACTCCCACCGCCGACACGGCGTCTAGCGCCTACTGCGCCAACGTGAGCACGGACTTGCCCGACGCGTCGCGGATCTCCTTCCACGACGCCTCGACCTGCTCGACCACCCCGGCCGGCAGCGGCACGTAGTCCAGCTCGAGCGCCAGCTTCTGGCCGTTGTTCAGCGCCCAGCGGAAGAACTTCAGCGCTTCGAGCGAACGCGCCGGCCTGTCGGCGGTCCGGTGCATCAGGATGTAGGTCGCCGAGGTCATCGGCCAGGCCTGCTCGCCCGGCTGGTGGTTCAGGTTCACGCCGAAGCCCGGCGCCGACGTCCAGTCGGCGTTGGCCGCGGCGGCGGCGAACGTCGCGTCGTTCGGCTGCACCGTCTTGCCGCTGCGGTTGACCATCGACGCATGCGAGAGCCGATTCTGCTTGGCATACGCATACTCGACGTAGCCGATCGAGCCGTCGATCTTGGTGACGTTGGCCGCCACGCCCGCGTTGCCCTTGCCGCCCACGCCGGACTTCCAGTTGACCGTCTTGCCGGCGCCGATGCCGGACCTGAATGCCGGCGACACTTGCGCCAGATAGTCGGTGAACGCCGCCGTGGTCCCCGACGAATCCGAGCGATACACGAGCGTGATCGCGGTCGCGGGCAGCTTCACGCCCGGGTTCAGCGCGACGATCTTCGCGTCGTCCCACTTCGCGATCGCGCCGCGGAAGATGTCGGCGAGCACCTCGCCGGTCAGCAGCAGCCGGCCGGGCTGCACGCCGGCGAGGTTCACGACCGCGACGACGCCGCCGATCACCGTCGGAAACTGCAGCAGGCCGCTGCGCTCGAGGTCCGCGCCCGGAACCGGATCGTCCGACGCGCCGAAGTCGACGGTCTTCGCGGTGATCTGCTTGACGCCGCCCCCCGAACCGATGGCCTGGTAGTTCATGCTGTGGCCGGTGGCGGCGCGGTAGGCCTCGGCCCATTTCGCGTAGACCGGCGCGGGAAAGCTCGCTCCGGCGCCGGTGATGTCGGCGGCCTGGGCCGCCGCCGCGAGGCCGAAGGCGAGCGCGCCGCCGGCCAGCATCGCGTGAGCGCGTTTCATGTCGTTTCTCCTGTTCGCGTGTCGATGCGAACAGGCTACGAGCGCTCGATGACAGTTCCGTGACGGTGCCGCCGCGCGCGGCACACGAGGTCAGGCCGATGCCGCGAACCGCTCCAGGTGATGCTCGGCGTCGCCGAACTGCTGCGCGATCATCGTCAGCCGCTTGAAGGTGTGCGACA
>JAHDYE010000094.1 GCA_023383035.1 Burkholderiaceae bacterium | reverse complement strand
GGCGCAGGCCAGCGAGTCGGTCTCCACGCGCCTGCTCGGCGACGCGCAGGCGGCGCAGGCGCAGCTGTCGGGCGTGAACCTCGACGAGGAGGCCGCGCGGCTGATGCAGTACCAGCAGATGTACCAGGCCGCCGCGAAAGTGATCCAGGCGGCGCAGTCCATGTTCGACACGCTGCTGGCCGCCACCGGGCGCTGAAGGCGCTGCGCGGAGCGAACCGGTCCGGAGAGCCGACGATGAGCAGAATTCCCACCCTGTACGCGTTCGAGCGCAGCCTCGACGCCATGAACGAACGGCGCGTGGCGCTGGCGCAAAGCCAGCTGCAGCTGTCGACCGGCAAGCGCGTGAACGCGCCGAGCGACGATCCGCTCGGTGCCGCGCAGGCCGAGCGCGCCCGTTCGCAGCTCGCGCGGCTGGACATCGAGCGCCGCATGAACGACTTCGCGCGCACCATGCTGGGGCAGGCGGACAACGCGATGGCGAGTGCCAGTGACACGTTGCAGGCGGCTCGCGAGGGGTTGGTCGCCGCGGGCAACGGTGCGCTCTCGCCCACCGACCGGACGCTGATCGCCCAACAGTTGCGCGCCGCCCGCGACGAGCTGCTCTCGACCGCCAACCGCAGCGACGGCGCCGGCGGCTACATCTTCGGCGGACAAGGCAGTGCGCGCCCGCCGTTCGACGCGAGCGGAGCGCCGACCTGGCTGCCGCACGCCGGCGAGCAATCCATCGGCCTGGACGCGTCGTTCACCACCAGCCAGGACGGTCGCGCGGTGTTCGTCGATCTCGACGGCACCGGCACGCGCCAGAGCGTCTTCCAGACTCTGGACGACGCGATCGCGCTGCTCGAGGACGACACCGCGACCAGCGACGCACGCGTCGCCAGCCTGGGCACCGCCCTGAACGGGGTGGACGCGGCGCTGGAGCGTCTGCTGCTCGTGCGCACGCGCGCCGGCGAGCAGCTGCGCGCGATCGACTCGCGCGAACGGCTGATCGAGAGCGGCGAGATCGAGCTGAGCGGGCGGATATCCGATCTGGTCGACGCCGATTACGCATCGACGATCACGAAGCAGCAGCAGAACCAGACCGCGCTCGAAGCGGCGATGCTCACCTACGCCCAGGTTGCGCGCTTGAGCCTGTTCCAGTACCTGTGAGACGCGCGCGATGGCCGAATCGCTGCTCGGTCGCGCACTGATCGGCTACGAGCCGATCGTCAACCGCGACGGCAACGCGCTGGCGATGCGCACGACGGTCGTGCTGCACGACAGGTCGGCGAACCAGGCGGCGCTGTACCGTGCCCTGTCGGCACTGGTGCCGGGCGGCGGAAGTACCATCGCGATCCGCTGCACCGCCCCTTTCGATGATGCGCTGTTGCAGGTCGATCCGGTCGACGCGCTGTGGATCGAGGTGCCCGCGTCGCTGGCGGCGACGCCGCAAGGCCAGGACCTGCTGGGCGCGCTGCACCGGCACGGCTTCGGCATGGCGCTGTCCGGCCCGCCCGCCGACGCGCTGCCCGACGAACTGCTGGCGGCTTTTCGCATCTCGGTGATCCACGTCGACGAAGACCGGCGCGTGACCGCGGCGGTGCCGCACGATCCGGCGCTCGTCCACCGCCGCACGATTCCGTTCGCGCAGGAAGGCGTGCACACGGCCGCCGCGATGCGCGCCTGTTTCGCGCGCGGCGCGGCTGCGGTCGTCGGCTGGCCGATGGACGACATCCTGCGCTCCGGGCGCAAGGCCGGCGCCAGTCCCGATCACGTCACCATCATCCGGCTGATGGCGATGATCGAACGCGGCGACGATGCGCTGGCGATGGAGACGCTGATCCGGCGCGATCCGGTACTGGCCTACCGGCTGTTGCGCTACATCAACTCGCCGGGGTTCGGGCTGACCACCGAGGTGCAGTCGTTCCGCCACGCGGTGATGATGCTCGGCTATTCGCGGCTCGAGCGCTGGCTCGCGTTGCTGCTCACCACATCGTCGAAGGACAGCGCGATGCGGCCGGTCATGATCGCGTCGTTCCGGCGCGGTCTGCTGCTCGAGCAGCTGATCGACACCGGCCAGGACGAACACGTGCGCGACGAAGTATTCATCCTCGGCGTGTTCTCGCTGCTCGACCGGCTGCTGGACCAGCCGTTCGAGCAACTGTTCGAGACGCTGCACGTGCCGGATCGCGTGCGCGAGACGCTGGTCGAGCGGCGCGGTCCCTATGTGCCGTACCTGCGCCTGCTCGAGGCGATCGAGCAGGGACCGGGCAAGGCCCTGCTGCGCGCGGTGCACGCGTGCTCGATATCGCTCGAACACTGCAACCGGGCAGTGTTGCGCGCGTTGTCGGCGCCCGATCTGGTCGCCGTCTGACCGTCTCTCCCTTCCGCATCAGCCATGCCGACGATGAATCAGCAGTCCCTGCTCGCCAGCGCCCTGATCGGCTACGAGCCGATCGTCGATCGCCACCGCAACGCGCTGGCGATGCGGCTGCGCGTCGCGCCGCGCGATCAGGCCGCCAGTGCCGCCACCGTGTACCGCGAGGTGGCGGCGTGCCAGGGCGATTCGGCCGGCACGATGGTGCTCGGCACCGGGGCGGTGCTCGACGAGGACATGCTCGCGGTCGAGCCGCTGAAGACGGTGTGGATCGAAGTGCGGGCCGCGCTCGTCGATACCACGCCCGGGCGCGCGCTGGTCGCCGAGCTGCACCGGCGCGGTTTCGCACTGGTGCTGGTCGGGCGGCCGGGCTCGCCGCTGCCGTCCGAGCTGGTACCGGCGTTCCGCATGGCCGTGATCGATGTCCACGAGGACCGGCGCGCGACGCAGCAGCCCGGGGCGCCGCTGCCGCCGGGGGTCAAGCGTTCCATTCCGTACGTGCAGGCGGGCGTGCACACGATCGACGCGATGGAGGAATGCTTCGCGCAGGGTGCGCACGCCATCATCGGATGGCCGCTGGAAGACGCCCTGGAGCGTGCCCAACGGGGCAAGGCCAATCCCGACCACGCGACGATCATCGAGCTGATCGCGATGGCCGAGCGCGCCGAAGATCCGGTCGCGATGGAGAAACTGTTGCGCCGCGATCCGTCGCTGGGCTATCGGCTGCTGCGCTACCTCAATTCGCCGGGATTCGGCCTGTCCGTGGAAGTGCAGTCGTTCAGGCACGCGGTGATGATGCTCGGCCACGCCCGACTCGGCCGCTGGCTGGCATTGCTGCTGGCCACGTCCAGCAAGGACGCCAACATGCGTCCGGTGATGGTCGCGTCGTTCCGGCGCGGCGTGTTCCTCGAGCATCTGGTCGGCAACGGACACGATGCCGCGGCGCGCGACGAAGTGTTCATCCTGGGCGTGTTCTCGCTGCTCGACAAGCTGTTCGGGCAGCCGTTCGACAAGCTGTTCGGCAGGCTCAACGTGCCGGAGCGCGTCCGCGAGACGCTGATGGAGGGGCGTGGCGCCTATGCCCCTTATCTGGAAGTGGTGCGGGCGATCGAACGCGGTCCCGATCCGGTCTTGCGCGAGCGGCTCGACGACTGCGTGTTGTCGCTGCAACAGTGTAACGAAGCCATCCTGCACGCGCTGACCGCGCCCGATCTGGTCGCCGGATGACGCACCGGGGCGTGGCCCGACCTGCCGCAGCCGGTCCGGGTAAACTCCCGGAATGGATCGCAACGAACTGAAGCGCGCGGCTGCGCATGCGGCGCTCGACGAGCTGGTCGAGGGCGCGATCGTCGGCGTCGGCAGCGGATCGACGGTCGAATCGTTCATCGACGCGCTGCGCGCACGTCGCGAGCGCGTGGCCGGCGCGGTATCGAGCTCCGAGCGCAGCAGCGAACGGTTGCGTGCGGCGGGCATCGAGGTGCTCGATCTGAACCGGGTGCTGGCACAGGGACGCGATATCCCGGTCTACGTCGACGGGGCCGACGAGATCGACGGCGCGCTGCGGATGATCAAGGGCGGCGGCGGCGCGCTCACGCGCGAGAAGATCGTCGCCGCGGCGTGCGGCCGCTTCGTATGCATCGTCGACGCCTCGAAATGCGTGGCGCGGCTGGGGCGCTTTCCGCTGCCGGTCGAGGTGATCCCGATGGCCTGCGAGCTGGTGGCCGGCCGGTTGCGCCGGCTGGGAGGACGGCCCGCGGTGCGCGAGGGCTTCGTCACCGACAACGGCAACCTGATCCTCGATGTCGCCGGACTGCAGATCGACGATCCGGCGGGCCTGGAGTCCGAACTGAACCAGTGGCCCGGGGTAGTTACCGTCGGCCTGTTTGCCAGGTCGGGGGCAGACGTGGTTATCATTGCGTCGCCAGAAGGCGTCGAACGTCGCGCGGCATCCGGGGCAAGGGCATGACACACACCCCCGGTACGGCGAATCGGCCAGAGAGAAAAAGTCGTCGTTCCGGGGGAAATAGCGCGATGTTTCGTTTCGAGGCGCTGCGGCCGCAGCAAGACGACCGGCTTGCCTTCCTCAAGGGCTTCCTGCGCGAGCCCAAGGGAGTCGGGTCGGTCATTCCCAGCTCGCGTTTTCTCGAGCGCAGGATGGTCCGGATGGCCTGCGTGGCGGAAGCCGATTCCGTCATCGAGCTGGGTCCGGGCACTGGCGGTACCACGCGCGCGATCCTCGCGGCGATGCCGGAAACGGCTACGCTGCTGGCCATCGAGCTCGATCCGGCGTTCGCCGATCACGTCCGCAACATCGAAGACCGGCGGCTGATCGTGCATCAGGGCAGCGCCGAGAACCTGGCCGACCTGATCGCCGCGCACCGCCTGCGCGCGCCCAGGGCGATCCTGTCGGGCATTCCGTTCTCGACCATGCCGGAGAGCGTCGGGCGGCGCATCATCGAGGCGATCCGCGACGTGCTGGCCCCGGGCGGGTGTTTCGTCGCCTACCAGTTCCGCGGCGCGGTGGCCGAGCGCGCCCGCCCGATCCTCGGCGAGCCCGAGGTATCGCCCGAGTTGCTGAACATCCCGCCGATGCGGGTCTATCGCTGGCGCAAGCACGCCGCGTAAACTCCGGACGGTAGCGCGCACCGCGCACCGTCCGCGTTCAATCCGTTTTCTGCGCCGCTTCCGGCAGCCAGGCCTCGACGCGCGTGCCCTCGCCGGGCGACGAGGTCACGCGCAGCTTGCCGCCCACGGCTTCGACGCGATAGCGCATCCCCAGCAGTCCGTGCGCATTGGGTCCGACCGTGCGCGGGTCGAAGCCCCGGCCGTTGTCGCGCACGCTGACGCGCACTGCGCCGCGCTCGGGCGCCACCGCCAGATGCACCTCGCTGGCACGCGCGTACTTGGCGATGTTGGTAAGCGACTCCTGGATCAGCCGGTAGACGGTGATCTGCGCATGCTCGGACAGCGACACCGGCTCGAAGTGCGTCTGCACCCTGACTTCGGCGCGCTGCGCGAACTCGCCGGCCTGGATCTCCAGCGCCGGTAACAGGCCCAGGTTGCTCAGCGACGACGGCCGCAGGTCCTCGATGAGGCGCCGCTTCATCGCGATGCCGTTGTCCACGGTGGCGGTGAGGTGCTGCAGCCGCTCGGCCACCGCCGGCGTCATCGTGCCCAGGCTGCGCTTGAGCCGCGCGGCGTCGAGCTTGGCCGCGGTGAGCAACGCGCCGAGCTCGTCGTGCAGCTCGCGCGCGATGCGGCTGCGCTCGTCCTCGCGCGCGGTCTGCAGGTGGTGGGCGAGCTCGGTCAGCTCGGCAGTGCGCCGGATCACCTCGGTCTCGAGATGA
Organism: Burkholderiaceae bacterium; assembly: GCA_023383035.1. Taxonomy (GTDB): domain Bacteria; phylum Pseudomonadota; class Gammaproteobacteria; order Burkholderiales; family Burkholderiaceae_E; genus Zeimonas. The sequence continues at coordinate 7,160 of JAHDYE010000094.1, read as the reverse complement.
TCACGCTCGGCCTGCAGCGCGCGCGCATGCTCCACCTGCGCACGGTCCAGCGCCCGGGTCTTGCGCAGGAAGAGCACCAGCGCGAGCAGCGCCAGCGCGGCCATGATGTCTACGGCGATGCGGTTGAACTGGATCGTGTCGCGCAGCGCCGCGCGATCGGTCACGATGCGCTGATTCTCCAGCTCGACGAGAAATTCCATGTGGCGGCGCAGGTCGCTCATCGTTTCCTGCCCGACGTTGGACATCAGCAGCTTGCGCCACTGCTCATGCTGGCCGCTGCGATGCAGCTGCAGCGCGTTGGCCAGCTCCGAGAGCCGTTGGCGGGCCATCGCGTCGACCGATTGCATCGCCGACTGGCCCTTGAAATCATCGTCGAAGAACGCATGCAACTGGCGCAGCGACCCTTCGATCGATTGCGCGGCGGCATTGTACGGTTCCAGGTAGGTTTCGCGCTCGGTGAGCAGGTAGCCGCGCTGCCCGCTCTCGGCGTCGACGAGCCGCCCGAGCAGCTGCTGCAGCTCGATGCGGGCGTCGATGCGATTGCTCATCGCCCCGAGCGCAGTGCTCGCCGCGCCATAGCCGCTTTCGTTGACCACCACCACTACCAATGCGACCACCACGGCGAGCGGCGCTGCGAACGGACTGCGCCGCAGGCGGCTCAGCGAAGGAACTTCCATGGGTACCTCCAATGGCCCGTTGCTTCGGGCCGCGCGGCCGTCGCGCGCAGGCCTCAGGGGCCATCGCGCGAAGTCTCGGCGGCGCCGCGTCCATGCAGATCTTCGCAGTAAGCCACGAGGTCTTCGAGCTCGCTGGACTTGTCGAATATGCGGTCGGCGCCCAGCTCCAGGCAGATCCGGCGCATCGCGGGGGTGGCGTAGTTCGTGAGCACCACCCGCTTGCCCGGCACGCCGAGGCGCGCGAGCGTGCGCAATACGCCGACGCCGGTGCCCGACTTCAGGAAGATGTCGACGATGATCAGGTCGGCGGCATGTTCGGGCTGGGCGAGCCAGCTGATCGCGCCGGTTTCGTCGGATGCCGCCCCCACCACCCGTACCGGCGCGAGCTCCTCGAGGGTTGCGGTCAGGCGGTCGAGGATCAGCGGGCTGTCCTCGACGATGAAAGTCCTGACTGAAGGGACTGCGACCATGGAACTGGATGGTGCGAAGGCTGTTGCGAGCGCCGTGGCGGAGCGCCTGCTCCGCGGGTGGTCGCATTATCGTACGGGTGGCGCCCCTGTACAGCACCGGCATGCGGGCGGCGGCCGGGCGCGATGGCCGCCCGCCGCGTTGCGGCATGCCGGCGCGATGGCGCAAGCCCGTGTCAATTGCGCACGACGATGTCGTTGCGAACCGATCTCACGCCCGAGGTGTCGCGCGCCAGCCGTTCGGCGCGGGCCTTCTCTTCCGTGCTCTTGGCGAAACCGGAGAGCTGGACGACGCCCTGCAGCGTTTCCACGTTGATCGCCATCGCGCTGACGGTATTGTCTTCGGCGAACTTGGTCTTCACGCGGGTGGTCACCGCCGTGTCGTCGATATACGAACCGACGGTCTGCTGGTCGCGCACGACCGAGCAGCCGCTCTGGGCGAGCAGTGCCAGCGCCGCCGCGCTCGCGATGAGGAAATGACGTGCGTGCATGGTAGCCTCCTTGGGGCTGCGGAAAGGGAAGGAAGGCCCGCGCCGCGGCGCGGGGATCGGCGCTGGGTGATGGGGCTATCAGCGCTGGACCGTCAACTGGTTGTCGACCGACTTCACGCCGTCGACGCTGCTGGCCAGCTGGGTCGCACGCTCGCGCGAGTCGGCGTCGGGCGCGGTGCCGTGCAACGCCACGTTGCCGTTGCTGGTGTCGACGTCGATGCGCAGCGAACTCAGCTTGGAGTCGCGCGCGAGCTCGGCGTTGATCGCCGTGGTGATCATCGCGTCCTTCGCCTTGCTGGTGGAGGCGTCGGCGGCTCGTTGGGCCGGATCTGGCGATACGCTGCCTGGCGCGCTCGATCCGGGCTGCGTGCCGGGGTTCGGTTGTGCATCCGTGCCTGGACGCGCGCCCATGTCGGAACGCTGCTCGCCCGGCGTGCGCGGGTCGGCTCGTTGTTCGCCCGGTTGCTGCGGCGCCCGGGCGATCGAGCCGTCGGGACTCCGGGCTGCGCTGCGGCCGTTCTCGCTGTTATCGCAGCCGGCCAGGCCGGCGGCGGCGAGCACGGTGAGCGAGGCGGCGAGGGTCGTGATGCGTGTCAGTCTCATGGTCAACTCCTTCGAAGCGGGTTGCATTGGCATCGATGGCGGACTTGCCGATCGGCCGGTGACTCAACGATGCCCTCTGCGTGCTCCGATGCCGATAGGCCGGGACGCGTTCAGGATGTCGGACGATGCCGACAAACGCGGCCGACAGGTCGGGCCGGCGGCGCACGGCCCCCTGGAAGGCCGTTCGTGCCGCCGGGGCCCGAGGCGGTGCCCCGATCGCGGTACGATAGGAGCGGATCAGGAGTCGCCATGATCAGGATCGGCATCGTCGACGACCACGCCATCGTGCGCACCGGCTTGCGCCAGTACCTGTCCGACCATGTCGATCTGTGCGTGGCGGGCGAGGCCGCCAACGGGCGTGAAGCCCTCGATCTGGTGCGAGGCGGCGAGATCGACGTGCTGCTGCTGGACATCTCGATGCCGGACCAGGGCGGCGTCGACGCGCTGGCCTCGATCAAGGCGCGATTCCCCGAGCTTCCGGTGCTGATCCTGACCGGATTCCCCGAGGCGCACTACGCCACCACGCTGCTGAGCCAGGGAGCCAGCGGCTACCTCAACAAGGAATCGGATCCGGAGGAGATCGTCAAGGCGGTACGTACCGTCGCGGCGGGCCGCCGTTACATCACGCCGGCGGTCGCCGAGCTGCTGGCCGACGGCCTGGCAGGATCGGGTGAACGTCCGCCGCATGAGTCGCTGTCGCGGCGCGAGCTGCAGGTGTTCCTGCGCCTGGCCAAGGGCGAGACGGTCGGCCACATCGCCGAATCCATGTTCCTGAGCGTGAAGACGGTGAGCACCTATCGCAGCCGCGTGCTGGAGAAGCTCAAGCTGCAGACCAACAGCGACCTGACCTACTACGCGATGCGCCACGGGCTGATCCAGTAGCGCGGATCGGCACGACGCGCCGATCGGCGCGTTCGCTCAGAGCCAGCGTTCGGCGAAACGGCCCACCCATTCGAACAGCCGCTGGCGCCATCCCCGTTCGCGCCACGCCTGCGTTTCGACGAGCCGCGAGACCGAGCGATCGCGGCGGAACAGCGCTTCCATCTCGGCGCCGAATCCGGCGTCGATCACGATCGCGTTCAGCTCGCTGTTGTCGACGAAGCTGCGCCAGTCCATGTTGCTCGAACCGACCGTGGACAGGACGCCGTCGATGACCGCAGTCTTCGCGTGCATGATCGCGTGGTCGGTTTCGTGGATCACCACGCCGGCTTCGAGCAGCTGCTCGTAGTACGAGCGCCCGGCATGCAGCACCAGCTCGAAGTCGCTGCGCCCGGGCAGGATCAGTACCACGTCCACACCGCGGCGCGCCGCTTCGCCGAGCGCATCGACCATCTCGGCACCGGGTGCGAAATAGGCCATCGTCAGGTGGACGCTGCGCTGCGCGGCACGCACCGCCGCCAACAGGGCGCCGTAGATCTCGTTGACGCCCTGGTCGGGGTCGCTGGTGAGGATCTTGACGATCTTGTCGCCCGACCGGGAAGCTTTCGCGCGAGGCGCGACGCCGGGCGTGCCGTGGCAGCCCTGCGCGTTCCAGGTCCGTTCGAAGATCCCCGCCAATGCGGCCACCACGGGGCCCTGCAGCTCGATCTGGGTGTCGCGCCAGCCGTTGTCCGGCGCATCCGCGTCGCGGGCGCTCCTGCGGCTGCCGAACGAACCCGACGAGTACACCTGGCTGATGTTGATGCCGCCGGTAAAGGCCGTCGCGGCATCGACCACCACGACCTTGCGGTGGTTGCGGTGATTGATGCCCCAGTACCCGGGGCGCTGCACCGGGTTGACCGGATTGAACGCGCACACCGCGATGCCGCGCGCGCGCAGCGTCTCGAAGAACGCCGGGTCGGTGGTGCGCGAGCCGAGCGCATCGTAGAGCAGGGCCACCGGTACGCCCTGCGCGACCTTGCTCGCCAGCAGCTCGCCGATCTCGCGGGCGACGTCCGCGTCGTCGATGATGTAGCTTTCGATCAGCACGCGGTGGCGTGCGCCGGAGATGGCTGCCTTCATCGCAGCGAAGGTCGCGGGTCCGTCCACCAGCAACCGCGCCGCGTTGCCGGGATAGAGATTCACTTCGCCCTGCACGGCGGCCAGCACCCGGAGATGATAGGTGGCCAGGTCGCCTTTGGCGGCCGAGGCCAGACGTTCGATCGCGCGGCGTTGCAGGGACTCGGCCAGCGGGCCGTCCGGGCCGCGCACCGTCACGTGACGGGAAAGCTCCCTGGCCGGCACCGGGCCGGTCCAGGGTTTCGTCTGCGGCAGCGTGCTGCACGAGCCCAGTGCCAGCGCGGCGAAGCCCAGCAGCCCCGCCGCCAGCGCGCGGCGCCCATGCCGCGATGCGTCGGCGGCAATGTGCGCCGGCCGACCGGGGAACACGAAGGGTTCTCCTTGCACGCGGCGAGCGGCCGGAAGTCTGCGCTGCGCTGCACGCGACATGCTGCGGCGATCAGCCGCGACTTCGGAACAGGTTGACGATGAAGGCGATGACGGCCAGCACCAGGAAGATCATGAACAGCGTCTGGGCGATGCTGGCGGCGCCCGACGCGATGCCGGTGAACCCGAACAGCGCGGCGACCAGAGCGATGACGAAGAAGACGACGGCGTAATGCAACATGACGAGCTCCTCGATGATCGGTGCAGCAGGAGTGCTGCTGTCGATACGGTAGGAGAGCCCGTGCGGCGTGCCTATGGGCTCAGGCGACGTCGGCGTGTCGTCCGTGCGGAAGGCGTGCTGTAGGACACGACGCCATCGGGCTTGCGCCGTCAGGCCTTCGGCGGCACGTAGCCGGCCGGCTTCTCCGCGCCGGTGCCGAAGAAATACGCTTCCATCTGCGCCGCGAGGTACTTGCGCGCCTGCGCGTCGGCGAGGTTGAGCCGGTTCTCGTTGACCAGCATCGTCTGGTGGCGGATCCATCCCTGCCAGGCTTCCTTCGAGACGTTCTCGTACAGGCGCTTGCCGAGCTCGCCCGGATACGGCGGGAAATCGAGACCTTCGGCTTCGCGCCGCAGCTTGATACAGAACACGTTGCGCGCCATTGCGACTCCTACAGATGCTTGATCAGGACCAGCGACTTGCGCTGCCAGTTGTACAGGCCCTGGCGTGCCTTCGGCAGCTGGTCGACCGAGGCGACCACGAATCCGCGCTTGAGGAACCAGTGCATGGTACGCGTGGTCAGTACGAACAGCCGGTTCAACCCTGCCGCGCGTGCGCGCTGCTCGATGCGCCGCAACAGGCGTTCGCCGTCGCCGCGGCCCTGCACCGCCGGATTGACTGCCAGCGCGGCCATTTCGCCGATGCGCTCTTCCGGGAACGCGTACAGCGCCGCGCATCCGAAGATCACGCCGTCGTGCTCGATGACCGTGAAGTTGCCGATCTCGCGCTCGATCAGGCCGCGGTCGCGGCGCACCAGCGTACCGTCCTCCTCGAGCGGACGCAGCAGCGCGAGCAGGCCGCCGACGTCGTCGGGGCCGGCCTCGCGCAGCGCCTCGAGCGTCTCCTCGACCAGCATCGTGCCCACGCCGTCGTGCTGGAACAGCTCGAGCAGCACGCTGCCGTCCAGGCCGAACGGGATGATGTGCGCGCGCGCCACGCCGCCCTCGCAGGCCCTGAGCGCGTGGCGCAGCGTGAACGCGGCGTCGGCCGTGAGGGCATCCGCCGCCAGCAGCCGCTTGGCGTCGGCCTCGGAAATCTCGCGCAGCAGCGTCGCGTCGGCGTCGGTGATGCCGCCTTCGGCGGTGAGCACGATCAGCTTGTCGGCGTCGAGCGCGGTGGCGGTGCTCGCGGCGACGTCTTCCATGCTCAGGTTGAATGCTTCGCCGGTGGGCGAGTAGCCGAGCGGGGACAGCAACACGATTGCGCCGCTGTTGAGCGCGAAGCGGATGGTCTGCACGTCGATCTTGCGTACCAGCCCGGTCTGCTGGTAGTCGACGCCGTCGACGATGCCCACCGGCCGCGCGGTGACCAGGTTGCCCGACACCACGCGCACCGCGGAGTGCGCCATCGGCGTGTTCGGCAGCCCCTGGGAAAACGCCGCCTCGAGATCGAGGCGGATCTCGCCGGAGGCTTCCTTGGCGCATTCGAGCGCGGCGGAGTCGGTGATGCGCAGGCCCTCGGCGTAGTGCGGCTCGACGCCGCGCAGGCGCAGCTGTTCGTTGACCTGCGGACGCGAGCCGTGCGCGACGACGATGCGCATGCCCATCGCGTGCAGCAGGCTCAGGTCCTGCACCAGCGTGTTCAGGTGGCCGGCGTGGATCAGCTCGCCCGGCACGCCGATCACGAAGGTCTTGCCGCGGAACGCGTGGATGTAGGGCGCGACCTGGCGCAGCCAGGCGACGAAGCGCGCTTCGTCGAGCGATGCGCCCGGCGTCGGACCGGGTTCGGCCGCCGGTACGGCGGGTGGGGCGAGGGGCTGCGCGTCGGAGCGGGGCGGGGCGTTCATCGCGTCATTATAATTTCGCTCCATGTCCGCACGGCAGCGCCCTGTATCGCGGCCCGCGCGTCCGCGGGCACCGCTGCCGCCGCTGCGGTTTCCCGAAGCGCTGCCGGTGTCGGCGCGCCGCGACGAGATCGCCGAGGCGATCCGGCGCCATCCGGTGGTGATCGTCTGCGGCGAGACCGGCTCGGGCAAGACCACCCAGCTGCCGAAGATCTGCGCGCTGGCCGGCGGCGGACGCGCCGGACTGATCGGCCACACGCAGCCGCGCAGGCTGGCGGCCACCGCGGTGGCGCGCCGCATCGCCGAGGAGCTCGGCTCGCCGCCCGGCACGCACGTCGGCCACAAGATCCGCTTCGACGAGACGCTGTCGCCGGGCGCGACGATCAAGCTGATGACCGACGGCATCCTGCTGGCCGAGACCGCCTCGGATCCGCGCCTGTCGCAGTACGACACGCTGATCATCGACGAGGCGCACGAGCGCAGCCTCAACATCGA
>JAHDYE010000093.1:2480-13002 GCA_023383035.1 Burkholderiaceae bacterium | reverse complement strand
CGGCGTGTCGCTGATCGGGAAGTTCTCGAGCGCGCGCAGCGTGTGCACGCCGTAGTAGGCATCGATCGGGACGGCACGGTCGCCGAGCAGGTCGTGTTCGATGCGGGTGGCCGGCTGCGTCATGCCGGCCCCTGCGGCAACCGCACCACGGTGGCGAGCACGAAGCTGTCCTCGATCGCATGCACCGAATGCGCGGCGCCGCCGGCCAGGTACATCAGCTCACCGGCGCGCATCGGACGGCTGGTGCCGTCGGCATGCACGTCGATCACGCCTTCCATGCAGTGCAGCGTCATCGGGCCCGGCAACGCGTGCACGGGCAACGACTTGCCGGCCGGCAGCAGCAGCCGCATCACCTCGATGTGGCCGTCGCGCACGATCGCGGTGGACGGGGAATCGCCGATGCGGGTTCCGGGCGGGCGCACCTGAACGACGTCGCCCGACGTTGCGTGGGACAGTGCCATTGGCGATCTCCTCGCAGAAACGTGCCCACGCACCGACCGCGCCGGCGCTTCCCGGGGATGGGGCGCGCGTCGGCGTCGGCCGCGGCACCGCCTCCTCAACCCGGCTTGCCGTCGAGGCGCGGGCGCGTGAGCACCGGCCAGTAGCGGACAGCATACAGGCCGAATGCGGCGGTCCACAACAGCGCCGACAGCTGGACCCAGACGAGGTACAGGCCGGGCAGCAACATCGCGCCGAACACGCGCGCCAACGCCGCCGCGAACACCAGCAGGTAGGCGGTGGTCTCGAAGCCGTCGGCGGCCAGCGGGCGCGCAGTATGGCCGCGCGCGGTGCGCGTGATCATGCCGAGCGTCAGGCCGCCGATGCCGCCGACGGTGAGCGCATGCAGCGCCAGCGACTCGGCCACCCAGCCGAAACCGGCCAGGCCGCGCAGCAGCAGGTGCACGACGATCCAGGCGTAAGCGACGTGCAGCACCCACACCAGCGGCGTACCGAGCGTGCGCCACGATTGCCACAACGACAGCCGCGCGGCGTGGGCGGCGGCAGCCACCAGCGCCACCGTCGGTGCGAGCGCGGGCATGCCCGGCGCGTGATCGGCCAGGAACAGCGCGATGATCGCGCCGAGCGCGAGCTTCTCGAGCCAGGGCAGGCGTGTGGCCTGGGTGCCGGGCACGCCGTTGTTGGTGAACATCGGCAGCACGCGTCCGGCCATCACCACCATGATGAACAGCACCACGTCGAAGCCGAGCTGCAGCGTGAAGCGCGGCGAAGCGTCCACCACGCCGGCGAACGCCGCGTGCGTGGCGAGCTGGATCACGCCCAGCAGCGCCAGCAGGCCGATGAAGAAGTAGTTGCGCGCGTTGCGCGAACGCAGGATCGGCAGCGCGATGCCCACCGCTGCAGCGAACGGGAACGCGACGTTGACCACGGCCGCGACGGCGCTCCACGGCGTGAGCACCAGCAGGCGGCCCGCCACCCACAGCGCCGCCATCGCCATCAGCGGCGCGCCGGTCGGCGTGGGCTGGCCGGTCCAGTTGCGCACCGCCGTGAACAGGAAGCCGACGATGATCGCCAGCGTGTAGCCGAACAGCATTTCGTGGCCGTGCCACAGCGGCCCCTGCAGGTAGGCGCCGTTCATCGTGCCGGAGTACTGCAGCGCCCACAGGCCGATGCCCAGCGCGGCGAAGATGGCCGCCAGCAGGTAGAACGGGCGAAAGCCCAGCTGCCACAGCGCGAAGGCAGGCGGCGCCGGCGGTGCTGGCGTGGTGCGGCCCGGCCGGCGCGCCTGGGTTTCTTGCATGTCGGTTCGCTCCGGAGGGCGTCGTGGATCGGAATCGGTCGGCGTCAGTACAGGATGCGGCAGCGGATCGTGCCGTCGATCGCGCACAGCTCGTCGAGCGCGACCTGGCTGGCCGCCGCGTCGACGTCGATCACCACGTAGCCCAGCAGTGCGTCGGTCTGCAGGTACTGGGCGGCGATGTTGATGCCGGCACGCGAGAAGCGCTCGTTGATGCGCGCGATGATACCCGGTACGTTGCGATGGATGTGCAGCAGGCGGCACTTGCCGGTGTGCTCGGGCAGCGACACCTCGGGAAAGTTCACCGCAGTGACGGTGGAGCCGTTGTCGCTGTAGCGCAGCAGTTTCGCGGCCACCTCGCCGCCGATGTTCGCCTGCGCTTCCGAGGTGGAGCCGCCGATGTGCGGCGTGAGGATCACGTTGTCGAAGCGCGTGAGCGGCGACTCGAACACGCCCTCGTTACCCTTCGGTTCCACCGGGAACACGTCGATCGCGGCACCGCGCAGATGCCCGCTTTCGAGCGCGGCGGCCAGCGCGTCGATGTCGATCACGTTGCCGCGCGAGGCGTTGATCAGGTGGGCGCCGCGCTTCATCTTCGCCAGCTGCGCTGCGGTGATCATGTTCTTCGTGGCCGGGGTGGCCGGCACGTGCAGCGTGACCACGTCGGATTCGGCGAGCAGCACGTCGAGCGAAGCGGCCTGCCGCGCGTTGCCCAGCGGCAGCTTCTTCTCGATGTCGTGGAACAGCACCGACATGCCGAGTTGCTCGGCCAGGATGCCGGTCTGCGTGCCGATGTGGCCGTAGCCGACGATGCCCAGCGTCTTGCCGCGCACCTCGTAGGAACCGGCGGCGCTCTTCTCCCAGCTGCCGCGATGCAGCTTCGCGTTCCTGGCCGGAATGCCGCGCATCAGCATGATGATCTCGCCGAGCACCAGCTCGGCCACGCTGCGGGTGTTCGAGAACGGCGCGTTGAACACCGGAATGCCGCGCCGGGCCGCCGCCTCGAGGTCGACCTGGTTGGTGCCGATGCAGAAGCAGCCGATCGCGTTGAGCCGGGGCGCGCGTGCCAGCACCTCCTCGGTGAGGTGGGTGCGCGAGCGGATGCCGACGAAATGCGCCGCCTCGATCGCCCGGATCAGCGCTTCACCCGACAGCGACTGGCGATGGGTCTCGATGCTGGTGTAGCCGTCGGCGCGCAGCGCGCTTTCGGCCGATGCGTGGATGCCCTCGAGCAGGACGAACTTGAGCTTCTCCTTGGGGACGGACAGGCGGGGCGGGGGCAGGCTCATCGTGCGGGAAGGAAGCGGCCGGCAGGCCGGGCGTGCGGCCGGCGCGATCCGGCCGGCGGGTGAATTCTAGGGCGCTTCGTCCCGGCCTTCCCGCAGTGCGGGTATTGGCGCAAGGTGGGCGATGCCGAATGGGCTGGCCGGCGTGCGCATGCCGGCGGAATCGGCTACCTTCGCGCGATGCGGGGCCGTGTGCATGGCCGCGCGCATTGCCGGAGCGTCTCCGATGCCGACGATCTTCGAAAGACTGCACGCGGGCGAGCTGCCCTGCGCGCGCGTCTACGCCGACGAGCACGTCTTCGCGTTCATGGACGCGGGTCAGGTCAACGACGGGCACGTGATCGTCGCCTCGATCAAGCCCTACGAGACGCTGATGGACGCCGACGAGGCGACGGCGATGGCGCTGATGCGCGCGGCGCGGCGGATCGCGATCGCGGTCGAGCGCGAGTTCGGTGCCGACGGGGTCACGATCCTGCAGGCCAACCGCGTCGCCGGCTGGCAGACCGTGCCGCACCTGCACCTGCACGTGCTGCCGCGCAGGCACGGCGACGCCGTGACGCTGGGCTGGCCGCGCCGCGAACCGTCGTTCGACACGCTGCAGGCACTGGCCGCGCGCATCCGGCTCTGAGAGCGGGCTCGCGGCCGATACCTGACCAGGCGTTGCCCCCGCCGCCGGTCAGCGTTCGGCCACGGCCAGCCGCAGCGCGAGCAGCAGGAACACGCCCCCGGCGATCCGGTTCAACACGCGCTGCACGCGCGGCGAGCGGCGCAGCCGACTGCCCAGACTGCCCGCGAACCATGCGATGCTGCCGAATACCAGCAGCGTCGCAGCGATGAAGATCGCACCCAGCACCGACACCTGCGGCCAGATCGCGCCGCGCGCAGGGTCGGCGAACTGCGGCAGGAACGCGAGGAAGAAGATCGCCACCTTCGGGTTGCTCAGGTTCATGAGGATGCCGCGTCGGTACATGGCCCAGCCGTCGCCCGGTGCGGCAACGGTTGCACCGGGATCGAGGATGGGCGCGTGCAGCGCCTGCCAGGCGAGCCAGGCGAGATAACCGGCGCCCAGCCACTTGACCACCGCAAAGGTGGTCGCCGAGGCCGCGAACAGCGCCGCGAGCCCGGCGGCGACGGCGGCCGTGTGCACCAGCAGGCCGGTGCACAGGCCGAGCACCACGCGCAGTCCGGCGCCGGGGCCGCGCATTGCCGACTGCAGCAGCACGAACAGGTTGTCCGGACCGGGTGCGAGCGCCAGCAGCACCGACACGACGAAGAACGCGAGCGCGTTGTCCAGCCCGATCATGATGCGACGAATGCGCGCAGCGCCCCGACCGTGGTGCCGGCCGCCACCAGCGACAAAGGCGCCCAGCGGGCGCGCAACGCCAGTACCAGCAGCGCGGCCACGGCAGCATCGACGGGGCCGCGGATCGCGCCGGTTGCGACCGGATCGATCGATGTCGCCAGCAGCAGGCCCACCACGCCCGCGTTGACCCCTGCGATCGCTGCACGGGCTCCGGCGCGCTCGCGCAACCGGTTCCAGTACGGCAACGCGGCCACCAGGATCAGGCAGCCGGGAAGGAAGATCGCGGCCAGGCACGCGGCTGCGCCCAGCCAGGCGCGCGCCGCCGGCAACGACTGCGCGACTTCGCCGATCGGCAGGCCGCCGCCCGCGCCGGCAATCGATCCGGCCGATGCGCCGATCAAGCTGCCGAGATACGCCGCGAACGCGAACAGCGGCCCCGGTACCGCCTGCGCCGCACCGTAGCCGGCCAGGAACGCCGATTCGGAAACCCAGCCGGGTTCGACTACGCCGGCCTGCAGCAGCGGCAGCACGACGTGACCGCCGCCGAACACGAGTGCGCCGGCCCGGTAGAACGCCTCGACGACGCGCACCCAGTGCGCCTCCGACACGCTCGCCGCCAGCGGCAGGCCGAGCAGCAGCGCGGCGAACAGCGCCAGCGCAATCGCTCCAGCGCGCGCATCGGGCCCGAGGCGAGCAGCGGACGACGATTCCGGCGCGTTCGGAGTGGCCAGGAAGCGCCAGCCGACCAGGGCGCACATGCCCAGCGCCAGCAGTTGCGCCGTCGCGCCCGGCCAGGCGAGCGCGAGCAGCGCAGCCGACAGCGCGAGCGCACGCCGCCGCCGATCGGGGCACAAGGCCTTCCACATCGACCAGACCGCCTGGGCGACGACCACGACGGCGACGATCTTCAGGCCATGGACGACCGAATCGAGCATCCGGCTGCCGCCGCCTGCCCACGCGAGTCCCCGGGCAAACAACGCCAGCAGTAGCGCCGACGGCAGCGTGAAGCCGAGCCAGGCCGCGAGCGCGCCCTTCCATCCCGCACGGCCGAGCCCCAGCGCGAATCCGACCTGGCTGCTGGCCGGCCCCGGCAGGAACTGGCACAACGCGACCAGCTCGGCGTAGGCGCGCTCGCCGAGCCAGGCACGCCGGACCACGAACTCGTCGCGAAAATAGCCGAGATGGGCGATCGGCCCTCCGAACGAAGTGAGGCCCAGTCTCAGGAAGGCGAGGAAGACCTCGAGCGCGCCACCGCGCGAGCGGGCTGCGCCGGAGTCGTGCGGCCGGGCATTCATGCCCGCGAAGATACCGCATCGGCGTTTGCCGGCCGATGCGGACGGCGCGCGTCGTACCGGCCGCGAGGGCCTATATCGCCGCCTCGGACACCGCCCTGCACGACCGGCGTTCGAACAGCGCGCGCCGATCTACCGCTGCCTGGTAGACCTCGGTGAAGTCGTCGAACGCGGCCAGCGCCTCGTCGACATCCTGATCGTCGCGCAGCGCGAAGCCGTCGAAGCCGCAGCGCGCGAGCAGGAACAACTGGTCGCGCTGGATGTCGCCGACCGCGCGCAGCGGGCCACGCCAGCCGTGGCGCTGGCGCAGCAGCCGCGCGATCGAGTAGCCGCGGCCGTCGGTGAACGACGGGAACGCCACTGCCACCAGCGCCAGCCGCGGCAGGTCTGCGGCGATCGCGGCCGGATCGTCGTGCGGTGCGAGCAGCACGCCGAGCGGGCCGCCGTGCCGCTGCCAGTGCGCGCGCTGCGCGACCCATGTGTGCGCCGGCACCAGCACCGCGGCGCCGGGCGCGAACGGCAGCGTGTCGCCGTCGGCGGCCGGCACGGCCGGCTGCAGGTCGCCGGCATGCGTGCGCTCCCCTGCTGCCGGCGCCTCGCCGCTCGCATGCGTCCGCCCGCCCGCTGCGGCCGGCTCGACCTGCGCGACGACCCAGCGGTCTTCGCGCACGCCGTGGCGATCAATCAGCGTGGGCATAGACCGCCTCCCTGAACGGATCGAGGCCGACGCGGTGCACGAAGTCGACGAAGCGCTCGGCCTCGGATTCGCGGCCCGACAGGTAGACGCGGATCAGGTTCTCGACCGCGTCGGGTACTGCCTCGCGCGAGATCGCCGGGCCGATGATCCGCCCGATCGCCGCCGACGTGCCCTGGCGTCCGCCGATCGTCACCTGGTACCACTCCTCGCCCGCCTTGTCGACGCCGAGGATGCCGATGTGCCCGATGTGGTGGTGCCCGCAGGCGTTGATGCAGCCCGAGATGTTCAGGTCGAGCTCGCCGATGTCGTGCTGGTAGTCGAGGTCCTCGAAGCGGCGCTGGATCGCCTGCGCGACCGGGATCGACACCGCGTTGGCGAGCGCGCAGAAGTCGCCGCCCGGGCAACTGATCACGTTGCCGATCAGCCCGATGTTGGCGCTGGCCAGCCCCAGCGGTCGCAGCGCCTGCCACAACTCGTACAGGCGGTCGCGCTCCACGTCGGCGAACACCAGGTTCTGCTCGTGCGTCACGCGCAGCTCGCCGAACGAGAAGCGCTCGGCGAGCCCGGCGATCGCTTCCATCTGGTCGGCGGTGACGTCGCCGGGCGCCATCGCGGGCCGCTTGAGCGACAGTGTCACCGCCGCATGGCCCTTCACCCGATGCGGATGGACGTTGCGCCCAAGCCAGCGCTCGAACGCGGGATCGGCCCGGCGCATCGTGTCGATGTACGCGCTGGTGGCCGGCAGCGGGCGGTATGCCGGCCGCGTGAAGCGCGCGGCCACGCGATCCAGCTCGGCCTGAACCAGCGTGCCCGGGCCGCCGGCGAGGTGGCGCCATTCCTCGTCGACCTCGGCGGCGAACGCTTGCGGAGTGCGGTCCTTGACCAGGACCTTGATGCGCGCCTTGTACTTGTTGTCACGACGGCCGTGACGGTTGTACACGCGCAGGATCGCCTCGAGGTAGGTGAGCAGGTGCGGCCAGGCGATGAACTCGCGGATCGCGTGGCCGACCATCGGCGTGCGCCCCAGGCCGCCGCCGACGATCACGCGAAACCCGATCGCGCCATGGCCGTCGCGCCGCGCCTGCAGGCCGATGTCGTGCACCAGCGTGGCGGCGCGGTCGTTCCGTGCGCCGCTGATCGCGATCTTGAACTTGCGCGGCAGGAACGCGAACTCCGGGTGCAGCGTCGACCATTGCCGCAGCAGCTCGGCCCATACCAGCGGATCGACGATCTCGTCGGGCGCGACCGCGGCGAAATGATCGGCGGTGATGTTGCGGATGCAGTTGCCGCTGGTCTGGATCGCGTGCATCTGCACGTCGGCCAGCTCGGCCAGGATGTCCGGCACCTGCTCGAGTTTCGGCCAGTTGAACTGCAGGTTCTGGCGCGTGCTGAAGTGGCCGTAGCCGCGATCGTAGGTGCGCGCGATGTGCGCCAGCCGCCGCAGCTGCCGCGACGTGAGCAGCCCGTACGGAATCGCCACGCGCAGCATTGGTGCATGGCGCTGCAGGTACAGGCCGTTCTGCAGGCGCAGCGGCAGGAACTCGGCGTCGGAGAACCGCCCGGCGAGGAAGCGGTGCGTCTGGTCGCGGAACTGCGCGACGCGTTCGTCGACGAGCCGCTGGTCGATGGGATCGTACAGGTACATGGCGTGCAACTTAGCGCGCCGCGCGGCGCGATGGAACGAACCGTTGGACCTGTGTTGCCAACTTCCGGTTCTCAGGACGTATGCGCCTTATTGCCGCATCGCATAAGAAAACTGCCGGCGCATCCGATCGTCGACGCGTCCTTCGCCCGGCGGCACGATCGCGCCGCATGAACCTGCAGCAGCTGCGCTATCTGCGCGAGACGATCCGGCGCGGCCTGAACCTGACCGCGGCCGCGCAGGTGCTGCACACGTCGCAGCCGGGGCTGAGCAAGGCCATCCGCGAGCTCGAAGGCGAGCTCGGCGTCACGATCTTCGTGCGCCATGGCCGCCGGTTGACCGCGCTCACCGAGGAAGGCCGGCACGTCGCGACGATCGTCGAGCGGCTGCTGCTCGAGGCCGACAATCTCAAGCGCACGTCGCTCGACTGGCGCGAAGGCGAAGCGGGCGAGCTGCGCGTGGCGGCCACGCACACCCAGGCGCGCTACAGCCTGCCGCCCGTGGTGGCGCGCCTGCGCCTGCGTTATCCGAAGGTGACGGTGCGCCTGCACCAGGGCAGCCCGAGCCAGATCGTCGCGATGCTGCGCGGCGGCCAGGCCGACCTCGGCATCGCCACCGAAGCGCTCGATGCGCACGCCGACCTCGAGACGCGCCCGCTGTTCGAGTGGCACCACTGCGCGATCGTGCCGCGCACGCATCCGCTCGCCGCCCGCGACGCCGCGAGCCTGGCCGACCTGGCAGGCTTCGACCTCGTCACCTACGACGCGGAGTTCGCCGGGCGCCGCCGCATCGACCGCGCCTTCGCCGAGGCCGGGCTCGCCCCCACCATCGTGCTCGAGGCCACCGACGCCGACGTGATCAAGACCTACGTGCGCCTCGGCCTGGGCGTGGGGCTGATCTCCGGGCTGGCGATCGGCGACGAGGATCGCGCCTCGCTGGCGGTGCTGCCGATCGTGCCCGCGTTGCCCTCGAACACCACGCGCATCGCGTTCCGGCGCGGGCACATGCTGCGCGGCTACGAGCTGGCGATGATCGACTGGCTGGTCGAGGCCGGCAACGCGCCCGCCGATCGGGCGGCCGGCTCCTGACGGCCGGCGCGGCAAGGCGGGCTTCGACGTATGCTGTCGTCTCCTGCTCGCCGCCCTCCCTGTCGCCACCGGAATCCCGCATGCAGCTGCCGCAGTTCTCCGATGTCCAGGCCGCTGCCGGGCGGCTGCGCGGCCGCGCCCACCGTACGCCGGTGCTGCGCTCGGCCACCGCCGACGCGCGCACGGGCGCCTCGCTGTTCTTCAAGTGCGAGAACTTCCAGCGCATGGGTGCGTTCAAGTTCCGCGGCGCCTTCAACGCCATCGTGCAGCTCTCGCCCGCACAGCGCCGCGCCGGCGTGATCACGTTCTCCTCGGGCAACCATGCGCAGGCGATCGCGCTGGCGGCGCGCGAGCTCGGCGTGCGCGCCACCATCGTGATGCCCGCGGATGCGCCCGCGGCCAAGCTCGAGGCCACGCGCGCCTACGGCGGCGAGATCGTCGCGTACGACCGCTTCGCCGAGGACCGCGAGGCGCTCACGCGCAGGCTTGCGACCGAACGCGGTCTCGCGCTGATCCCGCCCTACGACCACGCCGACGTGATCGCCGGTCAGGGCACGACGGCGCTCGAGCTGTTCGAGGAGGCGGGCCCGCTCGATGCGCTGTTCGTGTGCCTGGGCGGCGGCGGGCTGCTGTCGGGCTGCGCGCTGGCGGCCGCGGCGCTGGCCCCGGCGTGCGCGCTCTACGGCGTGGAGCCGGAGGCGGGCGACGATGGGCGTCAGTCGCTGCGCGCCGGGCGCATCGTGACGATCGCGGTACCGAAGACGATCGCCGACGGGGCGATGACCACGCATCTGGGCGAGCTCACCTTCCCGATCATCCGGCGTCACGTAGGCGACATCCTCGCGGTGTCCGACGACGCGCTGATCGCGGCGATGCGCTTCTTCGCCGAGCGCATGAAGATGGTGGTCGAGCCGACCGGCTGCCTGGCGGCGGCCGGGGCGTTCGCGATGGCGCCGCAGTGGCGCGGGCGGCGCGTCGGCGTGATCGTGAGCGGCGGCAACGTGGACCTGGCCGCCTACGCGCGCTGGCTGGCGCCGGGCGCCGACGCCTGAGCCCGCGCGCGCCGCGGCATCGGAAGCGCCGTGCGGGCCGCGCTCAGGGGGCGGCCGGCTTGCGCTGCGCGGCGGTGCGCCGGCCCTGCCCCCACCAGATCGCCGCGGTCAGCAGCAGCGCCGGCAGGTAGACCCAGTACTCCGAAGGCCGGTCGGTGGGCACCAGGACGCCGCCGACCTGCCAGCCGGGCTCGAAGCCGGACTTCCTCGCGCGGCTGCCGAAGCGCACGTTGCCGATCTGCACCTGCTCGCCCAGCGCGGTGACCGTGATGCCGGCCTCCTGCAGGCGGGCACGCCCCTCTCCCGGCGCACCGAGCTGCACGCCGACGGTCTTGCGCACGTCGTCGCCTTCGAGCGTGATCCCTTCGATGATCAGCGCGAGCCGCGCGTCCTCGGCCAGCCTGCC
>JAHDYE010000093.1:0-2470 GCA_023383035.1 Burkholderiaceae bacterium | reverse complement strand
TCTGCGATGCCGGCACTTCGGCGTACTTCGACGCGATCCGGTTCATGAAGAAATCGGGCCTGAACAGCGCGAAGGTGGCCAGCAGCAGCAGCACGACTTCCCACCAGCGGCAGCGTTCGCGGAACCATGCCATGCTGGCCGCGGCGAACGTCAGCGATGCGACGGTCGACGCGAATGCCACCAGCAGCAGTTCGAACCAGCCTTCGACGTCGATCAGCAGCAGCGCCGGGTTGAAGACGAACACGAACGGCAGCACCACGGTGCGCAGCGCGTAGACCGAGCCCTGCAGGCCGGTGCGGATCGGATCCTCGCCCGAGATCGCCGCGGCCGCGAACGTGGCCAGGCCGACCGGCGGCGTGATGTCGCCCATGATGCCGAAGTAGAAGACGAACAGGTGCACCGCGATCAGCGGGATGATGTAGCCGCTGCGTGCGCCGAGCTCGACGATCACCGGCGCCATCAGCGATGCGACCAGGATGTAGTTCGCGGTGGTGGGCACGCCCAGCCCGAGCACCAGGCAGACGAAGGCGGTGAACAGCAGCATCGCGATCACGTTGCCCTGCGAGACCACCTCGACGAAGTCGGTCATCCGGAAGCCCAGGCCGGTGAGCGTGATGCCGCCGACGATGATCCCCGCCGTGGCGGTGGCCACGCCGATGCCGATCATGTTGCGCGCGCCGTCGTTCAGGCCCTGCACCACCTCGTCGAAGCCCGTGCGCCAGCTGCCGGCCATGCCGGTGCCGCGGAACAGCGCGATCAGCGGCCGCTGCGTGAGCATCAGCCCGATCAGCGTCACCGCGGCCCAGAATGCGCTCAGCGCCGGGCTGAGCTCCTCGATCATCAGGCACCAGATCAGCATGCCGATCGGGATCAGGAAATGCAGCCCGGCCCTGACCGTCGGCCAGGTCTCGGGCAGCACCGGATTCTCGATGTCGATATCCTGCGGCAGGTCCGGATAGCGGCTGGCCGCACGCAGCAGCGCCACGTGCAGCGCCAGCAGCAGCCCGCCGAGGATCCACGGCGCGGCCGCGCCGAGCAGCGCCTGCGTGCCGATCGCGATCCAGTAGATCAGCGCGCACACGACGATCGTGCCCGACAGGCCGAGCGCCCAGCCGATCGCCTTCTCGCGCGCGCCGCGCGGGCGCTGCGACGCAGCCGGCTGCATGCCCATCTTCAGCGCCTCGAGGTGCACGATGTAGAACAGCGCGACGTAGGAGATCGCCGCCGGCAGGAACGCGTGTTTGACGATATCGGAGTACGGGATGCCGACGTACTCGACCATCAGGAACGCCGCCGCGCCCATCACCGGCGGCATGATCTGGCCGTTGACCGACGAGGCGGTCTCGATCGCGCCGGCCTTGATGCCGCCGTAGCCGGCCTTCTTCATCAGCGGAATCGTGAAGATGCCGCCGGAGACGACGTTGGACACCGACGAGCCGGAGATGAGGCCGTTCAGCGCCGACGACACCACCGCCACCTTGGCCGGTCCGCCGCGCAGGTGCCCGAGCATCGCGAACGACACCTGCATCATGTAGTTGCCGGCGCCCGCCCGGTCGAGCAGTGACCCGAACAGCACGTAGATGAAGATGAAGGCCACCGACACCCCCAGCGCCACGCCGTACACGCCCTCGGTGGTCAGCCACATGTGCGAGAGCATCCGCTGCAGCGATGCGCCCTTGTGCGAGACGACGTCGGGCAGGTACGGGCCGAGGAAGATGTAGCCGAGGAAGACGAGCGCTAGGATCGTCATCGGCGCGCCGACCGCGCGGCGCGTGGCTTCGAGCAGCAGCACCATGCCGACGGTGGCCACCACGATGTCCATCGTGATAGGCACGCCCGGGCGCGTGGCGAGCTCTGCGTAGAACAGCAGCAGGTAGGCGCCGGCGAACGCGCCTGCCGCTGCGAACACCCAGTCGGCGAGCGGCACGCGGTAGCGCACGCCCTTCCTGCGCGAGCCCGGATACGCGAGGAACGCGAGAAACAGCGCGATGCCCAGGTGCAGCGCGCGCGCCTCGGTGTCGTTGAGCAGGCCCACGCCGAGCGAGAACGGCAGCGGCGACGCGTACCACAGCTGGAACAGCGACCAGCCGATCGCCACCGCCGAGATGATCGCGCCCGACAGGCCAGACGCCGCGCGCCCGCCGGTGTCGGCGTCGGCGACGATCTGCTGCAGTTCGACGGTGGGCTTGACGGGTTCGCTCATCGGAGTCTTCCGATCGGTGACGCTGCGGGCGTGCTCCACCGGTAACGGGGGGCGCGGCGTTCGCCGCGGCGTGCATACGAAAAAGCGGGCGCAGGGCCCGCTTCCTCGCCGCGCCGGGGCGGGTGCTACTTCACCCAGCCCTTCTCCTTGTAGTAGCGCATCGCGCCTTCGTGCAGCGGCGCCGACAACCCGTCCTTGACCATGCTCTCCGGCTTCAGGTTGGCCAGCGCCGGGTGCAGCTTCCTGAACTCGTCGAAGTTGTCGAAC
>JAHDYE010000092.1:10945-13134 GCA_023383035.1 Burkholderiaceae bacterium | reverse complement strand
TCGGTGCGCACCAGGCAGAAGATCCAGTCGCCGTAGTGGCCGAGCGTGGTCCAGATCTTCTGGCCGTTGACCACGTAGTGATCGCCGCGCCGCTCGGCACGCGTCTTCAGCGACGCGAGATCGGAACCCGCGCCTGGCTCGGAATAGCCCTGGCACCAGAAGTCGTCGCAGTGGTAGATGCGCGGCAGGAAACGCTGCTTCTGCGCGTCGGTGCCGAACTGCAGCAACACCGCCGCGCACATCGTGACACCGAACGGCACGATCGGCGGCGCGCCCGCGCGGGCGTACTCCTCCTCGAAGATGTAGCGCTCGACCGGCGACCAGTCGGTGCCGCCCCACTCCTTCGGCCACGACGGCGCGACCCAGCCCTTGTTCGCCAGGATCCGGTGCCAGCGCACCAGGTCGTCCTTGCTCAGCTCGCGGTAGTTCAGGACCTTGTCGCGCAGGTCGGCGGGAATGCTGGCATCGAGCCAGGCGCGCACTTCGTCACGGAAGGCGAGCTCTTCGGCCGAGTAGTTCAGGTCCATGGGAGGCTCCAGCGGGCGCGCGGCCGCGCCATTGTAGCCCCGGCGCCCGTGCAGGTTCGCGCACCCTGACCGCTGCCCGAGGCACCGGCCGGCATCGCCGTTCCGGCGCCGGCAATCCGCCTGCCCTGCTCCCGTTTCGCTCTTGAAGAGATTCATAGCTTGACATGAGACATGTGTCTCTTTACGATTCGTACGTATCAGATTTATTACGCCGAGAGGACAGTGTCATGGCGATCACCCGCGAGGAGATGGACCGCAAGATCGACGAGCACTTCGGTTTCGAAGCGCGCGATGACGTGGAAGGCGTCCTGGCAACGCTGACGGACGACGTCGAGCACGACGTCGTCGGCTCGCCGCGGGGCCCGACGCGGGGTCGGGAAGCCGCGCGACCGTTCTATGAAAGCATGTTCGCCGATCTCTCGGAAAGCACGGTCGAAGGCCGCAAGCGGCTCTACGGTGCCGACTTCGTCGTCGACGAGTCGCTGTGGAAGGGCCGCGCCCCGGGCAAGCCCTTCGGCATCGACGGACGCAACCGGCCGCTCGAGTTCCGGTTGCTGCATATCTTCGAGTTCGCCGACAACGGCGACATCAAGCGCGAGAACGTCTGGATCGATCTCGGCGCCGTGTTCCGGCAGTTGCAGGACGCGCACCGATGAACGACGCAAGGCCCGGGCGGCCGAACCAGAAGATGCGTACGCGCAAGGACCTGCTGCAGGCGGCCGCGCGGCTGATGAAGGAAGGCCGCAAGCCCAGCCTCGAAGAGGTTGCCGAGAGCGCGATGGTGTCGCGTGCAACGGCCTATCGCTATTTCGCCAGTGCCGATGCACTGCTGGTCGAAGCCGCGGTCGACGTCGAGGTGCCGGGCGCGGACGCGCTGTTCCGCGGCGTGGAATCCGCGGATGCCGCGCACCGGGTGGAGCGCGTCGACACCCTGCTGCACGACATCGTGCTCGACAACGAGGTGCCGATCCGGATGATCCTGGCGAACTCGATGGAGCGCGCCATCCGCGGCGAACAGGACGGCACGCTGCCGCTGCGCCAGAACCGCCGCACGCCGCTGATCGAGGCCGCGCTCGAGCCGCAGCGCAGACAGTTCACCCCGGCGATGCGCAAGATGCTGGCCCAGGCGCTGGCACTGATCATCGGCACCGAAGGGATGGTGGTGATCAAGGACGTGCTGCGCCTCGATGACGCCGAGGCGCGCAAGCTCAAGCGCTGGGCGATCCGCGCGCTGGTCGATGCCGCGCGCAAGCCCGGCTGAGTCGCCGGCCGCCTGCAGGGATGCGCAGGATGAAACCGTCGACGATGCGCGTGGTCGTGCGCCTCGCGCTCACGCTCGGGCTCGGCACGAGCACGGCCGCGACGGGCGCGGCGACACCCGACCTGCCATTGCATCTGCGCGACACCGGCCTGTTCGTCGCCGGCTCCGTCGACGAGGTGCGTGCGGAGCACCTGGGCTTCTCGCCGCAGTATCCGCTGTGGTCCGACGGCACCGCGAAACGGCGCTGGATCTCGCTGCCGCCCGGCAGCTTCATCGATGCCTCGCGCGCCGACGCGTGGGAGTTCCCGCGCGGCACCCGACTGTGGAAGGAATTCGCGCTGGGTCGCCGCCGCATCGAAACGCGCTACATCGAGCGCCTGGAGGACGGTTCCTGGCGCTAC
>JAHDYE010000092.1:0-10935 GCA_023383035.1 Burkholderiaceae bacterium | reverse complement strand
AGCTATGTCTGGAACGAAGACGGCAGCGACGCGATGCTGGCGCCGGCGCGAGGCATCGCGGCGCTGCCGCTCGACGATGCCGGACAGCGCCGCTACGCCGTTCCGTCGGAACCGGACTGCCGCGCCTGCCACGAAGCAGCGGCGGTGCCGGTACTCGGCTTCGGCGCGCTGCAGCTGTCGCCCGACCGCGATCCGCTGGCACCGCACGCCGATGCGCTCAGCGCCGTCGATCTTCGCGCGCTGGTCGCGCGCGGGCTGTTGCGCAATCTGCCGCAGGCGCTGCTCGACACGCCGCCGCGCATCGCGGCCGCATCGGCTACGGAGCGGGCCGCGCTCGGCTATCTGCACGGCAATTGCGGCTATTGCCACGCCGACGCCGGCGAGAGCGGCGCCGCCGTTCCGGTCGGCCTGCGCCTCGCGCTAGGCATCGGCCGGCGCGCCGATACGGCCGCCGTGTTGCGCCTGCTCCTCGGCGCGGCGCCCCGCTTCCGCGCCCCCGAAACGCAGGCCCCGCTGCCGCTGCTCGCGGCGGGACAGTCACGCAGGAGTCTGTTGTTGCTGCGGATGCGTTCACGCGAACCGCAGCTGCAGATGCCCCCGCTCGGATCGGCGCTGGCCGACACCGAAGCACTCGCGCTCGTCGAGCGCTGGATCGATCACGAGCTACCGACACGCAAGGGAGTCTCGCCATGAACCGTATCGTCACCGCCTTTGCCCTGATCAACGCTTTCGCGGGCCCCGCAGCGGCCGCCGACGCCTCCACCGATACGCTCGCACGTGGCCGCTATCTGGTCACGGTAGCCAGCTGCCACGACTGCCACACGCCCTTCAAGGCAGGCCCGAACGGCGCGGAGCCGGACATGTCGCGCATGCTCTCGGGCCATCCCGAGGGGATGCTGATGCCGCCGGCGCCGCGCCTGCCTGCGGGACCCTGGCTGATGTCGGTCGCCGCCACCAATACCGCCTGGGCCGGTCCGTGGGGTGTCAGCTTCACCGCCAACCTGACGCCGGACGCCGAAACCGGACTGGGCCGCTGGACCCTGCGCAACTTCATCGACACCATCCGCAGCGGCCGGCACATGGGCCGCGGCCGCCCGATCCTGCCGCCGATGCCATACCCCATGTACAAGCACTTCACCGACGAGGATCTGGCCGCGATATTCGCCTATCTGCAATCGATCCCGGCGATCAGCAATCGCGTGCCGGAACCGCTGCCGCCGGCGCCCACCACTGCAGCAAGACCCTGAGCGCGGCTGCGCAGCGCGGATAACCCGGCAGTCGGACATGCACCCGACTGCCGCCATCAGGCCCACGGCAAGGAGATACCGATGACCATCACGAACACGCAGTCCGGCACGAACGTGCACGAGGTTGCCGAAGGGATCTACCGCATCAGCACGCCGGTTGCCATCGAAGGCGCGGGCGGCTTCTCGTTCAACCAATACCTCATCGTGGACGATGAGCCATTGCTTTTCCACACCGGACCGCGAAGGATGTTCCCGCTGGTCCGCGAGGCGGTCGCGAACGTATTGCCGGTGGAGCGGCTTCGCCACATCGCCTTTTCGCACGTCGAAGCGGACGAGTGCGGGTCGCTCAACGAATGGCTGGCAGCAGCGCCGCGATCCTCGCCTCTGTGCGGGGCGGTGGCTGCCCTGGTCTCCATCGGCGATCTCGCCGACCGGCCACCTCGCGCGCTCGGTGACGGGGAGAGCCTCTCCCTCGGCAAGCACGCCGTCCGATGGTTCGATACGCCGCACCTGCCGCACGGATGGGAATGCGGTTTTCTGATGGAAGAACGAACCGCTACGCTGCTGTGCGGCGACCTGTTCACGCAGGGAGGCGCCGATCTTCCGCCCGTCACGGAGTCGGACATCCTCGGCCCGAGCGAGGCTTTCCGGCACGAGATGGACTACTTCTCGCACACGGCGAACGCACGCGCGATGCTCGAGAGGCTGGCCTCGGCGAACCCGACGACGCTCGCGTGCATGCATGGCAGCGCATGGCGCGGCGACGGCGCGAAGCTGCTGCGTGCGCTGGCCGATGCGTTGTCCGCGTAGCCGCCGTCATCCGCGATAAAGCCGCCCCCGGCTCCACGGGGCGGCTCTCCGGATTGGTGCCCGAGGTCGGAGTCGAACCGACACGCTTTTTACGGCGGTGGATTTTGAGTCCACTGCGTCTACCAATTCCGCCACTCGGGCATGCCGCAACTGTACTTCAACTCGCCGCCACGACCGCCGCGGGCAACGCTCACATTCCTACCGGCATGCCGCGCGGCATCAGCACCGCGTGCAGCTCGACGACCGTTCCGATGACGATCAGGCTCGGCGACTTCAACCCCGCTTCGCGCACGCTACAGGGCAGCGTGTCGAGCCGGCCGGTGACGATGCGCTGCGCAGGCGTCGTGGCCGCGTGCACCACCGCGGCCGGCGTCGCGCCCGGCAGTCCGTGCGCGATCAGCTCGCGACAGATGATCTCGAGCGCGCCCAGCCCCATGTAGATCACCACGGTCTGGTGCGGGCGGGCCAGGCTGCCCCAGTCGAGATCGACGGTGCCGTCCTTCAGGTGCCCGGTGGCGAACGACACCGTCTGCGCGTGATCCCGGTGCGTGAGCGGAATGCCGGTCGAGGCGGCCATCCCGGCCGCGGAAGTCACGCCGGGCACGACGTCGCAGGCGATGCCCTGCGCGACCAGCTCCTGCATCTCCTCGCCGCCGCGGCCGAAAATGAACGGGTCGCCCCCCTTCAGCCGCACCACGTCGAGCCCCTGACGGGCAAGGTCGACCAGCAGGCGGTTGATCTGATCCTGGGGCAGCGCGTGACGGCCCGCTTCCTTGCCGGCGTACACGCGGGTGGCCGTGGGCCGGGCCAGGTCGAGAATACCCTCACCGACGAGATGGTCATAGACGATGGCATCGGCCTCGGCGATCCGCCGGGCGGCACGCAGCGTCAGCAGCTCGGGATCACCGGGGCCGGCGCCGACCAGGCTCACGCGCCCGCTGCCGCGCCGGGCGGAAGCGCCGTCGCGCGGAACGCTGCGCCCGCCGCCTTCCGGATGCCCCGGATCCATGGCCGGCGCACAGGCGAGGAGATCGAGCGTCATCGAGTTCGGTCCTTGAGCATGCGTTTGCGTGATGCGGAAAACGGGTGCCATCGCACCCGATTGCGATTTAATGCCAAATCCGATCCCCACGGAACACTCGCGGCCGACCACCGGGCGGTGTGCTTGACTCGGGTCAAAGAGGCTGCCGCGGCCCCAGCGCATCCTGCGGGCCGACAACACAAGTCGATCGAGCGTCGGAACGACATTGAGAGCCTTCTCCAGGATTGCCGGTACGATGGCCATCGCGGCAACGGTCGTCGCAACCGTGCATTCTCCGCCGGCGGCCGCGCAGCCCGGCGCCGACCGCCAACGTGAACTGATCCGGCTGGTCCGCCAGGATTGCGGCTCCTGTCACGGACTCAAGCTGACCGGAGGCCTGGGTCCGGCGCTGCTGCCCGCCACGCTGGCAGGCAAGCCGTTCGACTCCCTGGTCGCCACGGTGCTCAATGGACGACCGGGATCGGCGATGCCCGGGTGGAGCCGTTTCATGAACGAAAGCGAGGCCGAATGGGTGGTACGCGCACTGATCGAGGGCTTTCCGGAGCTTCCCGGCGAGGAGCGGCGATGAGAAGGGCCGGTTTCGCGTTCGCGCTCGCCGCGGGCCTGGCGGGCTGTGCCCAGCTCGACGCGCCGCTGCGCGGCACCGGCGACCTCGGCATCGTCATCGAGCGCGCGAGCGGACACGTGAGCGTGGTCGAGACCTCCGGCCGCAGCGCGCTGGCGCGCGTGAGCGGGCTCGGCGACCTGTCGCACGCGTCGGCGGTGTTCTCGCGCGACGGCCGCTACGCCTACGTGTTCGGCCGCGACGGCGGGCTCACCAGGGTCGACCTGCTGCGCGCCACGATCGTCGGGCGCGTGCTGCAGGCCGGCAACTCGATCGGCGGCGCGATCTCCCAGGACGGGCGCATCGTCGTCGCGCAGAACTACGAGCCGGGCGGCATCAAGGCGTTCGATGCCGTCACGCTCGAGCTGCTGGCCGACGTGCCGGCCGACTACGGCAACGAAGGCAAGCGCTCCAAGGTGGTCGGCCTGGTCGACCTGCCCGGCAACCGCTTCGCGTACGCGCTGTTCGACGCCGGCGAAATCCGCGTCACCGACCTGTCCGACCCGAAGCGGCCGCGCACCGAACGCTACCCGGCCGGCAAGCAGCCGTACGACGGGCTGGTGACGCCCGACGGCCGCTACTACATCGCCGGGTTGTTCGGCGAGGACGGCCTGTCGATGCTCGACCTGTGGCGCCCGGAACAGGGCGTGCGCACCATCCTCGGCGGCTACGGCCGCGGCAAGGAGCCGCTGCCGGTGTACAAGATGCCGCACCTGCGCGGCTGGGCGATCGCCGGCGGCCGCGCCTACCTGCCCGCGATCGGCCGGCACGAAGTGCTGGTCGTCGATACCGCGAGCTGGCAGGAAGTGGGCCGCATTCCGGTCAGGAGCCAGCCGGTGTTCGTGATGGCGCGGCCCGACGGACGCGAAATCTGGGTGAACTTCGCGTTCCCCGACAACAGCTGGGTGCAGGTGATCGACACGCTGGACAACCGCGTCGTCGAAACCCTGCAGCCCGGACGCGCCATCCTGCACATGGAGTTCACGCCGAAGGGCGAGGCGGTGTGGCTGTCGGCGCGCGACGACGACAAGGTCGTCATCTACGACACGCGCAGCCGCCGGCCGCTCGCCACGCTGCCCGCACACAACCCGAGCGGCATCTTCTTCACCAGCCGCGCGGCGCGCACCGGCTTCTGAGAACGCGCGATGGCCCGCGCAGTCGTGCTTCCGCCCGGCATCGATGCCGCCGGTTATCGGCTGCTCAACGACTGGCAGCGCGGCTTTCCGCTCGAGTCGCGGCCGTTCGCGGTGCTCGCCGCGCAGGTCGGCCTGGCCGAAGACGCGGTGATCGCCGCGTACCGCGACTGGATCACGCGCGGCCTGGTCAGCCGCATCGGCGCGGTGTTCGCACCGCACCGGCTCGGCGCGAGCGCGCTGGTGGCACTGGCGGC
The DNA here is from genome assembly GCA_023383035.1 of Burkholderiaceae bacterium. Taxonomy (GTDB): domain Bacteria; phylum Pseudomonadota; class Gammaproteobacteria; order Burkholderiales; family Burkholderiaceae_E; genus Zeimonas. Next base: position 5,842 of record JAHDYE010000092.1, on the reverse strand, counting down.
GCCGCCGTCGAAGCTGGCAGCGGTGGCCGCGCGCGTGAGCGCCGAACCCGGCGTCAATCACAACTACGAGCGCGAGCATCGCTTCAATCTCTGGTTCGTCGTCACCGCCGCCGATGCGCAGGCGCTGGCGCACATCGTCGACGCGATCGGCCGCGATACCGGCTGTCCGGTGATCCGGCTGCCGCTGCTCGAGGAATATCACATCGATCTCGCCTGCGATCCGGCGCTCGATGCAGCGTCGGGCATGGCGCCCGACGCGATGCCCGGCGTCGCTTCGGCACGGCCGCGCACGCGCGGTCTTCACCGGGCCGCGCCGACCGCCACGTCCGGCGGCACCCTACCCGGCGGCACCCTACCCGGCGGCACCCTACCCGGCGGCACCCTACCCGGCGACACCCTACCCGGCGACACCCTACCCGGCGACACCATGCCCGGGAGCGCCACGCCGGGCGGCACTCCATCCGGAAGCACCACGCCCGGCGCCGCGCCCTCCGCGCGCCAACGCCGGGTGCTCGCCGCGCTGCAGGAAGGCCTGCCGCTGGTCGCCGCGCCGTATGCCGAACTGGGACGCCGCACCGGACTCGGCGAAGCCGAAGTGCTGGATACGATCGCGGCAGCGCAGTCCGACGGGCTGATCCGTCGCTTCGGCGTGGTGCTGCGCCATCACGAGCTGGGCCTCGGCGCCAACGCGATGTGCGTCTGGGACGTGCCGGACGACGTGGTCGGCGAATGCGGTCGCCGCCTGGCCGGGGAACCGCTGGTCACGCTGTGCTACCGCCGCCCGCGCGCACTGCCCGACTGGCGCTACAACCTGTTCTGCATGATCCACGGCAGTGAGCGCACGGCCGTGCTCGCCGCGCGCGACGACATCGCGGCCCGCCTCGGCCTGGACGCCTGGCCGCACGCGGTGCTGTTCAGCGGCCGGCGGTTCAAGCAGCGCGGCGCGCGCTACCTGCCGCAGGGCGAAGGTGCCTGTCATGCGTGAGCGGCCGCGAGCGGACGGCGCAGGCGCGGCGGCAGGCGTCCCTGCGCAGGCCGCTTCGCACCCGCAGCGGCTCGACGACACCGACCGCCGCCTGATCAACGCGCTGCAGGGCGGCTTTCCGCTGGTCGAATGCCCGTACGCCGCGGTGGGCGCCGAACTCGGGCTCGCCGAGGAAGAAGTCATCGCGCGGCTGCGGCGCCTGCTCGACGCGAACGTGCTGACCCGCTTCGGCCCGATGTTCCAGATCGAGCGCATGGGCGGCGCCTTCTGCCTGGCCGCGATCGCGGTGCCGCAGGCCGACTGGGAGCGCGTCGCGGGAATCGTCAACGGCTTTCCCGAAGTCGCGCACAATTACCGGCGCGAGCACCGTCTGAACATGTGGTTCGTGCTCGCCACCGAGTCGGCGGACGCGATCGAAGAGGTCGCCGGCCGCATCGAGGCAGCCGCCGGCCTGCCGGTGCTGCGCTTTCCGAAGGAACGCGAGTACTTCGTCGGCATGAGGCTGCAGGCGTGATGGACGAACTCGACCGCCGCATCGTGCTGGCCACGCAGGGCGGACTGCCGCTCGTGCCGCGCCCCTACGAGGAAGTGGCGCTGCAGGTCGGCGCAGCCGAGCCCGAGGTGCGCACGCGACTGGCCGCGATGCTGGCGCGAGGCAGCATCCGGCGCATCGGCGCGGTGCCCAATCACTATGCGCTCGGCTACACGGCCAACGGCATGAGCGTGTGGGACATCGACGACGCGCGCATCGACGCCATCGGCGCGCGCATCGGCGCGCTCGACTTCGTCACCCACTGCTACCGCCGCCCGCGCCATCGGCCCGACTGGCCGTACAACCTGTTCGCGATGGTGCACGCCACCAGCCGCGAGGCCGCGCAGCAGCGCGTGGCCGAAATCGCCGCGCTGATCGACGGCGAGTATCCCGGCGCCTGCCGCGGCCGCGACGTGCTGTTCTCCAGCGGCATCCTGAAGAAGACCGGGCTGCGCATCGCGTCGGCCGCCTGACCGCGCCGCCCTCACCGGAAGACCCGCCCATGTTCCGCATCTCCCAGTTCATCCGCGAGATCGACCACCCCACGCCGGCCGGCCCGCGCCGCAACCCGCCGGGGCCGGTGGTCATCTGGAACCTGGTCCGGCGCTGCAATCTCACCTGCATGCACTGCTACTCGATCTCGGCCGATACCGACTTCCCCGGCGAGCTGTCCACCGAAGAGGTGTTCCGGGTGATGGACGATCTGAAGGCGGCCCGGGTGCCCGTACTGATCCTGTCGGGCGGCGAGCCGCTGCTGCGCCCCGACATCTTCGACATCGCGCGCCGTGCCAAGGCACAGGGCTTCTACGTCGGACTGTCCACCAACGGCACGCTGATCGACGCCGGCCGCATCGAGGCGATCGCCGACATCGGCTTCGACTACGTGGGCGTGAGCCTGGACGGCATCGCGGCCACGCACGACCGGTTCCGTCGCAAGGCCGGCGCGTTCGACGCGTCGATGGCGGGCATCCGGGCGTGCCTGGCGCACGGCATCAAGGTCGGCGTGCGCTACACGATGACCGAGGACAACGCCGCCGACCTGCCGGCGCTGCTGCAACTGGTCGAGGCCGAAGGCATCGACAAGTTCTACTTCTCGCACCTGAACTATGCCGGGCGCGGCAACAAGAACCGGGCGCGCGACGCCCACCATCGCAGCACGCGCGAGGCGATGGAGCTGCTGTTCGAGACCTGTCTCGAACAGCACCGGCGCGGCATCGCCAAGGAGTTCGTCACCGGCAACAACGACGCCGACGGCGTGTTCATGCTGCACTGGGTGCGCCGGCGCTTTCCCGAGCACGCGGCGCACATCGAGGCCAGGCTGCGCCAGTGGGGCGGCAATGCCAGCGGCGTGAACGTGGCCAACATCGACAACCTGGGCATCGTGCATCCCGACACGATGTGGTGGCACGTGCCGCTGGGCAACGTGCGCGAGCGCGCGTTCGGCGAGATCTGGCACGACCTGTCCAACCCGCTGATGGCGGGCCTGAAGCAGCATCCGCGGCCGGTGTCCGGGCGCTGCGGCGCCTGCCGCTTCCTGTCGATCTGCAACGGCAACTCGCGCGTGCGCGCGCAGCAGATCACCGGCGACGTCTGGGCCGAGGATCCGGCCTGCTACCTCGACGACGAAGAGATCGGCGTGAGCGCGGCCGACTACGGCGCCGAGCGCATCGTGACCACGCCGTGGGTGCGCACCAGCCGCTACGAGAAAGGCAAGGTGACGCTGTGAAGACCGCGCCGCGCGATCGCGCGAAACGCCTGGCCGCGCTGCTGCTGGCCGCTGCGTTGCCGGTGGGCGCGGCGTTCGCCGCTACGCCTGCCGTGCCCGCGACGCCCGCCGCCGCGTCCGCCGCACCCGACCCCGCGCAGCTGTACCAGCAGCACTGCGCGGCCTGCCACGGCGGCGACCGTCTGGGCGGCATGGGACCGGCGCTGCTGCCCGAGAACCTCAGCCGCCTGCGCAAGGGCGAGGCCACGGAAGTCGTCGCCAACGGCCGCGCCGCCACGCAGATGACCGGCTTCGCGCACCTGCTCGACAAGGCGCAGATGAGCGCGCTGGTCGACTGGATCTACACGCCGGTCGTGCCCGCGCCGCGCTGGACCGAGGCCGACATGCGCGCCTCGCGCATCCAGCACGTCGATCCGAAGACGCTGTCCGACAAGCCGGTGTTCGCCGCCGACCCGATGAACCTGTTCCTGGTGGTCGAGCACGGCGATCACCACGTCAGCGTGCTCGACGGCGACCGGCTCGAGCCGCTCCACCGCTTCGCCTCGCGCTTCGCGCTGCACGGCGGGCCCAAGTTCGCCGAGGGCGGCCGCTACGTGTTCTTCGGTTCGCGCGACGGCTGGGTCAGCAAGTACGACCTGTGGAACCTGAAGGTGGTGGTCGAGATCCGGGCCGGCATCAACACGCGCAACGTCGCGGTGTCGCCCGACGGCCGCCACGTGGCGGTGGCCAACTACCTGCCGCACACGCTGGTGCTGCTCGACGGCGACCTGAACGTGGTGCGTTCGATCCCGGTCGCCGACGCCGGCGGGCGCAGCTCGCGCGTGTCGGCGGTCTACGACGCGACGCCGCGCCAGTCGTTCGTGGCCGCGCTCAAGGACGTGCCCGAAGTGTGGGAGATCGGCTATGCCGCGAAGGACCGGGACGGCCGCTACCCCGAGCCGCGCCGCACCCGCCTCGACGACGTGCTCGACGACTTCTTCTTCACGCAGGACTACGCGCGCCTGATGGGCGCCTCGCGCGAAGGCAAGGCGCAGGTGGTCGACCTGGACGCGCGCCGCAAGGTCGCCGAGCTGCCGCTGGCCGGCATGCCGCACCTGGGCTCGGGCATCACGTGGCAGCGCGACGGGCGCACGCTGATGGCCAGCACCAACCTCAAGACCGCCGAAGTGACCGTCATCGACCTGGCCGACTGGTCGGTGGTCAAGCGCATCCCGACGCGCGGCCCCGGCTTCTTCCTGCGCAGCCACGAGTCGAGCCGCTACGCCTTCGTCGACTCGATGATGAGCCGCGACGCGAAGCACATCCTGCAGGTCATCGACAAGCAGACGCTGGAAGTGGCCGGCGAAATCACCGGCGAACCGGGCAAGACGCTGGCCCACATCGAGTTCACGCGCGACGGCCGCTACGCGCTGGCCAGCCTGTCGGAGATGGACGGCGCGATCGTCGTCTACGACGCGCGCACGCTGAAGGAAGTCAAGCGCCTGCCGATGAGCAAGCCGATCGGCAAGTACAACGTCTGGAACAAGATCAACCGCGACGAGGGCACCAGCCACTGAGCGCTCACGCGCGCAGCACGCACTTCTCGTACAGGCCCAGCGTCCGCCCGGCGGGGTCGTACTTCGCCTTCAGCGCCGCGTATTCGTCCATCCGATAGGCGCGCGCGAACTCCTCGCGCGTGAAGAAGCTGTCGGAATACAGCGACTTGATGCCGCCCAGCCGCATCGCCTCGCGCTCGACCAGCCGGTTGAAATGCCCCGGCTCGTGCCGCAGCCGGGTCTGCACCCCGTCCCAGAAGCCGAAGTTCACGTACGGCACGCCCGGCTCGAGCGGGTACAGCGTGAAGCGCCTCGACGCGTCGGCGGGCCGGATCGGGCAGATCCACACCGGCACGATGCCGATCTCGCGCAGCAGGAAGTCGAGGAACTCGCCGGCGCGCGCGAGCGGGATGTCGACGTCCTGGATCACCGACTCGGTGAAGCGCCCGCGCAGCCGCGCCAGGCCGCGCGTGAGGCCCCAGCGCGCGTTCCAGCGCATCACGCGGGTGTAGAAGCGCGAATTCAGCCGCTCGCGCCCGAGCAGGCGGCGCACCAGCGGGTGCTGCGCGTACAGGTTCTTCGAGCACCAGAACCAGTCGGTGTCCCAGCGCCACAGGTAGTCGCGCGCGCTCAGGAAATCGAGCTCGCGTTCGCGCAGCGAGCGGTAGTAGATGCGCTCGAACCCGTAGTCGCTGGCCCACGGCGCATCGTCGACGAAGCGGCCGGTGGTGAGCACCTGTTCGTGCGCGCCGAACACCACGCCGTCGAGGAAGTCGGCGCTGCCGGCGCACTCGCGCGCCAGCTCGCCGAAGAACTCGTCCGGCCGCGCGTATCGCCGGTGCTCCACGCGCACGTAGCGGCGTACCGGCAGCGTGCGCAGCCGCAGCCGGATCGCGTAGCCGAGCGTGCCGTACGAGTTCGGGAAGCCGAAGAACAGGTCGCGCTGCGCGTTGCCGGGCGTGCACTCGACGATCCGGCCGTCGGGCAGCAGCACGTCGAGCGCGAGCAGCGTGTCGTGCACCAGCCCGTGCCGGAACGAGGTCGCTTCGATGCCCACGCCGGCC
>JAHDYE010000091.1 GCA_023383035.1 Burkholderiaceae bacterium | reverse complement strand
GCACGCCGAGCACCGCATCCTGCTCGACGGCAACAAGACGGTGGTCTTCCGCTAGGGCACGTTGTTAACACAAACCGCGAGCCCGTCGGCCACCAGCGCGAAGCTGAGCTATCCCGCCTCGACCCGCGCGCGGTAGGCCTCGATGGTCCGCTTCCACGCGGGCCGGGCCAGGCATCGATCCCGGTACGACGCGACGCCCGGATACGGCGCGATCAATGCTTCGTCCTTGATGCCCGAGAAGAGCACGTGCGCCATCAGGATGTCGGCGACGGTGAAATCCTCTGTCGCGACGAAGTCGCGGCCAGCGAGCCAGCGCGCCAGGTTCGTCAGCACCCGATGCACCCAGCCGACCAGGAACTCGCGGTGCTTGCCGCAGCTGCCATCCGCGGTCCAGTCGAGCACCAGCAGGCTGAGCAGCGGCGGCTCGACCGAGTTCATCGCGGCGAAGCACCAGCGCACCACCTGCGCCTCGCCGGCGCGGTCGCCGGGGATCAGGCGGCCGGACTTCTTCGCCAGGTAGACGAGAATGGCGGCGGATTCGGACAATACCAACCCGTCGTCGTCGATCGACGGGATCTGTTCGAAGGGGCTGAGCCGGCGATAGGCTTCGGTGTTCAGGTCGTGTGCGGGGTGGTCCATGCCGGCCAGCTCGAACGGCAGTTGCATCTCTTCGAGCGCCCACAGCACGCGCAGGTCGCGGGTGTGGCCGCGCGCGCCAGCGTTGACCTTCGAAAAGCCGTAGAGCTCGAGCATGGCGACGTTCCTTCGTTGCTGCGGAGAGTACCGGCATTCTTACGCCGGCGCGCCACGCCCCTGGCGAGATGACCTCGTCGCGCACAGCGGAATGCGCGGCGTGCTGCTGCCGCGCACGGGGTGCGCCCCCCTGAGGAACGACAATTGCCGGAGAAGTCGGGCAGTCATGAGTTGGAGAACGAAAGTGATCAGCAAGAACACGATTTGCCTCTGGTACGACGGCACCGCCCTGGACGCCGCGAAGTTCTATGCGCAGACGTTTCCGGACAGCTCGGTGGGAGCCGTCCTTCGCGCCCCTGGCGACTATCCCGATGGCAAGCAAGGCGATGTCTTGACGGTCGAGTTCACCGTCATCGGCATTCCCTGCCTCGGCCTGAACGGCGGCCCGGCGTTCAGGCACAGCGAGGCCTTCTCGTTCCAGATCGCGACCGACGACCAGGCCGAAACCGATCGCTTGTGGAACGCGATCGTCGGGAACGGCGGCCAGGAAAGCGAATGCGGCTGGTGCAAGGACAAGTGGGGCTTGTCGTGGCAGATCACGCCACGGGTCCTCACGGACGCGATCGCCGATCCTGATCGCGCGGCGGCCAGGCGCGCCTTCGAAGCGATGATGCAGATGAGAAAGATCGACATCGCTGCCATCGAAGCGGCACGACGGGGCTGAGATCCGCCTGGCGTCCGCGCGTGCCGGCTGAGGACAGCGCATCCCGGAGCGACGACATGGACCTGCGCATCCCGCATCGCACGCGGACCCGGCTTCTGATCGCGACCGGCTTGTCGGCCACGCTGGCGTTCGGTGCCGCGAGTCCGGCCGCCGAGCCGGCGCCGCAGCGCTTCGGCAACGACGTCTACCTCCATGGAAGCGAAGTCGCGATGCGGACCGCGGTCCCCGGCGATGCCGTGGTCGCCGGCGGCCGTGTTGCCGTGACCGGAGGCGTAGGCGGCGACGCATTGGTCTTCGGCGGCGCGGTGAGCATCGAGTCGAGCGTCGGCCAGGACCTGTATGCCGCGGGCGGCGAAGTGCGCGTCGCGGGTCCGGTCGGCGAAAGCGCGCGGCTCGCAGGGGGGCGCGTGATCATCGCTTCCGATGCGGACATCGCCGGAGGCGTGATCGTGGCCGGTGGACAAGTGACGCTCGATGGACACGTGCGCCGCTACGCGCTCATCGGCGCCGGCCACACCGAAGTCAATGGGCGGGTCGACGGCGACCTGCGCGTCGTCGGCGGAGAGCTCTCGCTCGGCCCGAACGCCGTCGTGCAGGGACGGCTCGACTATCGCGGCGCCGAGCCGCCGCGCATCGCGCCGGGCGCCCAGGTGCAGGGCGGCGTCGTCGAGGCTGCCGCGGACGCCGACGGCAGCCTGCGGAGCGGCGCGTCCATCGTCTGGCTCGTCGGCTCGATCGTGGCCGGCATCGTCCTGCTCGCGCTTGCGCCGCGCGCGTCGCGCCGGGTCACGCAGGCGCTGCGCGCGAGACCGGTGGCTTCGCCGCTGCTCGGCGCGGCGTTGTTCGTCGGCCTGCCGCTCGTGGCGGTGCTGCTGATGATCACGGTGGTGGGCATTCCGCTCGGCCTGCTCGCCATCGTCGCGTTGATGGCGCTCTTCCTTCTCGGCTATCTCGCTACGGCGGCCGCGCTCGGGGATTCGCTGGTCGAGCGCAGAGGGCCGGCGAAGACGTGGCAGCGCCTGCTCGCGACTGCGCTGGCGCTACTCGTCCTGTTCGTGCTGGGGCAGCTGCCGTACGTCGGCTGGGCGGTATGGCTGCTGGCATTGCTGTTCGGCAGCGGCGCGATCGCGCTGGCGGTGCTCGGCGCGCGTCGCTCGCGGCCCGCGCCGTCCACATGATTTGGGTTCCTTCGTCGGGTGCCTCGATGCGGTGTGACCGATCCCTCGGGAACGGGGTTTGCCGCATCCATGGTCGTTCGAAGAGGAGACGACCATGGCAGATTCGAAGCGATCCCGGCCTTCGGCCGCCGGACGCGGCACGCGCAAGTCGGCAACCCAGAAATGGGAGGAGGCCGCTTCGCACCGCCATCGCGACGAGCCGGCGGCTCATGCAGGCGGGCAGGCACGTCACGACACCGCCGCGCAAGCCGGCATCGGCCCGGACGACGTCCGCCGCGAGACCTTCCTGCGCACCCGCGATGGCGTCTTCTACCCGAGCGGCTATGCGGTGCTCGGCCTGGCGCCCGACGACGCTGCGGCGCTGCGCGACGCGCTCGTGGCCGCGGATTTTGCCGGCGACGACACGCTGCTGCTCGCGCCCGACGAAGCAGCGGCGGTAATGCGCGAGACCGATCGCGAGGCTGGCGTGCTCGCCCGCATCGTCGGCGCGGAGATCCGCAACGCGCGCGTCATGCGCCAGCTTGCCGAGGACGGCGCCGCGTTCCTGATCGTGCGCGTCCCCGACGACGACGCGGAGCGCTCGCTGGTGGCGACGGCCCGCCGCTGGCGCGTGCGCAAGGCGCTGCGCTATCACACGCTCGCCGTGGAAGAGCTGCGGGTGGGTGTCGAGGAGGTACCGGGCGACAGCCCCTATGGCGTCAACGAAGTGCTGCGCAGCAAGCCGACCGAAGCGCGATTGAAACCGGAGCGCGGCGCCGCGGACCGGCCGCGGGGCAGGAAGTGACCAGGTGCGCGAGACGAACGAGTTCGGCCCGGCGAGGCGAACGAGTTCGGCCCGATGCGTTCGGCAGCGCCCGGGAACGTGGATTGCTCTCCCTGCCACTCCACCCTGATCCGGAGCGATCCGCCATGCGCGCCATTCCCCAGCAATCCAGTCTCACGGGCGCCGTCCTGTCGCCATCGCCAGCGATCGATGCGATGGCCGGACACGCCGAAGTCGCCGTTCCCGTCTCCGCCGCGGCGGTCGGCCTGTTCGATCCACAGGAAGCGGATCTTCTCGCGTCGCGGCCCGGCCGGCCCGCGCTGCTGGGCGAAGCGAAGGTGCCGAACGACGGTCCGCCCACGATCCTGCTGGACAAGCTCGGCGAACGGCTCGCTTTCGAACGCGCCGGAACGCGGTTGTACGATGCGCTGATTCTCAAGTACCGGGCCGCCCAGCGGGTATCGGCCGATGCGTTGCCGCCCGCGCGAAGCGTGATGGGCTCCGGCGCGCTGCTCGAGACGCCGGTCGAGACGCTCGAGCGCCTGCGTGCCGAGGAGCTCGATCATTTCACTCTGTTGTGCCGGGCGATCGTGCGGCTGGGCGGCGATCCGACCCGGCAGACACCGGGTGCGAACGTCACGGCGAGAGCTTGCAGCGGTTTCGTGCAGGTGCTCGAGGATTCATGCACCACGCTGGCGCAGTGCCTGAACGCGATGGTGGCAATCGAGCTTGCCGACAATGTCGGATGGGAGTTGCTCGCCCGCCTGGCCGACGAATCCGGCGAGTCCGACCTCGCACGCGAGTTCCTCGCCGTGCTGCTCCAGGAGGAGGAGCACCTTTCGATCGTCAAGGGCTGGCTCGCGTCGGTCGTGCTCGACACGCCGAACCTGTCGGTGGTCTGACGCGCGCCCGGCAAGTTCTGCCGCAGCAACCGTCCTGCCAACCGGCACGACCGTCGGTGCTCAGCGCGATTGCGCGGGCGCGGTACCCGTCGGCCCGCGGGCTGGTGCCTCGCTGCCACGCGTGCGGGCGCCGTCGCGAGTGCCGGTCGCCGTGCCTCCGTTTTCCTGCCCCGACAGTGCGCCGTGCAGCTGCTGGGCCATGGAAAGATGCTTTCTCAGCGTCGGCAGCGTGTTCTGGGCGAAGCCCTTGATTTCCGGATCGTCGGCGCCGGAGGCCGCCTTCTCGAACAGCTCGAGCGTGTCGCGGTGCGCCTGCACCCCCATCGATTCGGCATAGCGCCGATCGAAGTTCTCGCCGTCGGCCGCCTCGAGCAGCATGGCCTTGCCTTTCTGCAGCAGCGACGGTCCGTCCGGCAGCTCGACCTGCTTCCTGGCGGCGAGCGCCTGCAGCGCCTGATTGGTGCGGGTGTGATCGTCGATCATCGCCTGGGCGAACGTGCGGATGCGTGGATCGGTCGCCTTGCGCAGCGCCAGCCGTCCGTTTTCGACTTCGGCATGGCCGTTCTCGGCCGCCTGCCTCATGAACGCCATGTCGCTGCGGCCCGGCTTGTCGGCGGTGGTCTGCGACACGGCCGCTCCCGTGATCGCGAGGGCGAAGATCAATGCCATGGACGGGTAGGGACGAAAGGAATCCATGCCGGCCTCCTTCAGCGGTGTTTGCCGGTCGCGGCAAGGCGTATACCTGCAGCGGTGGCGGGCCATGCGAGGCGGCCGCGCGCCTCTCGGGGGCCGGGTATTCCCGCGCCGGGAAATCGGCACCGAGAAACCTGTTGGTTTCGCGAACGGCTCGTGGCATATTTGATCGACCACCGGTCGAGGAGACATGCCGTGAAAACACCAAAAGGTGACGGCGAATCGGTCGCGCCGTCGAGCGCCGCGATTCCGGACTCTCCCATGCTGTCGAGCGCCGAATCGGTCAGCGTCGACAAGATCCGCGATCTGCTGTTCGGCAACCAGATGCAGGACTACGACCGCCGCTTCGCCAACATGGAGGAGCGCTTCCTGCAGCGGCTCAAGGACGTCGAATCCGAAGGCGCGCGCAACCTGGCCGCCTTCGAGACCGGCACGAAGAAGCAGGTCGATTCGGTGGCCAGCCAGTTGCGCGAGGAGAAGGATGCGCGGGCCGAGGCCGACAAGGAGATCGAGCGCAACCTGCGCGAGACCACGCAATCGCTCGAGAAGCGGGTGCGGCAGCTGTCCGACCAGCTCGGCCAGCTCGAGCGCGATTTCGCCGAGCGCGTCACGCAGGAGTCGCAGGCCCTGCGCGACGAGATGAAGCGACGCAACGACGACATGCGCACCGGCATCGAGCGGATGTTCGCCGAGCTGGGCAGCGTGAAGACCGACCGCAACCTGCTGGCCGGCCTGTTCGCGGAAGTGGCGCGCTGCCTGGGGCAGGACGGCGCGAAGAGTGCGGGCAAGGGCAACGGCATCGATCCGGCGCGCGCCTGGCCGTCCAGCTAGCGTGATGCGCCGTGAGCGCGTCGGGGCGCACGCTCGACTGGCTGCTGAACGAATCGGCCAGTGAGAGCGGCATCGCGCGCGACGCGCTGGCGAGCGCGCTCCTCGAGGCGGCGCGCAACGCCGACCGCGAGCAGGCAGCCGCGGCCGCCGCGCAGCCCGATGCACGGCTCGAGCAACTGCGCCGGCTGCTGCTGGGCCACGAGATCGCGACGCTGTCGCGCCTGCGCGAGCAGGTCGACGACCCCGAGCTGTTCGCCGATGCGGTGAGCCGCGCGCTGCCGAGCGCAGTCGCGCAGGCCACGGCGCGCGACGGGCGACTCGGCCACGTGCTGGCGCCCACGGTCGAGCGCGCGGCGCAGAGTTCGATCAGGAGCAATCCGCGCACGCTGGTCAACATCATCTATCCGGTGATCGTGCCGGCGATCCGCAAGTCGATCGTCGAGACGCTCGATGCGACGCTGCAGGCGCTCAACGCGTCGCTCGCACACAGCCTGAGCCTGCGCGGCCTGAAGTGGCGGCTGGAGGCGTGGCGCACCGGCGTGCCGTTCGCCGAGGTGGTGCTCAGGCATACGCTGGTGTTTCGCGTCGAGCACGTGTTCCTGATCCATCGGCATACCGGGCTGCTGATCGCCCAGGCCACCGCCGAGGACGCGACCAGCCAGGACCCGCAACTGGTTTCGTCGATGCTGACGGCGATCCAGGACTTCGTGCGCGATTCGTTCACCGGCACGCAGGACGGTGCACTCGACACGCTGCGCCATGGAGAGCTGCTGCTGTGGTGCGAGCAGGGTCCGTCGGCGTCGCTGGTGGCCGTGATACGCGGCACGCCGCCCGAGTCGCTGCACCAGGTGCTCAGGCACACGCTGTCGCGCATTCACGACGAGCGCGACCAGGCGCTCGAGGAGTTCGACGGCGACAGCGCGCCGTTCGCCGACGTCTCGGCCCAGCTCGCCGACTGCGTGCAGCAGCGCCAGCTCGCGCCGGTGGCGCAACGCAGGCGCGTTCCGTGGCTGCTCGTGCTGGTGCTGCTCGCGGCGCTCGGCTTCGCGCTCGATGCCTGGCAGCGGGCGCGCCACGACGACGCGCTGTGGGAAGCCTATCTCGCGCGGCTGCGGGCCGAGCCGGGCATCGTCGTGGCCGGCGCGGACAAGGTGGATGGCGGCTGGCGTCTGAGCGGACTGCGCGATCCGCTCGCTGCCGATCCCGACCAGCTGCTTCAGCTGTCGGGAATCGACCCGGGGCGGGTGTCGGCCCGCTGGCAGCCTTATCAGGCGCTCAACCCGTCGCTGGTGCTGCAGCGCCTGCGGGCGAGCCTCGCCCCGCCGCCCACCGTGACCCTGGCGGCCGACGGCGAAGCGATCGTCGCCAGCGGCGCCGCATCGGCGGCCTGGCTGGCCCGCGCGCGCAACGTCGCTCGCTCGCTGCCGCCCGGCTCGCCGCGCATCGAGCTCGCCGGTGTGCGCGACCTGAACGACGGCGAGCTGGGCACGCTGCGCGTGGCCATCGAGGCGCAGAGCCTGAACTTCGACGTCAACGAGGTGATGCCGTCGCGTGCGCAGGAGCCCACGCTCGATTCGGTCGCGCAGTCGATCCGGCAGATGGCGGAGCTGTCGGCCCGCCTCGGCGTCGTGCCGCGCGTCACCGTCACCGGCCATTCCGATTCCACCGGCAAGGGCAGCATCAACCTGTCGGTGAGCGTCGCGCGCGCGGAGGTGGTGCGCGCGCTGCTGCTCAAGCGCGGCGTGAACCCCGAGATGGTGACGGTGCGCGGCGCCGGTCCGCTCGAGCCGCTGACGGCGGAAGCATCGGAAGCGGAACGTTCGATGAACCGGCGCGTGTCGTTCAGGGTCACCCTCGACGAGTAGTCGATGCTGCAGAAGAAGATCTGCATGCTCGGCGCGTTCTCGGTCGGCAAGACCAGCCTGGTCAGGCGCTTCGTCGAAAGCACGTTCTCCGACCGCTACCTGACCACGGTGGGCGTGAAGATCGACAAGAAGCCGCTCCAGGTGAACGGACGCGCGCTCGACCTGATCCTGTGGGACATCGCCGGCGAGGACGAGGTGTCGGCGATCCGCGTCAGCTACCTGCGCGGCAGCGCCGGCTACCTGATGGTGGCCGACGGCACCCGGCCGGTGACGCTCGAAGTGGCGCGTTCGCTGCAGCAGCGCGTCGAGGCCGCGCTCGGGCCCGTGCCGTTCGTGCTGCTGCTGAACAAGCACGACCTGCTCGACGACTGGTGCGTGCCGGATACGGAGATCGCGGCGCTGCGGCAGTCGGGATGGTCGGTGCGGCTGACCAGCGCGAAGACGGGCGAGGGCGTGGAGGACGCGTTCGCCGAGCTGGCCGGCCGCATGATCGCGTGAGCCGCGATGACCACGCTGCCGGCAAGCATCGAGCAGGCGCTTCATTCCGATCTCCTCGCACAGCGCTCGCCCGCGTGGCTGCAGATCGATGCGGCGCTCGCGCTCGCCGGCGCCGGCGGATGCCTGGCCCACTACGGGCTCGGCGGGCTGCGCATCGGCGCGCCGGCGGCGCTGCAGGCGGCGTTCCTCGAGGGGCTGCTGCCGCTGGTGGAGTCTCCGCTGCTGATCCGCTCGGTCGAGCTGTCCGGCGAGCGCGCGGCGGACCTGCATTTCCACGCCCATGGCGACCAGTCATGGGTAGTGCTGCTGGACGTCACCGCCGAGCGCAACGAGTCGCGGCTGGTCCAGCAGAAGGCGTACGAGATGACGCTGATGCAGGAGAAGGAGGCGCAGCTGAACCGCCGGCTCGAGGCGGCCAACGACGCGCTGCGCGCCGCGCATCGCGAGCTGGAGGCGTCGCGCGCGGCGCTGCAGCGCGCCCATGACCGGCTCTCGCAGGGGCTCAAGGAGGCGGCCGACTACGTGCGCTCGATGCTGCCGTCGCCGATGAGCCGCCCGTTCGACATCGACTGGCGCTTCCTGCCGTCGACGCAGCTGGGCGGCGACAGTTTCGGCTACCACTGGATCGACGAGCGCGCGTTCGCGCTGTACCTGCTCGACGTGTGCGGACACGGCATCGGTCCGTCGCTGCTGTCGGTGGCGGTGCTCGATACCTTGCGCAGCGGCTCGCTGCCGAACGTCGACCTGCGCGATCCGGCGCAGGTGATGGCAGGGCTGAACCGCATCTACCGGATGGAAGAGCACTACGACCTGTACTTCACGCTGTGGTACGGCGTGTATGCGCCGGCCGCGCGGCGGCTCGAATACGCGGCGGCCGGTCATCCGCCGGCGCTGCTGATTCCGGCGGGTGGCGCGCAAGGCGCGCAGCAGCTCGCGTCGCGCGGCGCACCGATCGGCACCGTCGCGCACGGCGCGTGGCGCACCGAATCGGTCGACGTTGCGCAGCGAAGCAGCCTGTATCTGCTGAGCGACGGGGCGTTCGAGATCCTCAGGCCGGACGGCACGATGCTGCCGTTCGACGCCTTCGTCGATGTCGTGTGCTCGCTGGAGACCGCGCATGCCGGCTCCGCGCTGGACCGACTGCTCGCGTTCATTCGCGAACAGGGCGGAGCGCGCGAGCCCGACGACGACCTGTCGATCGTGCGTTTCGCGTTCTAGTCGCGCCCGGCGTTGCGGCGGGCGACTCCCGCGTCGGCAGTTCTGCGACCGCTCGACCGCCGACACCGCGACTCAGTGGTCGAAGCGCAGCGTCAGCGTCGACCTTCCGGCACGCTCGGCGCACGACACCCGGTCGGCGATGCGCCTGAGCAGGAATCCCGCCAGCCTGCGCGTGCCGTCCTCGGACGCGATGATCTCGTCGGCGCTCGGGCGTTGTTCCGGGAATTCGAGCGGCGGGCCCTGCCACGACATGCGTACCCGCACGTTGAATTCGTCGAAGGAGGCTGAGACGTCGATCGGTCCGCTGGTGCCGGCATCGTCGCACAGCACCTCGACGGCCTGCGCCACGCCGAAGGCCACGCGTTCGATGACGTCGCGGCGCGCCCCCCATGCCGCGCCCAGCGCGTGGATCCATGCGTCGATCTGCGCCGTGTCGCGGGTGTCGGGCTCGACGCGCAGGCGCCCGACGCGGGTGGCGCCGATCCGGAAGATCAGGTTCATGCCGAGCGCCACCAGCGTGCCGAAGACCAGCGGCGTGCCGAACATCGAGCGCGCGGCCGGCGGCAGCGCCTCGATCATCGCCGGAGCGAGCTCCACCGACAGGCCGGCGAGCACGCCCAGCCCGATGACGAAGGTGCGGCGCGTGTCCAGCAGCCGTGAGGTCACGATCTGCACGCCGTTCACGATCATGTAGGCGGCCGAGAACACCAGGGCCGCGCCGAGCACGCCTTCCGGGATGCGCATCAGCAGCAGGCCCAGCGCGGGAGACAGACCCAGCAGCAGGCACATCAGCGCGATCGCCGAGGCGATGCGCCGGCTGTGCATGCCGGTGGCGGCGGCCAGGCCGGCGGCCGAAGACGACGTGTTCAGCCCCAGGCCGCCGATGCCGGCCGACAGCATCGTTCCGAGCCCGTCGGCGAGCACGCCGCCGCTCACGCTGCGCATGTCGGCGCGCACCCAGCGCGGGTCGCAGGCGCTTTGCAGGATCACGATGCTGCCCGAGGTCTTGATCGCGGCCGCCAGCGCGCTGACCGCGTAAGGCACCAGCAGCGCCGCATGGAACGACCAGCCCAGATGCGAGGTGTCCGGCCAGGCGAACAGCGTGGCTTGCACAGGCACTGCAACGGGCGGCACGGCTTCGCCGGCCATGCCGAAGCGCACCGACGCCAGCATGCCGGCCGCGGCGCCCACCAGCACGCAGCCGATGTGCAGGGCGCCGCGCCCCCAGACGTTCAACGCCGTCATCACGGCCAGCGCCAGCAACGCCGCCGCAATCGGGGGAATCGCCGCGCCGGGCAGCGGTCCGGCGCTCGCGATCATGCGCACCCCCATCGCGCCGCTCGTGATGCCGACCAGCAGCACGACGATGCCCGCGATCTCGGGCGGGAACAGCGGCCGCAGCCGGCGCATCAGCGGCGCGAGCGCGACCTGGATCAACGCCGCCACCAGGGTCATGCCCAGCACCAGCGACAGTCCGCCGATCTTCGCCGCCGCCAGCGACGGCACCAGATAGAGGACGGTTGCGGACGGCCAGCACAGGAAACCCGACCCCACCGGCCCGAGCCGATGACATTGCAGCAGCGTCGCGGCGCCGGTGGCGAGCAGGGTCAGGCTGATGAACGAGGCGGTCGTCTGCGGGCTGGCGCCGGCTGCCTGGGCCACCAGCAACGGATAGGTGAGCAGCGGGGCGGCAGCGAGGACCTGCTGCAGCGCCGACAGCAGCACCAGCGTCATCGGGGGCGTATCGAGCGGCCCCCAGAAGGGCGCCGTCGCTCGCCCCGTCGGCTCAGGCATTTGCGCCCGATTCGTCGGCCGCGGCAGCCGCCACGGCGTCTGCCCGCTGGGCATGAATCGTGAACAGGCCGAGGAACCCCGCGAGGTCGAACAGTTGTTGCAGCTTGTCCGACAGGCCGCACAGGTGCAGCGGCACGCCGCTGGAGCGCGCCTGCCGGTTCGCCACCAGCAGCACGCGAAAGCCGGCACTGCTGATGTATTCGAGGCCGCTCAGGTCGAGCACGACGGCGCCGACCGGCGCGCCGCCGAACACGCCGTCGAGTCGTTCGCCGAGCATCGGCGCGGTGGTGCTGTCGACCCGTCCGCGCGGCGTGAGCAGCGCGGCGGCGCCCACCCGTTCTTCAAGCAGGACCATCGCTGTCGGCCCCCCTGCGGTGCGCGCGCTTTTTCACCAGCGTCACGCGATTGACGTCGCCGACGCGGCAATAGCGCAGCCCGTCCATCAGCGCCTGCGTGAAGTGAAGACCCAGCCCGCCCGTGCGCCGTTCGGCAAGCGGCTTGTCGCGATCCGGCGGCGGAGCGTCGGCGGGATCGAACGGCACGCCGCCGTACTCGATCGCGACTTCGATCGCCTGTTCGTCCACGTGGAAGCGCACCGTGATCGGGTGCTGGCCGCCATCGGGAAACGCGTGCCGGATCGCATTGGAGAGAATCTCGTCCAGCGCCAGCAGCAGGTCAGCGAGCGTATCGGCGTCGAGCCGCGCGAACCCGGCGATCCGGCGGCATTGCGCGTCGACCGCGGCGATTTCCGGCAGCGAGTTGCCGATCGTGATCGTGGTGACGGGATGCTGCTTCGTGCGATCGGGGCTGCGGTGGGGGCGCGACACGGCTTCGCCGGGCGGCCGTTCAGCGGATCGCGCGGCGCGTGCGGCGCGGCGTACGGCCATCGACCTGGACGACGGACTCATCGGCCCTCGCTTGCCGGAGAAGGCATCGCAGCGCTGTTGCCGCGATAGGAATGCACCGGCTTTCGCGCGCCTCGAAGATTGTAGGTCCGGCCTCGGCGTCGTTCAATCGCCGGTGCTCGATCGCCGGCATTCTGATTTGAGAACAATACCTATTCTCATCTATACTTCGCGCTTCCGGCACAGGAATCCGCCCATGAAGCTCGATGCCAGCGACCTGATGAGCCTGCAGACCTACGGTGCGTGCCGCCGCGCGTACCGTGCGCGTGCGATCGCGCATCGTCTGGCTCGCACGGTGCAGCTCGGACCGGCGATGCGGCTGCAGTTCGAGGATGTGCACACGATCCGCTACCAGGTGCAGGAAGTGTTGCACGCCGAGCGGACGGTCGATCCGCGGGCGGTGCAGCACGAGCTCGACGCGTATGCGCACCTGCTGCCGGATGGCACGCAGTGGAAGGCGTCGCTGCTGATCGAGCTGCCCGACGCCGCCGAGCGCGCGCGCGGGATGCTGGTCCTGAGCGAGGCAGCCCACCGCCTGTACGTGCAGGCGCGCGGGCGGGCGCGCGTATTCGCGCTCGCCAACGAGGATCAGCCCGACCGCCATCGCACGCGGCCGAGCGGTGTGCATTTCCTGCGCTTCCAGCTGCCGCACCCGCTGTGCGCCCAGGTGCTGGCCGGCGCCGCAGTGGCGATCGGGTGCGCGCATCCGGGCTACCCGTGGCACGCTCCGGTGCCGGCCGCGACCCTCGCCCGCTTGCGCTTCGACCTTGCACCGGCGGCGCTGCTGCGGGCCGGCTGACCGGATAGCCTCGGAGGCCGGTCGGCCCGATTGGCGTACGCGGGTGCGGGCCTCGGGTGGACAGCCTTGCTCGGCGCACCGCCGCCCGGAACGGCACAATGCCGGAAGGACCTGCGTTCGACGATGCAGAAAAGAGGACGGGCGCCCGGAGGGGCATCCGCGCCCGGCAACGGAAAATGCCGGGAGAACCCGGCATTCGGGGGCGCGCCGGCGCGTCCGGCGCGCCGCTCGCTGCCCGAAGCGGCGTTACGCCGCCTGGATGTTCGACGCCTGCTTGCCTTTCGGGCCAGCCACCACGTCGAACTGGACCTTCTGGCCTTCCTTCAGGGTCTTGAAGCCGTTC
>JAHDYE010000090.1 GCA_023383035.1 Burkholderiaceae bacterium | reverse complement strand
CTGACGCCGGAGCGCAGCGCGCGGCGGCTGCGCGAGCTGTCGAGCGCCCACGAGGGCTTCCGCCTGGCGCCCGGGCTGCACCCGGCACCGCAGGACGAGCGCGTCGTCAAGCGCTGCTACAGCGCGCTGGTGCAAGGTTCGTCGCGCCTGGACGAGGTGCTCCGCGCACGGGGGATCACGCATGTGCTGATCGGCGGCACGGTGACCAACGTGTGCTGCGAATCGACGGCGCGCGACGCCATGATGATGGACTACGCGACCATCATGGTCCACGACGCGCTGTCGGCGGTCACGCGCGAGGAGCACGAGCAGAGCCTGTGCAACTGGATGCTCTTCTTCGGGGATGTTCTTGGGACCGAGGAGGTGGTTGCGCGGCTGCGGGCGGCTAAGCATTAGCCGATCCCCGCATGCGCGGGGAACTTGTAGCGGGTTGTGCCGGCGTCGGGGCGGTTGGCACCACAGCGTTCGGCGGGCGAGAGCCGCCGCTTCTCCGGCCGAAGATCGGATATCGGGGTCCACGCCACCGCGAACCTCAAGACCGGCCCACGCCCGGCCGAAACTTCCAATATGAGCTTATTCCCCGTTTCCGTTCCATGAGTGCATTGTGGACGATCGACCATCGAGGATCCCGGCTATGCCCGATACACCGGATTCCCAGCCCGATCTTCCGCTGCCGTTCCCCGAACTCGGCGGTGACTTGCCACTGCTGCCGGTGCGCATGCTCAATGAATTCCAGTACTGTCCCCGCCTCGCCTATCTCGAGTGGGTCCAGGGTGAATGGTCCGAATCGGCGGATACGGTCGAAGGCCGACACGCCCATCGGCGCGTGGACAAGGGATCGGGAGCTTTGCCGTCGGCCGACGAACTACCCAAAGACGAAAAACTGCATGCACGATCGATCACCTTGTCGAGCAATCGGCTCGGCTTGATCGCAAAAATGGATCTCGTCGAAAGCGAGGAGGGCCTCGTCGTTCCGGTCGACTACAAGCGCGGCAAGCGACCACATGTCTCAGGTGGAGCCTACGATCCCGAACGTGTGCAACTGTGCGCGCAAGCACTGATTCTCGAGGAGCATGGCTATCGGGTGCGCGAAGGCGTTCTGTATTTCGTGGGCAGTCGCGAGCGCGTTCGCGTCGAACTCGATGCGGAACTCCGAGCGCTCACGCGCAACGCGATCGATGGGCTGCGGCTGGTTGCCGCCGGCGGGACGGTCCCTCCGCCGCTGTCCGACAGCCCCAAATGCCCGCGGTGTTCGCTCGTCGGCATCTGTCTGCCCGACGAAGTGAATTTCCTGAAACGCGACGCTGCGCCGCCCCGTCCGCTCGCCGTGGGCCAAGACGAGGCGATGCCCGTATACGTGCAGGCTCATCGCGCCAAGGTGAACAAGAACGGCGAGACCCTCGAAGTCTCGGTCGAGGAGAGGCCAACGGCAACTGCCCGCCTCTCGGAGGTGTCACAACTCGTTCTGATGGGCAACGTGTACCTTACGACGCCGACTCTGCATGCCCTGATGGAACGGGAGATCACGGTGTGCTGGCACAGCTACGGCGGCTGGTTCATCGGGCACACCGTCGGCACCGGGCACAAGAACGTAGAGCTGCGCACAGCGCAGTATCGCGCCAGCTTCGACGAAGACCGCTGCCTGCGGATCGCCCGCGGACTGGTCATCGCAAAGATCCAGAACGCACGCACTTTGCTCCGGCGAAACTGGAAGGGCGGCAGCGCACCGGAACCTTTACTCGACGAATTCAAACGCGACATAGACCATGCGCGGCGAGTCGGAACCATGACAGAACTACTGGGAGTCGAAGGTAACGCCGCAGCGCGCTACTTCCGTCACTTCAGGCAAATGCTGCCGCGCGAGGGCGACGCTGCCAGCTTCGCCTTCGATTTCGAGCGTC
This sequence comes from Burkholderiaceae bacterium, assembly GCA_023383035.1. Classification (GTDB taxonomy): domain Bacteria; phylum Pseudomonadota; class Gammaproteobacteria; order Burkholderiales; family Burkholderiaceae_E; genus Zeimonas. Next base: position 11,482 of record JAHDYE010000090.1, on the reverse strand, counting down.
GCAATCGCCGGCCGCCGACGGATCCCGTTAACGCGATGCTCTCGTTCGGGTACGCGTTACTGGTTCGGGCCTGGACGGTCTGTCTGAGTGCGGTGGGGCTCGACCCGTATCGCGGGTTCTACCACCAGCCGCGTTACGGCAGGCCCGCGCTGGCCCTGGATCTGATGGAGCCGTTCCGTCCGCTGATTGCCGAATCGAGCGTGATTCAGGCGATCAACAATGGAGAAATCAAGCCGACGGATTTCGTCAATGCCGCGGGAAGCGTTGCGCTGGACGCGGATGGCCGCAAACGGTTCATCGCGGCATTCGAACGCCGACTCGGGCATGAGATCACCCACCCCTTGTTCGGCTACAAGGTTAGCTATCGTCGGTTGCTGGAACTGCAGGCGCGCCTCTTCGGGCGCTATCTTCTGGGCGAGCTCGACGACTATCCGAACTTCGTTACGCGCTGACGATGCGCCATGGATGAGCGCCTTTACATCGTTACCTACGACATCGCCGACCAGAAACGTTGGCGCGCCGTATTCAAGCTGATGAATGGATACGGCGAGTGGGCTCAGCTCTCGGTATTCCAGTGCAGGCTATCTCGCCGGCGACACGCCGAGATGATTGCCACGCTCGACCAGATCATCCACCATGCTGATGACCACGTGCTGGTGATCGACATCGGCCTGGCCGAGCGAGTGGAGCCGAAGGTCGTGAGCCTGGGAAAACGGGCATTCGAGCCGGTTGAGCGTTCACCGCTGATCGTGTGACTCGGCTGCCCAGGCTGCGCGAGCGCTGATATGCGGGCCACTGTCGCCATGAGCGCTCGCGTCGCGTAAGTTCTTTAACAATAAGGAAAAATCCGGGATCGGCGCATGCGGGTGCGCCGATCCCGCTATACTGGCCGCGCAAGCGGCGATAGCGCTCGCAGTGCGTGCCCGGAAGACACGCCGGGCGCGGGACACAAGATGGGCCGACTTCCGCGGCGAACAGCCGCGGCTTCATTGAAGCGAACGACGGACGCTCCTTCAGATCATCCAGCACGCGAGACTTCCGCGGCGAACAGCCGCGGCTTCATTGAAGCCGGCCCCTGCCGCGGGCCTCGTCAGCGGGCTATTGTGGACTTCCGCGGCGAACAGCCGCGGCTTCATTGAAGCTCGCGCGGGCTGTACTTCGGCGAAGTGATCATCGCCGACTTCCGCGGCGAACAGCCGCGGCTTCATTGAAGCCGGAGATTGCGTCGTTCGCAGCGCGTTGCGCATGGCGGACTTCCGCGGCGAACAGCCGCGGCTTCATTGAAGCCGGGAGACCGGGGAGGGCTGGCAGACGCGCATGGATGACTTCCGCGGCGAACAGCCGCGGCTTCATTGAAGCTCTGAATCTCTGCGCTTTTCCCACCGCGCTAGTGATGACTTCCGCGGCGAACAGCCGCGGCTTCATTGAAGCGAGTTTGAGCCGGTGGAGGCTGCGTGATGCTCGCGCAGACTTCCGCGGCGAACAGCCGCGGCTTCATTGAAGCTCGACCTGGCCGGCGGTTGGCGTCAGTGACTTGACGCGACTTCCGCGGCGAACAGCCGCGGCTTCATTGAAGCCGCATCCGCGCGCTGATCAGCTTCGGCGACGTCGCGACTTCCGCGGCGAACAGCCGCGGCTTCATTGAAGCAATCAGGTCGCGCGCTTCAAGCGCATTCGCAACGCGCGACTTCCGCGGCGAACAGCCGCGGCTTCATTGAAGCCGCTTGGACGAGGGCCGCAACACGCTGGAAAACAGCGACTTCCGCGGCGAACAGCCGCGGCTTCATTGAAGCCACCAACTGCCTCCTGCCATCCACCCCGTAACGCATCGACTTCCGCGGCGAACAGCCGCGGCTTCATTGAAGCCTGACCCTTCGGCAGCGTCATCGCCCCTGTGACCGGGACTTCCGCGGCGAACAGCCGCGGCTTCATTGAAGCTGCAGTGCGCGGGACGGGGAGCGCGACGCCTGCCCCGACTTCCGCGGCGAACAGCCGCGGCTTCATTGAAGCGCGATCGATCCGTCGGTGCTCGTGCGCTGCTCGATCGGACTTCCGCGGCGAACAGCCGCGGCTTCATCGAAGCTGCTCGGACGTCACCGCGAAGATGCGCGTCGTCCATGGACTTCCGCGGCGAACAGCCGCGGCTTCATTGAAGCCGGATCAGCTCGTCGACGGCCAGCGCATCGGCCCACGACTTCCGCGGCGAACAGCCGCGGCTTCATTGAAGCGCGATCCTGCTCGTAGCGGTCGCCGCGGCCGTCGCCGGCCTGATCCTGCTCGGTGCAGCGGCCTGACCATGGCCGGCCCCGTCTCGGTCATGGATCCGGCGTATCGGCCGCCGGATGACGCGCGCCTGGCCACGATCGCCGCCCTTCGCACGCTCGGCGTGCCGCCAACACCGCCACGGAGCGAGACGATCGCGGGGCTGCTTCATCCTCATCCTCCTCATGTCCAACAGCGCGACAGGGTGAGCATCCTGTCCGCCCTGAGGCAGTACCTCGGCGACGCGATGCCGGGCGGCGCGCTCAACCCGGAGATCACGCCGCAGGGCCTGCTCGACACAGCGTCTGTAGCGACGACGCCAGTTCCGATCGCCGGAGATGTGATCGGGCTGCTGGCAGACGCCAATCGCATGTACGATCAGCCGGTCGAACGCACGCCGACGAACGTTGCGTTGGCGATGCTCGGGCTGTTGCCGTTCATGCCTTCGGCAGGCGCCCTCGGTGGTAAAATATCAGGGTTGCTCGGCCGTTCCGACGCGAGCAAATCGGCGAGCATCTACGACCCGAAACCCCTTCCTCAGAGGCCGTTCGAACATGACTATCCGAACGCAGGAGCAGCTGGAGGCGATGGAAGCGGCCGAGTCGCGGTGGATGTCGACGGCCGCCCTATCACGGCGCAATTCGTTGCAGGACGACGAACTCCGGGCGGCATGGACGAAGGCTTGTCAAGAGTCGACGAGGACCGGATCGCCGTGCTCCTTGGAATACGCGCGGCAACTGCTCCGAGACGAGGGGCGGATCTCGGTGGCGACTTCGGGCGATACGTCCACCACGACCGCCGTCTGATCGTTGACCAGGCGCTGCCGTTCGAGCAGTCTGGCCGCGTCTTCTCGCACGAACTCGGCCACGCGCTGGACCGGCATGTTCAGATGCCGATCGGCCCTGGCGGATCCAAGATCCCGACGGATGGTCTGAGTCGGGAGCTTCGACGCATCTACGAAGACCTGAATACCGCCGGCAACTTCAAGCCCGGCCGCGGCGCCACGCCGAAGACATTCGCATACAAGGGCGACGACATCGATCGCGAGCTGATGGCTGAAGCCATCCGGGCCTACATGGTCGACGACTTCCGCGGCGAACAGCCGCGGCTTCATTGAAGCGATCCCGACGGCAAACACGTGTGAGGCGGGGCGATGGACCTACCGGTCGACGATGCCGTGCGGAAGCAGCCCGGAGCGGTACAGTGGCGCGGTGCTGGCTGTTCTGCCGGCGCGGCGGCCTTCTCGCCGCCGCTTGGTCGCGGCGTTTGTCCTTGAGCGGATAGCCCTGCACGATGTGCGCGTGATGCCAGGGCGGCAGCTTCGTTGAGTCGTGATGTTGTGGCGTTACACAGCGCGAAACAGACCCAGACCGAAGTGGCAGCCGAAACCCAGAGCCATCGGGCCGCTTATCCCTTCGGGGAATTCCAGCCGAAGGGCCAGTCCGGTGCGATCCGGCTGCGTCAGGCCGCGTCGGCTGCGGAAGCGGTGGAAGGCGAGCACATTCCGTGTGTGCCCACCGACGCGAATGTTTCGGCCGGCCCCGGCACCGTCGAGCGTGATCTGGGGTGAGTGCCAGCCGCGCCCCTTGCATTCGGCGCGGATCATCCGGCACGTTTCCTCGAGCGGGTCGCCGCCCTTCAAGTGCAGCGGACGCAGGTAGGGTGTGACGCTCACCCATGTCTGCGACGGCTGCAGCAGGGCGCAGTTGTCGAACTGCGCGGGAGTACCGAAGCCTTCCAGCGCCACGCGCCATTCCCGGCGGCCGATGTCGGTTTCCTCTTCCTCGCGCCCGCGCGCGGGCCGATCGTTGATCCAGAGCGCCCGCAGGCTTTCCGCCGCCCGGCGCACGCTTCGATCCAGTCCCGGGCGGGCGTACAGCACGAGATGGTCGATGAATCCGTCCTCGTCATGGTCCTCCGACAGGAAGAACGCGTGCGCATGTCGGGGATCGCGCAGCGGCGCTCCGGCCTCATCACGACCGGAGAGAACGGCGGGAACCGGCTCGTCGACGCGCGCCATCAGCGCACGGCGGAATACCTCGCCGATCTTCACTGCGTCGGTGATCGGCGGCAGCGGGCGGCCGGCAAGAACGAAACGGGCGACCGAAAAGCGGGATGGATCGTCGGGCCTGGCCGGCCTTGATCGATGAATCGGGGACTGAGGCCCGACCTCCGGTCGAGCGTAGCGCAGCAGGCGGGCCGCGGGCGGGCGGCTCCATCCCATGGCCTGCAGTTGCGAGGTCTCGACCTGCAACGCATCGGTGAGCGCCAGGGGGACGGTCGCCTCGAAGGCGAGTCGCCCTTTCGACCCCGGCTTGTCACGATTCTGCGCCAGCAGTGAGGGCCGCGTTTCGGCGTATCGTGCCGCCGTCAGCGGCGTTAGCACGTCGGCGCCTGTCAAGCCCGGTGCGATAGGTGCATGGGGAGCGACCGGGAGTTCGCCTTCGACATGATCGACCGCCCGCGCGACGACGATGGACTCGGCTCGACCGAGGTACCCGATGAGGCTGGCCAGATGCGCGGCCAATGCAAAGCTGTCCGCATCGAGCGTCGAGTCGGGCCAGGCGGCCACCAGCTCCGCGTCGGGATCGACACGATAGAAGGCGTCGAACACCAGGCTGGTACGTTCGCGTCCGCCTTCCAGGCTGCCCTGCGGCATGTAGTGTCGCGTATGCGCGTGGACCGCCTCGGGCAGGCGATACACGGGCGCCGATGCCGCCAAGGTCTCGATCAGCCGATGCAGCGCCGGCTCGCTCCAGCGCGTCTTGTCCGCCTTGCGATGCCAGGTTGCGATCAGCGCGCGCAGGATGCGATAAGGCTCCGGCGGCCACGCGACCGCGCCTTCGTTCACATGCCGGCCCCACGGCGTGGCGTGGTAGCGCCCGCACGGAAAGCGGAAAAGCAGGGCGAACATCTATTTCTTGCGGTAGACGATTGTCGTCACCCGCGGTTCGGCAAACAGGCGCTCGGCGGCCATCGCCTCGATCGATGGAGTCAGCGCCGCTTGCAGCTCGGGGAGCTCGGGCAGGCGGAAACCGTCGGGCGCCGTGACCTTCGGTTCGGCGGCCAGCGTCAGGTCGCAGGCGGTGCGCAGCCGAAGTCCGCCCGACAGCAACGCCCGGATCTTGAACAGCGCGAAGCACACGAGGAAGTCCTCGACCAGCCTGCCCAGGCCGAATGCCCGAATCTGCGCGAGGTCGACGTTGAAATAGGCGACGAGTCGTCGCGCGGTGAACTCGTCGCGGGCGAAGGGGACGTTGCCGAAGCCTTTGGCCGTATCGCCTTTGGGGTCGACCTCGTCGTTCTTCACCCCGCCGCTCGACGCGACGTTCACGTCGCCGGCCTCGATAAAGGCGGACAAGGCGCGCGGCAACCGAAGCCGCCCGCCTGCCAGTTCCTTCTTCGCCAGGAAGACTCCGTGAAGCAGGGAATTGGGATCGACCGACAGCAGAACGCGTGCCAGCTCGCGCAGGTCGACGCGACCTTGCTCCATTCCGGCCAGCCGCGTCTTCAGCAAATGGAGGACCGATTCGTCCTTCCCTTCCAGGATGTAGGGCGAGTTCAGCCGATGCGCTTCCAGCACCGAGTTGGTAAGTGTCTTCCCATCGGCAGTCTGCACCTTGACCAGCGGCAGGCCGCGCAGCGGCGCCACCCAGTCGTCGGCGGCCTCGTCCCAGCAGACCGCCTCGAGATGATTGGCCATGCTCTGGTTGGATTCGACCAGCAGCATTTCCTGGCCGTCGGGGCCCGTGTAGCGGGCGGCACCGAGGTTCGGGAAGCCGGTCGGCTGGAATCGCGTTCCCTGCAGCGGCTTAAGCTGGGCTTCCAGCAGAACACGCGGGGCGCCGGCGAGCGGCGAAAGGTCAAGCGGCATGCGAACTCTCCTCCTCGGAGTGGGATTCGGGACAGGGATAGGCCTGTTCCAGACAATTCCGGACGACGCTCGTCGGGACGGGAATGATCAGTGCCGCCAGCAGACGGCGCCCGAAACCCGGGTCGCGCCTGCGATCCGCGGCCGGGCGTCTCGAGAGAAAGGGCGTCGGCAGACCGGAAGCCCGCCCCCGCTCCTGAGCCAGTCGGATCGCCTCCTGCACCCGACCTGAGACCAGCAACGAGGGCAGAGCCGGCGGCATCGGCAAGGTGGGAAGCTTGCCGTACGAAGACTCGCCATACCAGCGAGCGCAGTCTTTCGCCCTGTCGGCTGTCGAGGCCGAGCCGGATGCTTCTGGTGTGACGGGCGTGAACAAGGGCTTGAGCACCGCATAGCCGAAAGGCAGCGGCTCGGATCGATGGTCGCCCCTGAACTGTGCGGGCTGCACCCAAGCCAGACCAAGCAGCAAGCGGGCGAGGCGCTCGTCGCGTACCTCGCCGTCCAGGAACGCAGCGATCTCGCCGCTGTTCACCGCAACCGGCCGCTGCTTCTGCAGGTCGAAGGAGGCGTCGAACGGAACTGACGGCCAGGCACGACGCGCCTGCTCGAGTAGTCGCCGCTGCGCGACCGCGCACAGATTGTCCGTCAGCCGGCCGGCACCCCAGACGACGAGTGCGCGACCCTCGGCGGCTCGCGGCTGCTTCAGTGCCCACGCTGGAGTATGCAGGACGGTGTCGGGATCCAGCGGCGCGAGATGCGCGCGCATCGACAGTCCGGTTCTTCCCCGTCGAGGCTGCTTCTCATCGTCCGATGCGTCCGTACCGTCGCTCGCGCCGTCGGTCCACCGTACGCGCAGACCGGCCAGTGCCAAGGCCAGCCGGAATTCGGCCGACTCATCATCGGCGGCCTCGATCCAGCGCTTGGACAACGGCAGCGGCGGTCGCAACGACTCCTGCAGCTTGGGCCGCAGTGCGATCACGCGAACCGCGGTGCCCACGGCGATCAACACCTCCTGTACGCAGCGCGCATCTTCCGGCCGTTGCAGCAAGGCGAAGATGCTGTTGTCGAGTACCCGGACTGCTTCGCGCAGATCCGCCGCGGCTTCGTCGGACGTCGCCCGGCTGCGCAGTCGTTCGAGCCAGTTGTGCCGATCGAGCTCGCCGAGCAACTCGCCGCACGGATTCAGCTCGACACGCTGGCGGCCGAGCGGTGTTGCCAGAAAAGCGAGTCCCTGTCGCTTGACGAAGCCGTAACGCTCGAAACCGGCGATGCCTCGATCGACGCCAAGCCCTCCGATGGCCCGAGCCGCATCGAGGCCGTCGCGCACTGGTCGGCTGCCGAGCGACAGCCGCCCCTCCCGAAACAGCGCGCGCACTTCATCGTATCGAGCAGGCCGCTCCCACAGTGGCGCCCACAGCTCGCCGCGCGATTCTCCCTGCTCTTCGAGCGAGGCGCTTCCGTATCCGGCGGCGGCGGCGCGCACCGTGAACGGGTACGAGAGATAGGCCGCGTCTGCGCCTTCGAGCCGTCGCGAGACGCCGCCCGCGAACACCAGTGCACCTTCGAGCATCAGCACGAAGTCCCAGCGGTTGACCAGTGCATCGCCCTGGAAACCGGCGGCGCTGTTCGGTCCTCCTGCTGCGCCGGGAGCGAATTGTCCAATCGCGGCCGACGCCAGCCCGGCGGTCGGCGTGGCGAACAGGGCATCGTCCAGGGCGGCGACCGTCGCCAGCGGGACTTCACCGCCATCGACGGGAATCAGCTCCGTCAGCCGCTGCATGAAGTTGTTCGTGAAGTCGAGCCGGCCATCGTTGCCGCCGGTCCCGAGCAGCGGGGGGAAGGCCAACCGATCGAGCGTCAACGCGATCGCGGCGTCGATCCAGCCGAGAAGTGCCGCACCCGCTTCGGCGCGCAGCGCCGAGATCAATTCGCTCTTGACCTGATCTGTCGGCCGTTCGTCGAGCTTTCTCTCTCGTACTAGCCGGGTGCCGAGCTCGATCGCTTCGCGGTAAGCGGCCAGACGCTTGATCCTGCTTTCCTGCACGGCGGAGATGCCGGCCTTCGCGTCCTTCGGATAGAAGCCGCTGCCGCCGTTCCATGGCGCGATGATTGGCGTCGGACGATAGTCGTGCAGGAAGAAGCGGACCAGGCTGTCCCGATCCAGGCACGTCCTCAGGCGAAAACAATCGTCCTGCCACCAGCCGCGCGCCTGCTCGTCGGCCTGCTCGGCCACCAGGCGCAGAATGCCGAGCGCCTTCAAGTAGGAGGCGAGTGGGATCGGCCGGCAACCTTCGAGCGCGAGATCGGTCATGCGGATTCGTCCCCCAACGATGCCGAGGCGCGCCAATCGGCCATGCGGATCAGCGCTTCCAGGTATGCCAGACGAAAAGGGCCGTGCTCGGCGAGCAGCGTGCGCATTCGCGCTGACCAACTCGGACGGCCCTGCTCATCCTCGCCCATTTCCATCGGGCTGAGATCGAGCTCGACGGCATTCGAGAGTTCGTCACCGCAGCGCAGCCCGGGCAACCGGTCGCCGTCCTGAACGCCGCGTGCGATGCGCAGCGCCGGCTTGTCCGCACGTTCCTCCGGAAGCGCGCGCAGACCCATGCGGACCTTGCCGTGATGGGCGGCGATCAGGAAAGCGACGAGATCGGCGTCCGGCTCACCGTGGTGCTGCTGCAGGAACGCGAGCGCGGAAGCGAGCTCGTGGCGGAAGTATCGGCGCAGCCCTTGCTCCTTGGCCAGGGCTCGGTGCTCCTTCGAGGCGTGGGTCTCGGCCGATTTCGCCAGCGGCGGACCTTCGGAAGATAGGCGGCCGAGTAGGATCTGGAATGGCGGAAACGCCTTGCCCAGATCGTGCCATGCGCCGGCGCGGCACAAGGCTGCGACTTGGGCGGGCGGCAGGGCGAGCGCCTGCGCGATCCGGCGTGCGTATTTCGCGACGTCGTCGAGATGGCGCTCGAGCGGCAGCGCTACCGGGGAACCGAAGGACTGGCGGTCATCGCCGGTTGTCGCGTCAGGATCGGTGTCGTTGCCGGTAGGTGCGGCGATGCTCCGGCTTTTCGCGATCGGTTCGACCGCGGCCGTCCTGGACGTGCCAACGAAGCCCAGTTCCGGATCGTAGCCGCCCATCCGCACGTCGAGGAGTACGGTCAGTCCTGGGCGCAGGCGCCGGCCGGGTTTGTCGAGGCGCACCCAGGTGTCGCGGTCGTGCGCCAGCGGGTCCGCGACGTAGGCGGGTACGCCGGTCTCCTTGGGGAGCAGCCAACTCCGAAGCTCGTCGTTCAAGGGCGCGGAGCAAAGCTCGTCGCGTAGTGGGCGTTCCGCCGCGACCCGTTCGGCGTTGCCGACCGGTCGCCAGAACAGGTTGACCGACAGGTCATCGCTGTCACGGATATACGGCGAGACATCGAGATCGTATCCCGATAGATCGGCGTCGGTGTCGAACAGCTCCTCGAAGTCCTTGGGTCGAATCACCTGCTCGGGCCTGCGCGGACGAGAAGGCGGTGGCAGCTTGCGCGGGCTGACCTCGTCGAGCGCGGCGAGGATGTCGCGCGCCGCCTTCAGCTCTTCGGCGTCGTATGGCCGGGCCAGCGAGGCCCCGATCTCGATGTCGATCCAGCGAACCTCGGCGCCTCCCTCATCGTTCAGCTCGCCGGCGCGGTTGCAGCGACCGAAGCGCTGCACCATCGACGACCATGGCGCCAGTTCGGTGAACAGAACCGCGGACGTCATGTCGATTCCCGCTTCGATCGCCTGCGTGGCGACCACCACGCGGTCGCTCGCAGCGCCGGTGCGCAAGCGTTCCTCCAGCGCCCGGCGCTCGGGCGGACGATAGCGGGAGTGGATCAGCAGGCGCGTGGTGGACGCATCGAGCACATCGGCGAGCGCCGTATACAGCGCCACCGCGCGGCGCACTGTGTTCACGATGACGAGAGTGGTGCTTCCCTTGCGGTGCAGTGAGGCCACTTCCCGGGCGAGTGCCGTGGCATGCGCCTGCGGCTTCTTCAGGCTGTCGGCGGTAACGGTTGCCTCGGCGCGCTGCAAGCGTTTGACGGCGTCGAGCCGCGCGCTCAGGGCCGAGGGCTCCGGAGGATTTCCATCGTTCCAGCGCAGGACGACCGGTTCGGGAATTTCGCTGCGGAACTCGACGGTGTCCAGCCACCGTGGATCGAGGGTCGCCGAAACCCACAGGCTTCGTGCCGCCCGTTCGTTTCGCCAGCCGGAACGCCGGCGAAATGCCTCCAGCTGTGCCGACGTGGCGAGCGCGGGGCCCATCAACTGCACCTCGTCGTAGACCCACAACGCGTCGTTGTGGAGCAGGCCGTAGTCGATCGGCCAGCCGAAACGGCTCATTCCGTATCCACGCATGAGCGCGCGCGAAAGCAGCATGTCCTGGGTGCCGACGACGATGGCTGGATCTTCCGGTCGCAGCCGCCAGTCAGCCTCGACAGCCCCGCCCATCAGCAGATGGACTTTCGGTATCTCGTTCTCGGCTGCGAACATGTCGCGAAGATTGTTCAACCAGGTCTGCGCTTCGCGCGCTGCCTGCTCGACGAGCGTGCGCATCGGCAAGCACCAGATGAGGCGTCTCGGAGTCGTGCCGGGAATGGTCAACCGGTTCCATATCCAACCGAGCATCACGGCAGCCGTTTTCCCGAGACCGGTAGGCGCAATCAGGATGTCGGCCTCGGGAGTGTGCGCGATCGCGCGTTGAAACGGATATGGGGCTACATCGCGTCCATAGGCGCGGCGATAAATCGCCTCCAGCGTGATTTGCCCCGCATTTGCCCCTTCTTTAAGCATGGATATCCTCACCCCAAGGACGTGTATGTGTAACGTCGTTACACGACCTAGAAGACGCATTCCTTCATTATGAACTGATTGGGCCTTTTTGAAGCTAGGTCGTGCAACGACGACGAGGTAGGGGTTTGGCAAATTTCCCGGACATAGATCGGGCTTCACTGAGCGTGCTCATGCCGCCCCATTATGCGAGGCCAGAGGCTCAGGAGATGAGCCCGAATTCCATGGTTCGAGACCCGAATCGACATGCTCGGCGCGTTCAAGATCGTCGCTCCGCGGTTCGCTCGCAATGACCCGACGCCCATGGTCCCGGTCATCCGTTGAGACGCGACCCTTCCACTACGACGGGATGCGCCTCGACACCCCCAACGCGACGCTCGAATGGCCCCACCCCACTGCAATATCATACGATTCACCCATCGATAAGGATTTCGTATGACGACCGTAACCGTCTCCGAGAAGTTCCAGGTCGTGATCCCGAAAAGCGTCCGCGAATCCCTGGCGATCCGGCCCGGCCAGAAGCTCGAGGTCATCGTCCACGAAGGG
>JAHDYE010000089.1 GCA_023383035.1 Burkholderiaceae bacterium | reverse complement strand
GGCCTGCGCGCGAGATCCGTCTCGCAGCGCGGCGACTGACCTCGTAACCATTCACCCAGGGGAGACACGATGCTGATCCGAAAATTCCTGATGACCGTCGCTGCCGCGGCCTTCGCGGCAGGGCCGGCCGCGGTGGTTCACGCGCAGAGCTGGGACATGCCGACGGCTTATGCACCGGCGAATTTCCACACCGTCAACATCGAACGGTTCGCCGCCTCGGCAAAGGAGGCTACCGGCGGCAAGCTGTCGCTGAAGGTGCATTCGGGCGCCTCGCTCTACAAGATGCCCGAGATCAAGCGCGCGGTGCAGACCGGGCAGGTGCCGATCGGCGAGGTGCTGATGGTGACGCTGTCCAACGAGAACCCGCTGTATGCGATCGACGGCATGCCGTTTCTCGCCAGCAGCTACGCCGACGCGCGCAAGCTGTGGGCCGTGCAGCGGCCGCATATCGAGCGCCTGCTCGATGCACAGGGCCTCAGGCTGCTGTTCGCGGTTCCCTGGCCTCCACAGGGCCTGATGACCAACAAGGAGGTGAAGTCCACGGCCGACCTGGCGGGGCTGAACTTCCGTGCCTATGACAAGCAGACCCTGCGGCTGGGAGAACTGTTCAAGGCGCGTCCTGTCACGATCCAGGCGGCCGAGGTAGCCCAGGCACTGGCCACCGGAAAGATCAACTCGCTGATCTCGTCCGCGCAATCCGGCGTCGACTACAAGGCCTGGGAGTCGCTCAAGTATTTCTACGACGTCCAGGCGTGGCTTCCCAAGAACATGGTGATCGCCAACAAGGCAGCATTCGATTCGCTCGACGGCAAGGTGCAGGCTGCGCTGCTCGCCGAGGCGAAGAAGGCCGAGGAGGTCGGCTGGGCCGCGAGCGGGGAGGTCGCCGAGGCCACCAAGAAGACGCTCGCTGCCAATGGCATGAGCGTGCAGGCCCCCGCTGCGAAGTTGGTGGCAGAATTGAACGAACTCGGGCGTAAGATGGTCGACGAGTGGCTGACCGGAGCGGGTGCCGACGGCAAGGCGGTCGTCGACGCGTACCGCAAGCAGTAGTCGTCGGCGCGCACGGCCGGCCCGGGTGTGCCCTGCGGCACCCCCCGGGCACGGCGGCGGTGCGTGCCGCGTTCGCGAGGTGACGACATGACGGCTGCGCTTGGCAGCGGGACGGCGCGTGTGCGCCGGACCCTGAAAGGTATCTATCTGGGCACGGCGGCGTTGGGCGCGCTGGCCTTCGTGGGCATCGAGGTGCTGGTGCTTTACCAGCTCGGCGGGCAGTTCCTGCCGTACATCCCCCGCTCCGCGGACGAGTTCGCCGGCTACTGCATGGCGGCATCGGCGTTCCTCGCGCTTGCCTACACCCTCGATGCGAACGAACACATCCGCGTCACGCTGGTCAGCGATCGGGTCGGTCCCGTCACGCGGCGGATCATCGATCGCGTCGCGGTATCGATCGCGGTCGTTCTGGCCGCGTTTCTCGGCTGGCACGTGACGAAGATGGCCTGGCAGACCTGGCTGTTCGACGAACGCAGCGCGGGCCAGATCCCGTTGCCGTTGTGGATTCCGCAGGCGGCGATGGCAGTCGGCGCCATCGTGTTCGTCGTTGCCGTCATTCAGCGTGCGGTGCGCGTATGGCGCGGCGGCGGCATCGAGCTGCCGATGCAGGGCGAGGGAGGTCATCGTGCCGACCGCTGAGATGTCGAGTGTCGTGATGACGATCGTGATCGTGGGATCGATGTTCCTGCTGCTCGGGCTCGGAATCTGGATCGGGGTGGCGCTCATCGGGGTGTCGCTGGTGGCCACGCTGCTGTTCTCGACGCGCATGCCGGGCGAGGCGATGGCCACCACGATCTTCGGCTCGCTTTCGAGCTGGACGCTGACCTCATTGCCGCTGTTCATCTGGATGGGCGAGATCCTGTTCCGCTCGAAGATCTCCGAGTACATGTTCAAGGGGCTGGCGCCCTGGATGGCTTCGCTGCCCGGTCGCCTGATGCAGGTCAATGTCGTCGGTTCGGCGATCTTCGCGGCGATCTCGGGGTCGTCCGCGGCGACCTGCGCGACGATCGGCAAGATCACGTTGCCCGAGCTCGAACGACGCGGCTATCCGCCGGAGATGGTGATCGGCTCGCTTGCCGGATCGGGCACCCTCGGACTGCTGATTCCGCCATCGATCATCATGATCGTCTACGGTGCGACTGCCGACGTATCGATCAACAAGCTGTTCATCGCCGGAATCGTGCCGGGCTTGCTGCTGGCTGCCCTGTTCATGGTCTACGTCGGCGGCTGGTCGTTGCTGCACGCCGACCGGGTTCCGCGCAACGACCTTCGCCTCGATCTGTGGCAGAAGCTGCGCGCGAGCTCGGGCCTGCTACCCGCCGTCGGCCTGATCGCCGCGGTGCTCGGTTCGATCTACGTGGGCTTCGCGACCGCCACCGAATCGGCTGCGCTCGGCGTGCTGGGCGCGTTGGTGCTGTCGATCCTTCAGGGAGGGTTCGGCTGGCGCACATTCGTCGCGACGATCATGGGCGCCATGAAGACGACGACCATGATCATGCTGATCCTCGCCGGATCGTCGTTCCTCACCATCGCGATGGGCTTCACGGGAATTCCGCGCAGCCTGGCGGAGTGGGTGGGCGGCCTCGGCCTGGCGCAGTGGCAGTTGCTTCTCGCCCTGACCGTGCTGTACGTCGTCCTCGGCTGCATGCTCGACGGCATCTCCATGGTGCTGCTCACGATGGCAGTGCTGCTGCCGGTGGTGGGCGCTGCCGGGTTCGACCTGCTGTGGTTCGGGATCTACATCGTCCTCGTGGTCGAGATGGCGCAGGTGACCCCGCCGGTCGGGTTCAACCTGTTCGTGCTCCAGAGCATGACGCGGCGCGACATCGGTTTCGTTGCCAGGGTGGCCTTTCCCTTCTTCCTGATCCTGCTGCTGATGGTGGGGCTGATCTACTGGATGCCGGGGATCGTCACCTGGCTGCCGTCGAAGATGAGCCAGTAGAGCGGTTCGGGCACGGTCAGATTCGATGCATATCATACGTATACTGACAGTATCGATTCCTCCGGCCGCCGGACGTCGTCGGACCCGTGGAAAGACGGTAACGGATCGATGGGCAGGATCATTGACCTTCGATCGGACAGTTAGTACACTGACAGTCAATCCTGCGGAACGTGGCCCGATCGGCCATCGGTGCCGCAGGCCAGGGCGGGATTGCCGCCATCAACCAGCGAGAGAGTTCAGTCGTGGCTGATTTATCCGTTGAATTCTGTGGCATCAAGTTCAAGAACCCGGTGGTGATCGCGTCGATAGAGACGACCAACAGCCCCGAGGTCATCCGGGAATGCGTCGATGCCGGCGCCGGCGGCATGATCATCAAGACGCTGACCGACATCGAGGACATGGCGCGCCTGACGCAGAATTCGAAGTACGCGATCCTCAACGAGAAGAATGAGCCGATCAGGGGCAAGGTCAACAAGAACTTCGTGTTCTTCAGTCGCTCCGGCTACTCGTCGATGGCGTACCGCGACTGGATCCCCTACCTGAAGGAGCTGAACCGCTATGCCGAGGAGCGCGGTTCGCACCTGATCGGCAGCGCCGGCGGCAAGACGATGCAGAGCTGGGTCGACATCTGCCGCACCATCGAGGACTGCGGCCTGCCGATGGTCGAGCTCAATTTCGGCTGTCCGCATCCGGCGATGATGCCCGGCGTGCACGGCGGCAGCATGATCGGGCAGGAGCCGCAGGTGGCCGCCGAAGTCACGCGCCGCGTGTGCGAGGCGGTGAAGATACCGGTGGTGATCAAGCTCACGCCCGACCAGTCACGCGTGCTCGAAGTTGCGCGTGCCGTCAAGGAGGCGGGTGCGGCCGCCGTCACGGCCACCAATCGCTACACCGGCTTTTCGGTCGACATCGAAACGGGAGAGCCGCGCCTGGGTGGACCCGCCGGCATCGGCGGCGTGTGGGCCAAGCCGCTGTCGCTGCGCTGGGTGCATCGCATCCACACCGAGCTCGGCATGCCGATCACCGGATCGAACGGCATCTACGATCATCGTGACGTCGTCGAGTTCATCATGACG
This sequence comes from Burkholderiaceae bacterium, assembly GCA_023383035.1. Taxonomy (GTDB): domain Bacteria; phylum Pseudomonadota; class Gammaproteobacteria; order Burkholderiales; family Burkholderiaceae_E; genus Zeimonas. Next base: position 9,615 of record JAHDYE010000089.1, on the reverse strand, counting down.
GGGGCCGGCCTGGTGCAGGTGGGGTCCGTGCTGATGCTCAAGGGGATCAAGTTCCTTCCGAAGATCGTCGACGGGCTCGCCGAGTTCATGGACAGCCACGGCTACGCGAACATCGAGTCGATGCGCGGCATCGCATCCCGGCGTTCCGTGAAGGACTATGGCGAGCAGTTTCGCAAGGCGCGCATGCACAGTGAGGTCAACCACGACACCTGCAAGAACCCGAGCTGTACCATCTGCATCCAGACCTGCTTCTACGATTCGCTCTTCCAGGGCGAGGGGCAGGTGGGACACCTGCTCGGCAACTGCATCGGCTGCGAGCTGTGCACCCAGACCTGCCCGTTCGACTCGATGTTCATGCACCGGACCAGCGAGGAGCAGCGTGCCTCGGGCGGGTTCTTCAGCATCGGGGAGCAGGTGTTCGAGACCGGCAAGTTCAGCAAGGGCTTCGATCGCAAGCTGACGCTTTCGAAGGCCAAGGCGTGATCGTCCGGTTGGCCGCGTGATGGCGCGGCCGGCGCGCTTCCTTTCTTCAATGCCCATCGGAGGGGTCATGGCAGTCAACAAGCAGCATCGCGAGTTCTACCAGGTCGATATCGAATCGGGATGGGAGAGCCCCAAGGGTTATCCGCCCGGTGTCCAGCAGAAGATTCTGTCCGGCACGCTCGACCTGCAGAACAAGAAAGGGGGGCATACCCGGCTGCTCAGGTTCCTGCCGGGCGCGTATACCACCGAGCCCTTCATCCACGACCACTGGGAAGAAGTGTTCGTCGTGCGCGGCGACCTCTGGGTCGGCAACGACAAGAACGGCAAGGGCGGCGAGAAGTTCGTCGAGAATACCTACTGCGTGCGCCCGCCGGGTGTCTGGCACGGGCCGTTCCGCTCCGAAGGCGGCTGCCTGCTGGTCGAGACTCACTACTACGACCCGCAGTGAGCGGCAGGCGGCTCGTGGCTGAACACCCGGCAACGATGCGCCGTACGCTCGCCGGCGCGGCGCAAGCGCTGGCCGCCGGCGAGATCACGAGCCGGGAGCTTGTCGAGGCCTGCCTCGAGCGGGCCATGGACCCGGCCGGCGAGGGTGCGCGCGCCTTCACGCGGATCGACGCGCAGCAGGCGCGGGCGACGGCCGATGCCATCGACCGGATGCGCAAGGCCGGCACACAGCCGGGGCGATTTGCCGGTGTGCCTATCGCGGTGAAGGATCTGTTCGACGTCGCGGGCCAGCCGACGACGGCCGGTTCGCGCGTATTAGCCGACCGCCCACCGGCGGAGTGCGACGCGGCAGCCATCGCACGGCTGCGCGCGTGCGGCTTCGTGATCGTCGGGCGCAACAACATGACCGAGTTCGCGTACTCCGGCCTCGGCATGAATCACCATTTCGGTACGCCGGCCAATCCCTGGCGACGCGACGAGCGGCGGATTCCGGGAGGATCGTCCTCGGGTGCGGCGGTCGCCGTGGCAGACGCGATGGCGGTCGCAGCTTTGGGTACCGACACGGGAGGCTCCTGCCGGATCCCTGCGGCGTTGAGCGGCGTGACCGGGTTCAAGCCGACGGCGGCACGGGTGCCGCGTGACGGCGTCGTCCCGCTGTCGACCAGTCTCGATTCCGTCGGGCCGCTGGCAGCGAGCGTGTCGTGCTGCGCGATCCTCGATTCGATCGTGGCCGGCGAGCCCATCGAAAAGCCGGCCGCACTCGCCGTCGCCGGGTTGCGCGTCGGACTCGTCGGGCGCTATGCGATGAACGGCATCGACGATACGGTCGCGGCGGCGTGGGAGCGCTCGCTCGGCCGGCTGTCGGCCGCTGGCGCGCGCATCATGGAGATCGGGCTCGACGTGCTCGACGAGATCCCGCGAATCAACGCCCGCGGCGGGCTGGTCGGCGCCGAGGCGTACGCCTGGCACAGGACGCTGCTCGAGTCGAAGTCGCATCTCTACGACCCATGGGTCCTGCAGCGTTTCGAAGCGGGTCGCTCGCAGAGCGCCGCCGACTACATCGATACGATCGAGTCGCGCCGGCGCATCCAGCAGGCGGTTCGGTCCCGAACCGCCGCCGTCGACGTGCTGCTCGCGCCGACCGTGCCGATCGTCGCTCCCCGCTGTGCGGAGCTTGCCGACGTCGAGGCGGCCAATCGCACCAACCTGTTCCTGCTGCGCAATCCGGCGCTGGTTAATTTTCTCGACGGTTGCGCGATCTCGCTGCCCTGCCACCTCCCGGGCGAGGCACCGGTCGGCCTGATGCTGATCGCGGGCACGGGCGAGGACAGGCGCCTGCTCGCCATTGCGTCTGCCGTCGAAAGCCTGCTTGCCGGCCGTTCGTCGCGGCCTCAGTGACCCCCCCGCCCTTGGCCTCAGTGACCGCCCCCTGCATGTGAACGGGCGGGGCCGTGCAGGCGCCGCCATCGCCCCGCGAGCGCAACCAGCGTGGTGCTGGTTATCAACAGCCCGATTCGATGCGCCGTTGCCGGAGCGATGCCCGCCGCCTTCATCGACTCGATGCCGAAGCCGAGCGTGGCCTGGACGGCGAAGCCGACGGCGAAGATCAGAAGGTTCATCAGGGTGACCGCGGTGCCCTGAGTGGCCAGCGGCAGCGATGCCGACAACACGGAGAAGGCCACGACGTTGAGCGCGCCGGCGAAGCCGTAGGCCAGCCAAAGCGGCAGAGCCAGCGCGGCGGGCAGCAGCGCGAGAGCGAACCCGCAGGCGGCGAACGCGACCATGCCGAGGATCGAGCTGCCTTCGAGCGACCACCCGCGTCGCATGAGCAAGCGCAGGATCCAGCCGGTGAGCAGATACCCGGCAACCATCGTCAGCGCGGCCAGGCTCAGCCCGAGGCTTGCGCGGCCCGCGTCGAACCCGGCGACGTTACGCAGCCACGGATGGATCCAGTACCCGAGATACGCCAGGTAGCTGCCTTGCGCCATGGCCGCCAGCGGAACGAGTCGCAGGAAGACGGGATGTCGCAGCACTTGCGGCAGTCGCGCCGGCTGCGTATCGGCCGGCGCGACTGCCGGTGCGTCGTGCGGAAGGGAGAAGATCAACAGGAACACCAGTGCCGTGGCAACGGCCATCGACAGGTGCAATCCGCTCCAGCTCAGGGCGAAAGCGAGTCCGGCGAGCGGGGCGCCGGCGAACGCCGCTCCCGAGGAGCCGATCCCCATGGCCGCGCCGTTGACGGCCGCCAGCGAGGTAAGCGGAAACCACGCGCGATTGGCGCATAGCGAGGCCATCAGCGAGATGGCGAACCCGACGCCGAGCAGGATGCGTCCGGCGGCAAGCGCGAAGAACCCGGAAGCCAGGGCACTCACCACGAGACCGGCCATCGCCAGCGGCAGCACGGCGAGCTGTGCGCGACGAGGCCCGATGCGGTCGATCAGGTAGCCCAGCGGCAGTTGGGTGGCAGCGAAGGCAAGGAAGAACAGGCTGCTCAGCAGGCCGACTGCTGCCTCGCCGAGCGAGAACGTCTGCCGCATTACTTCGTCGAGCGAGGCATTCGCGCTCCTGAGCACGCAACTGAGGAAAAATGCCGCTGTGTATGCCCAGAAGACGAAGGCGCGTGCCGGGAGCGCCGGCAAGGTCTGCGGCGGCACGCCCGGGATCGACCTTCTCAGCCTGCGATCGGCAGGCAGTGCACGTCGTAGGCGTGGCCGATGCGGCGATTCAGTTTCCCGTCGACGAGCTCGAACTCGAAGCGATCGGCGGGCCGGATTCCGCCGCGGGCCGCGAGCGTGCCGCCGAACATCACGGTGCCAGGTCCCCAGACGCCTCCGCTGGCCGTGTAGCGCTCGATCAGATCGAGCGGCGCACGCATCGCCGCAACGCTGCCTTCCTGGTAGAGCTCGCGTCTGCCGTCGATCACGATGTGTGAGCGCAGCGTCAGGCTTTCCCAGTGCCCGGCCACCTCTTCCCAGGGCCACACGGTGGCGGCGACCGGCTTGTCGCACATCTGCTTCGAAACCGTGATGTTGTAGGTCTCGACCTTGCGGTCGGTGTGGTCGGAGCCGACCCCGATCCACAGCTCGCCGTCGAGATTGAACATCACGAACTCGACCTCGCCGCTGGACTCGCCGCCGGCAGCCTCGATCCGGTCGGCGGTGGTGATCCGGGAAGCGCCGACCCGGTAGTAAATGGGCGTGCTCGCCGGTCGGGGCACGCCGATTTCCTCGAGTTCGCGGATGTGCTTCTCCATCGCATCGAGGTCGCGCGAGGTCCAGCCGGCGATCACCGCGCGGGCGAGCGCGAACGGGCGCTCCAGTTGGCCATCGCGGCTCACCTGGTGCAGGGCGAGGGTGGGAGAATGGGACATTCTGGATGTCTTCCGTATTGTCGATTTGCTTGCGCGCGCCGAATCCGGGGGTCAGGCGACCAGTTCCGCGCCCTTGCGCACGGCCTTCAGGTTCATCTCCGCCACGCCGGCCGACTGGTAGCGCGAGATCGCTTCCTCGAATGCGGCGAGCGGAAAGATGCGTGATCTGGCCAGGATCGCGGCCATCGCGATCACGCTCGACGAGAAGCGACCCACCTCCTTTGCCGCCTTGAGCAGCGGAAGCGCGAGCACGCGCGCCGCGGTCGGCGGCGCCTCCAGCGTCTCGTCGATCAGGAGCGTGCAGGTTTCGGGCAGTCGCCCGATCCACTTGCGGGTCTTCTTCAGGCCGTCGATGGACACCACGGCGAACCAGTCGGGCGAATCGATGGCCGTGTACTCGATGCGTTCGGGCGAGAAATTGATCTCCGACAGCGAGTGGCCGGTCATGATGGTGATGGGGTAGTCGTCCTTCTGCGTGGCGTCCAGTCCGCACAGGATGCCGGCACGTCCGAGGATCGTCGCGGCCGATTTGACCTTCTGCCCGGCGCTGCCGGCGATCACGATGCCGACCTGGCGATCGAGCGCATGCGCGAAGGCGCGCTCCATCACGATGCTGCGCGGGGCCTTCGCCTTCGCTGCGCCGTTGGCGCGACAAGCAGCGCCGAATTCGGGGCGTTCGCGCTCCACCAGCAGGCCGGTCGCCATGCCGGTGGTTTGGACCAGGTTGATCAGCTCGCGCTTGTTCATGTCGTTGCGAGGCGTGTAGTACGCCGTGCACAACTCCCAGACGTCGAGCACCGAGAAACCGGGGTGACGCACGCCCTGCGCGATGCGCTCGGCGAGATCGGCGTCGTGCGTCATGCCGCGATAGACCCACGTGGCGCCCGCTCCGGCGAGCGTCGCACAGATGTCCATGGGTCCCTCGAGGTTGCCGCCCGCGGTCGTTGCGGTGACGCCGCCGATCGGCGTGGTCACCGAATGCTGCCCGCCGGTCATGCCGTAGTTGAAGTTGTTGGCGATGATGAGCGTGAGGTCGAGATTGCGGCGGGCCGCATTCAGCAGGTGCGCTCCGCCGATTCCGCAACCGCCGTCGCCGATCAGCGCGATCACGGTCAATTCGGGCCGTGCCAGCTTCAGTCCCGTCGCATAGGTGAGTGAGCGGCCGTGCAGGCCGTGAAAGCCGCTGGTCGAGAAGTAACGATCCGACAGGCCGATGCAGCCGATGTCGGTGACGATGACCGTCTTGCTCGGATCGACCTGCAGGCGCACCAGCGCGCGGTCCAGTTCCTTGAGCAGACGCTCGTGGCCGCAGCCGGGACAGAACGGTAGCGGCCCGGCTTCCCGGGGCATGTACGACACGACTTCGGGCGCGTTCATGCGAGCGTTCCTTCGCGCAGGATCTCGGTCGGCGACAGCAGGGTGGTGTCCATCTTGTTCACGCCGATCACCTCGGCGCTCTTCGGGGCCAGCCGCTCGATCTCGAAGCGGTACTGGCCCATGTTCATCTCGGGAACCACGATGCGGCGCATGCCCCGCATCGCGGCACGGATCGCCTTCTCGGGAACCGGATACAGCGTCTGCAACACCAGCGAGGCGACCTTCGCGCCGCCCGAGCGTGCCTTGCGTACGGCGAGACCCGCGGCGCGCGAAGTCACGCCGTAGCTGATCACCAGGGTCTCGGCGCCATCCTGGGGGTCGTGCCGGAACAATGCAATGTCGTCGGCCGCGGCCTCGATCTTGGCGATGTAATGGTCGATCATCTCCTGCGTGAGTTCCGGATCGGCGGTCAGGACCGCGCCCTTGTCATGGGTCGAGGTCGTGAAACGCGTGACATGCTCACCGCCGAATTCCACGAAGGGAGGTATTTCCTCGGGCCGATCGAACTGATGCGGCAGGCTCCACGCGCCGTTCTCCGGGCGACGCCGTTCGACCGGCGGCGGTACCGTGACGAGATCGAGATCGACCGCCTCGCGCGTCATGCTGATCTCCTTGTTCGAGAGCAGGAAGACCGGCGTGCGATACCGTTCGGCGAAATTGAATGCGTGGATCGTCAGCGCGTAGGCTTCGGCGACCGTCGCCGGGCATAGCGCAATGATCGGCAGGCCCCCGGACGTGACCCAGCGGGTGAAGCAGACGTCGCCGTCGGCCCCTTTGGTCGCCGACCCGGTTGCGGGGCCTTGGCGCTGCACGTTGACGATGACGAGCGGCGTCTCGCCGATCATCGCGAGGCCGATATTCTCGCTGTACAGGCTGATGCCAGGTCCGCTGGTCGCCGTCATCGCCCGGCTGCCGGCCATCGAGGCGCCGATACAGAAGCCGATCGAAGCGATCTCGTCCTCGGCCTGGATCGCGATGCCTCCTTGCGCGGGAAGCATCTCGATCATGTGCTGGAGGATGGTGGACGCCGGCGTGATCGGGTAGCCGGCGAAGAACGTGCAACCGGCCTTCAATGCCCCTCGTGCAATCGCCTCGTTGCCCTCGATGAACTCCAGGCCCATGTCCACTCCTCCCTGCCGCACTCTGGTCCGATCGCAGTAGATAGTTAGTATACTGACGATAAGATCGAAGTCAATCGGAAGATCGAAGCGGCGGATCGGTTATCGTCCTGCGTCGTGCCGAGGCGCATGGCGCGCCAGCTCTGCAGCGACGTCGTCAGCCCTGCAGCGGCGTCTCGTCCTCGAACCGGTCTTGCGTCGACACCACGGCCGAATCGGCGCCTGCCGAGAAAGCGCTGCCCGGATAGTGACGCAGCATGTCGTCGCGCACCTGCTGCAGCGGCAGGTCGGACCAGGTGCCGTGGTCGGCCAGGTATTGCATGTGCAGGCGGCCGTGCGCATCGTGCTCCTGGTACAGCGCATCTTCGCGGCCGTCGAAATCGGTGGGCCGTACGCCGAAGCGCTCGCACAGCTCGATGTTGAAAGCCGGCACCGCCTTGACCCAGCGGCCATCGAGCAGCAGCGCCGCGTAGCCGTGGTCGTAGAAGATGTCGACGCCGCCCATGCGCGCGCGCAGCTTCTCGGTGTTCAGGTGGTTGACCACGTCGGCCAGCCCGATCGCCGACGCGATGCCCACTGCGCGCGCGCAGGCGGCCAGCAGGCCCGCCTTCGACACGCACCACCCGTAGCCGTCCTCGATCACCTGGCTGGCGCGATAGGCCTCGGCTTCGTAGCTGATGCGGTACGGGTCGTAGCGGATGCGGTCGCGCACCGCGTAGAACAGGCGCACGGCGCGCGCGCGCGCATCGGTCGCGTCGCCGATCGCCTCGCGCACGAAGCGCTGCACGCGCGGGGACTCGTAATCCAGAAACCAGCTTGGCGAGAGGTACGGATCGAGACCCGATCCGGCCTGCGACGCCTCGGGCAGCCCCGGCACATGCACGACGTTCATTCCTGACCCTCCGTCGGCGCATTGTAACGTTCGTCGGATCGCCGCCGCGGCGCGGGGCTGACGGTGCCGGTCCGAGGGTGGTCGCCGCGCCGGGTCGAGTACGATTGATGAGGCGGATTCCGGCGAGGCGACGGCGCGTCGGCGGGCTCCGGTTTACTCGTAGACGAGGTGAATCATGGCAACCAAGAACAAACTGCTGGTGGTAGCGCTGGCGGCAACCGCGCTGGCCGGCTGCGCGAACATGACCGAAACCCAGCAGCGTACGGCGGTGGGAACCGGCGTCGGCGCGGCGGCGGGGGCGGCGCTCGGAAGCATCTTCGGCGGCAGCGGCGGGGCCACGCGTACCGGCGCGGTGCTCGGCGCAGCCGCCGGCGGCATCGGCACCTATGTCTGGTCCAAGCGCATGGAGGACCAGAAGCGCGCGATGGAACAGGCCACGCAGGGAACCGGGGTGGGCGTGACGCAGACCGCCGACAACCAGCTGAAGCTGAACGTGCCGAGCGACGTGTCGTTCGATACCGGTCGCGCCGACATCAAGCCGAACCTGGCGCCGGTGCTCGACCGGTTCGCGCAGACGCTGCAGCAGAACCCGGCCACGACGGTGCGGATCATCGGCCATACCGACAGCACCGGTACCGACGCCATCAACGATCCGCTGTCGATCAACCGCGCCGCGAGCACCCGCCAGTACCTGGCCGCGCGTGGCGTGGAGGCCGGGCGCATCGCGATCGACGGCCGCGGATCGCGCGAACCGATCGCCGACAACGGTTCCGCGGCCGGCCGGGCGCAGAATCGTCGCGTGGAGATCTACGTCGCCGAATCGGCGCCGCGCTGAGCCGCACGAAAGAAAAGGCCCGCGCGAAGCGGGCCTTTTCACTGCGGCAAGGCGGGACGGCCCGACGGGCCGTCACCGTGGACTTACATGTCCATGCCGCCCATGCCACCCATGCCGCCCATTCCCGGGGGCATGCCGCCGGGGGCCGGCTTGTCTTCCGGCGCCTCGGCGACCATCGCCTCGGTAGTCAGCATCAGCCCGGCGACCGACGCGGCGTTCTGCAGCGCGGTGCGCGTGACCTTGGTGGGGTCGACCACGCCCATGTCGAGCATGTCGCCGTAGTTGCCGTTGGCCGCGTTGTAGCCGTAGTTGCCCTTGCCCTCGAGCACCTTGGCCACCACCACGCTCGGCTCTTCACCGGCGTTGTTGACGATCTGACGCAGCGGCTCCTCGACCGCACGCATCACGATCTTCACGCCGGCGTCCTGGTCGCTGTTGTCGCCCTTGACCTTGATGCTTGCGCGGGCGCGCAGCAGCGCCACGCCGCCGCCGGCCACGATGCCTTCCTCGACCGCGGCGCGGGTCGCGTGCAGCGCGTCCTCGACGCGCGCCTTCTTCTCCTTCATCTCGACTTCGGTGGCGGCACCGACGCGGGTGGCTTCCTCGATCTGCGCGCGGATCGCCTTGACGCGGGCCTCGATGGTCTTGGAGTCGCCGGCGCCGTCGATGATCGTGGTGTTCTCCTTGCCCACCTCGACGCGCTTGGCGCGGCCCAGGTCGGCGAGGGTCGCCTTCTCGAGCGTCATGCCGGTCTCTTCCGAGATCACGGTGCCGCCGGTCAGGATCGCCATGTCCTCGAGCATCGCCTTGCGACGATCGCCGAAGCCCGGCGCCTTGACCGCGACGGTCTTCAGGATGCCGCGGATGTTGTTCACCACCAGCGTGGCCAGCGCCTCGCCCTCGACTTCCTCGGCGATGATCAGCAGCGGCTTGCCGGCCTTGGCGACCTGCTCGAGCACCGGCAGCAGGTCACGGATGTTGCTGACCTTCTTGTCGTGCAGCAGCACGAACGGCTCTTCGACGATCGCGACCTGCTTGTCGGGGTTGTTGATGAAGTACGGCGACAGGTAGCCGCGGTCGAACTGCATGCCCT
>JAHDYE010000088.1:3268-13788 GCA_023383035.1 Burkholderiaceae bacterium | reverse complement strand
GATCGCCGAGGCGGTGTTCGATGTGCTGCGCCATCGGCGCCTGTACGCGCACCTCGCGCAGGGCACGGACGGGCCGATCGAGGAGCGCTTGCTCGCGCTGTCGATGGCGCGGCGCGACGGCACGCTCGCCGCGGCGCGCGGCGCGGCGATCGCGGCGCTGCCGTTCGCGATCCGCTGCAGCCTGCCCGACTGGCTCGCCGACGCGCTGCTGGCGAGCCATGGCCCCGCGCAGGCCGAAGCGCTGGCGCGGGCGCTGCTCGAGAGCGCGCCGCTCGACCTGCGCGTGAACACGCTGAAGTCCGACGTCGCGGCGGTGCAGGCTTCGCTCGCCGCGGCCGGCATCGAGGCGCACGCCTTGCCGCAGGTGCCCGGCGCGCTGCGCGTGAGCGGCAAGCCGGCGCTCGAGCGCAGCGCTGCGTTCGAGGCGGGCTGGTTCGAAGTGCAGGACGCGGGCAGCCAGCTGCTGGCGATGCTGGTGGCGCCGCGCCGCGGCCAGACCGTGGTGGACCTGTGCGCCGGCGCCGGCGGCAAGACGCTGGCGCTGGCCGCGGCGATGCGCTCGACCGGCCAGGTGTACGCCTGCGACGTGTCGGCGCCGCGCCTGCTGCGCATGCGCCGGCGGCTCGAGCGGTGCGGTGCGACCAACGTGCAGCCGATGGCGTTGGCCGACGAGCGCGATGCGCGTCTGCAGCGCCTGCAGGCGCGCGCCGACGCGGTGCTGGTCGACGCGCCGTGCAGCGGCACCGGCACGCTGCGGCGCAATCCCGACCTGAAGTGGCGCACCACGCCCGCCGACGTCGCCCGGCTGGCCGCCGCCCAACGCAGCCTCATCGAGGCCGCGGCGCAACTGGTGCGTCCGGGTGGCTGCCTGGTCTATGCCACCTGCAGCCTGCTCGGGGAGGAGAACGCGCAGCAGGCCGCCTGGTTCGAGGCACGCCATCCGCACTGGCTGCGCCGGCCAGCCGCAGAGGTGCTGCAGGGCCAGGGGGCGCAGCTGCACCCGCAAGCCACCACCGACGGGCTGCTGTGCCTGCTGCCGCATCGTGACGACTGCGACGGCTTCTTCGCGGTGCGCTGGGAGCGGCCCCGCTAGCGCCTGCACCGGCTTTGCGAGCGCCTGCACCGGTGGCGGCTTGGCGACCCCCTGCGCCGGCGGCAGCGTCGCGAGCGCCTTCGCCGGCCGCGGCCGAGGGTAGAATCGACCGGACCCTCCGGAGAGCCGCCCCTTGTCCTCGTTGTCCGATTCGCTGCTGGCCTTCCTCGACCGCGGCCTGCTCGACGCCGCCTGGTGGCAGATCGTCGTCTACACGCTGGCAATCACGCACGTCACGATCGTCGCGGTCACGCTGTTCCTGCATCGCTGCCAGGCGCATCGCGCGCTCGACCTGCATCCGGCCGTGTCGCATTTCTTCCGCTTCTGGCTGTGGCTCACCACCGGCATGGTCACGCGCGAGTGGGCGGCCGTGCATCGCAAGCATCACGCGAAATGCGAAACCGCCGAGGACCCGCACAGCCCGGTGCAGCGGGGCCTGCGCACGGTGCTGCTGGAAGGCACCGAGCTGTACCGGGCCGAGGCGGCCAACCCCGAGACGGTGCGCAAGTATGGCCATGGCACGCCTGACGACTGGCTCGAGCGCAGGCTGTACGCGCGCCACACCATGCTGGGCGTCTACCTGACGCTGGCGATCAGCGTGGCGCTGTTCGGCGCGATCGGCCTGACCATCTGGGCGGTGCAGATGGCCTGGATTCCCCTGTTCGCTGCCGGCGTGATCAACGGCCTGGGCCATCACTCCGGTTACCGCAACTTCCAGACCGAGGATGCCAGCACCAACATCCTCCCCTGGGGCATCCTGATCGGCGGCGAGGAACTGCACAACAACCACCACGCCTACGGCTCGTCGGCCAAGCTGTCGAGCAAGTGGTACGAGTTCGACATCGGCTGGCTGTACATCCGCCTGCTGTCGATGCTCGGGCTGGCACGGGTGCGGCGCGTCGCGCCCAGGCCGAAGTTCGGCGCCGCCCGGCCGGCCATCGACTTCGACACGCTGCAGGCGGTGATCCTGCACCGCTACGACGTGATGGCGCGCTATGCGCGCTCGCTCAGGCGCGCCTGTGCCGAGGAGGCGCGGCGCCTGGCGCGGCTCGAGCGGCCCGAGGGCCGGCTCGTCGCGTCGGCGCGGCGCTGGCTGCCGCTCGATGCGTCGCGCTGGAGCGAGCACCACAAGGCGCGGCTGGCGGAGATCTTCGCGGCCAGCGAGCGCCTGCGCAAGCTGGTCGAGATGCGCAACGAGCTCGCCGCCGTGTGGGAGCGCTCCAACCTGAGCCGCGAGCAGCTGGTCGCCCACCTGCAGCAGTGGTGCCAGCGCGCCGAGGCCAGCGGCGTGCGCGCGCTGCAGGAGATGTCGGTGCGCGTGCGCTCCTACGCCGTCTGATCTTCCCCCGACCGCGCCGCGGTTCCGGATCGTTCGAGAGACCCGACCACGATGAGCACCCACCCCGTCGACCCGGCCGGCACCACGCCCGGGCGCAAGCCCGTCACGCAGGCCCGGCTGGCCGAACTGCGCGAGCGCGGCGAGCCGATCACGATGCTCACCTGCTACGACGCGAGCTACGCGGCGCTGCTCGATGACGTCGGCATCGAATGCCTGCTGATCGGCGATTCGCTCGGCATGGTGGTGCAGGGCCACGACTCCACGCTGCCGGTCACGCTGGACGAGGTGGCCTACCACGTGCGCTGCGTGGCGCGCGGCGCCCGCCATGCGTGGATCATCGCCGACATGCCGTTCGGCACCTACCAGACCGGCCCCGGGGACGCGTTCGCCAACGCCGTGCGGCTGATGCAGGCGGGCGCGAAGATGATCAAGGTGGAGGGCGGCGACTGGCTCGCCCCCACGGTGCAGCTGCTGGTGCGCGCCGGCATCCCGGTGTGCGCGCACCTGGGACTGACGCCGCAGTCGGTGTACGCGCTGGGCGGCTATCGCGTGCAGGGCCGCACGCCCGAGGCGGCCGCGCGCCTGCTTGCCGACGCGCTGGCGCTGCAGCAGGCGGGCGCGACGATGCTGGTGCTCGAGATGGTGCCCGCGGCGCTGGCCGCCGAGGTCACGCAGCAGCTCGCGATTCCCACCATCGGCATTGGCGCCGGCTCCGCCTGCTCGGGCCAGGTGCTGGTGCTGCACGACATGCTCGACGTGTTCCCGGGACGCAAGCCGCGCTTCGTGCGCAACTTCATGATGGGTGCCGGCAGCGTGCGCGGCGCGATCGAGGCCTATCGCGACGCGGTCAAGGCGCGCGCGTTTCCCGGCGCCGAGCACGGCTACTGACACCGCGCACCGCAACGGGGAGCGACCGATGGAATTCGTCATCCTGACCGGCGCCTCGCGCGGGCTGGGTGCGGCAATGGCCGAACGCCTGCTCGCGCCGTCGCGACGACTGGTGTGCATCGCGCGCACCGCCAACGAGCCGCTGGCCGCGCAGGCGCGCGCGCGCGGTGCGCCGCTCGACCACCGGCTGTGCGACCTGGGCGACGTCGCCGCGACCGCCGCGCTGGTGCAGTCGCTGGGCGAGGCGCTGCGCTCGGCGACGGGCGTGTCGCGCTTCGTGCTGGTGAACAATGCCGGCGTGGTCGAACCGATCTGCCGCATCGAGTCGCTGCAGGCCGCGGCGCTGGCGCGCGCGCTGCAGGTGAACCTGGGTGCGGCGATGCTGCTCGCGTCGGTGTTCCTGGCGGCCACCGAGGCGCACGACGCCGAGCGCCGGATCCTGAACATCTCGTCGGGCGCGGCGCGCCATCCGGTATCGGGCTGGTCGGCCTACTGCAGCGCGAAGGCGGCGCTCGACATGTTCACCCGCTGCATCGCCGCCGAGCATGCTGGCCAGGACAACGCCCCGCGCGTGTGCGCGCTCGCGCCCGGCGTGATCGACACCGACATGCAGGCGACCATCCGCGCCGCCGACCGGATCGATTTCCCGCCGATCGAACGCTTCCGCAAGCTGAAGGCGGACGGCGCGCTGGGGACACCCGAAGCGGTGGCCGCGCGCATCGTCGCTTTCCTCGAGAGCGACGAGTTCGGCGTGCGCGAGATCGACGACATCCGCGATCACTGATCCTGCGGCATCCGGTCCGCCGGCGTGCCGGCCGGCCGGAAGGGTCAGTAGCCGGTGGCGCTGCCGTCGGAGCCGGTGCCGGCCGCATCCCCGGCGCCGCGCTGTTCCGCGAACCCCTGCAGCAGGGCGCGCGCGCCGCGCATCAGCAGCGACACGTCGGTGCCGATCGCGACGAAGCGGCAGCCCGATGCGATCATGCGATGCGCGAAGCGCTCGTCGGTGGCGAGGATGCCCGCGGCCTTGCCGCTGGCGGCGATGCGCCGGAGCGCGTCGTGGATCGCCGCCTGCACCGTTTCGTGCGCCGGGTTGCCCAGGTGGCCCATCGAGGCGGCGAGGTCCGACGGTCCGATGAACACGCCGTCCACGCCGTCGACCGCCGCGATCGCGTCGAGGTTGGCCAGGCCGCGCACCGTTTCCACCTGCACCAGCAGGCAGATCTCGGCATCGGCGCGCGCGAGATAGTCGGGCACCAGGTTGAAGCGCGAGGCGCGCGCGAGCGCGCTGCCGACGCCGCGGATGCCGGCCGGCGGATAGCGGGTGGCGCGCACCAGCTCGCGCGCCTGTTCGGCGCTTTCGACCATCGGCACCAGCAGGGTCAGCGCGCCGACGTCGAGCAGCTGCTTGATCAGGTTCGGGTCGCCCGACACCGGCCGCACCACCGGATGCGAGCGGTAGGCGGCCACCGCCTGCAGCTGCGCGAGCAGCGAGCGCAGGTCGTTCGGCGCGTGTTCGCCGTCGAGCAGCAGCCAGTCGTAGCCGACGCCGGCCGCGAGCTCGGCCGCGTAGGGGTCGGCCAGCGCGACCCACAGGCCGAACAGCGGCCGCGCTTCGCGCAGCCGGCGCTTGAACTGGTTGACGGGCAGGTCCATCGGAGGCGTTCTCCGGGCAACGAGGTGAGGCGGACGGGCGCGGGAAGAACGGGCGGGCGCGGCTACACGAAGCGGCAGGCCACCGAGCCGAAGCGACCGAAATCGGCGTGGATGGCATCGCCCGCGGCCACCGGCACCGGTCGCGTGAACGAGCCCGCCAGCACCACGTGCCCGGCCTGCAGCACGGCGTCGAAGCGCGCCAGCCGGTTGGCCAGCCACGCGACGCCGAGCGCCGGGTTGCCGAGCACGCCGCCCGCCAGCCCGGTCTCCTCGACCTGCGCGTTCTTGTACAGCATCGCGCCGACCCAGCGCAGGTCGACCTCCGACGGACCGAACGCGTGGCTGCCGAGGATCACCGCCCCGCAGGCGGCGTTGTCGGCGACGTTGTCGACGATGGTGCGCGGATACATGCTGCGCCCGTCGATGAGCTCCAGCGCCGGCACCACGAAGTCGGTGGCGCGCAGCACGTCGAACAGCGTGACGTCCGGGCCGGCGAGCGGCCGCCCGAGCACGAACGCGAGCTCGACTTCGATGCGCGGCACGATGAAGCGCGCCGCCGGCAGCGTGTCGCCGTCGGCCAAGAACATGTCGTCGAGCAGGTGCCCGTAGTCGGGCTCGTCGATGCCGGCGCTGCGCTGCATCGTCTTCGAGGTGAGCCCCACCTTGTGGCCGCGCAGCTTCGCGCCCGCGGCCAGGCGCATCGCGATCGCTTCGCGCTGCACCGCGTAGGCGTCGTCGATGTCCATGCCGGGGAAGGTGCCGGCCAGTTGCGGAATCGCCTTCGCCTCGCGTTCGGCCGTGGCCAGGTCGAGCGCGGCCTGGCGATGCTGCGCAGGGGTCATCTTCATGGCAGTACCTCGTCGGCGATCACGTTGCGCAGCGTGCCGATGCCGGGCACTTCGACTTCGACCACATCGCCGGGCACCAGGAAACGCGGCGGGTCGAAGCGCGCCCCGGCCCCGGTGGGCGTGCCGGTCGAGATGATGTCGCCGGGCTCGAGCGTGGTCCAGGTCGACACGTAATGGATGAGATACGCGAACGGGAACATCAGCCGGCCGGTGGAGTCGTGCTGGCGCACTTCGCCGTTGACGCGCGTGGTCACGCTAAGCGCGTCGTAGCCGTCGAACTCGTCGGCGGTGGCGATCCACGGCCCGATCGCGCCGCTGGCGTCCCAGTTCTTGCCCTGCGTGACGTTGAACTTGCCGTGCCGCACCCAGTCGCGGATGGTGCCCTCGTTCAGGCAGGTCAGGCCGGCGATGTGGGCGAGGGCGTCGCGTTCGGCGATACGCCGTCCGCCGCGCCCGATCACGATCGCGATCTCCCCCTCGTAGTCGAGCTGCGGCGACTCGGGCGGGCGCAGGATCGGCTGGCCGTGACCCACGAACGACGAGGCGAAGCGCGGGAACACGCTCGGATAGCCCGGCGCCTGCGCGCCGTCGCGGTACTCCGCGTTGCGCTCGGCGTAGTTCACGCCGATGCACAAGATGCGGGCAGGGCGCGTGACCGGCAGATCGAACGCGATGTCGGTCAGCGCATGGTCGGCGCCCGCGCCGGCGGCGAGCCGGCGCGCCTCGTCGATCGCGTCGGTGCGCAGCAGCTGCAGCAGGTCGGGGCAGCGCGCGCCCATGCGCGCCGACAGGTCGATCACGCCGTCGCCGGCGAGCGCGCCGAAGCGGGCGGCGCCATCGTGCGTGCGGTAGGAGAGCAGTCTCATGCGCGGAGGGATCCGGACTAAACCGCCATCTTAACGGCCGGCGCGCGCGATGGCCCGTGTGCGGCATGTGCATGGCCGCACGCACGAGGGTCGCGCTCAGGTCGTCGTGCGGCAGGTCGCGGCGCGACCGCCGCGGCGCGATGCCGCGCGGGCGCGCGCCTCGAACCACAGGTACACCGCGACGGCGACGGCCAGCGGCGCGAGATAGTACAGCGCGCGATAGGCCAGCAGCGCGCCCAGCAGTTCGCCGCGAGGCACCGCGCTGCCCAGCAGCGCGATGAACACCGCCTCGATCACGCCCAGGCCGGCCGGCACATGCGTCACGACGCCGGCGATGGCCGCCATCAGCAGCACGCCCAGCACGGTCGGATACGGCAGCACGTGCTGCAGCAGCGTATGGATGACCGCCGCGATCGTCAGCCAGTTCAGCGTCGACAATGCGAGCTGCGCGAGCGCCATGCGCGGCGGCGGCAGCGTGAACGAATGGCCGCGGAAAGCATATTCGCGCCGCTTCGACCCCGCGCACAGCGCGACGTACGCCGCCGCTGCGGCGAGCAGCGCGATGCCCAGCGCGCGCAGCGCGCTCGCGCCGAGCCGGAACTCGCCGGGTGGCGCCACGATGCCGGCGGCGAACACGATGCCGGCCAGCACGAGGTAGCCGAGCCAGTTGGTGGCGAGGCTCAGGCCGAGCACGCGTGCGATCGTGGCTTCGTCGAGGCCGAGCCGCGAATACAGGCGGTAGCGCAATCCCAGGCCGCCGACCAGCGCGCCGAAGTTCAGGTTGAAGGCGTAGCTGACGAAGGTCACCGGCACGACCTGGACAGCCGGCAGGTCGTGCCCGGTCCAGCGCCGGCCGATCAGGTCGAAGGTGCTGTACAGCCCGTGGCTCGCGGCGGCCAGCAGGGCGGCGATGGCGAGGCTCGCGGGCGGAATGCCGCGCACGGCGTCGAAGACCTGCCGCCAGTCGATCTGCCGCGCATGGGAGACGAGCAGCCAGGCGACGAGCGCGAAGAAGGCGCTCCACAGCAGCGGGCGCGCGCGCCGCCACCGCCGGCCGCGCGCCTCCGAAGGTGCCGTCCGGCCCATCCGTCCGTGCGCCGTCAGCGCGGCGGCTCGGCCGCCGGCTGCGTGGCCGCCGCGTCGCCGAGCGGCGCCTGTCCGAGCGAATCGATCTTCGGACGGTGCTCGGGCAGCGCCCCGGCCCAGTGCGGAAAGCGGCGGACGAAGTGAAAGACGAGCATGCCGACCGTCGCCTTCCACCAGATGCTCCTGCCGGCCTGCGTGGCCGGCACTTCCTTGCAGCTCTCGCGCATCAGGCTGTCGAGCCGCTCGTGCAGCGAGCGGTTGAACGCGCGATCGCGGATCACGACGTTCGCTTCCAGGTTCAGCGCCAGGCTCAGCGGATCGAGGTTGCTCGAGCCCACCGTGGCCCAGTCGTCGTCGGCCAGCGCGACCTTGCCGTGCATCGGCCGGTCGCAGTACTCGTGGATGCGCACGCCGGCCTGCAGCAGGTGGTCGTACAGCAGCCGGGCGGCGATCGTGGCGATCGGCATGTCCGGTTCGCCCTGCACGATCAGGTGCACCGACACGCCACGGCGTGCCGCGCGGCGCAGATCCCGCAGCAGCTGGTAGCCCGGGAAGAAATAGGCGTTCGCCACCACGATGCGGCGCCGCGCCGCGCGAAACGCGACCCGGTACTGGTGCTCGATGTCGCGACGGCACTCGTGGTTGTCGCGCGTGACGAACAGTGCCTCGGCGGTTCCCGCCGTATCGGCACGCTGCGCCGAAGCGGCGGCGCCCATCGGCGCACGCGACGCAGGGCGCCACCATCCGAACCGACGGCGCTGCGGGGCGTCGCGGACGGCCGACCGCGCGAACGCGTGGATCTCCCCGACGATCGGCCCGCACGCTTCCACCGCGTAGTCCTGCTTGGCGCGCGGACCGAAGTCGAGCAGATGATCGGCCGAGTAGTTGATGCCGCCGATGTACGCGAGCTCGCCGTCGATCACCGCGATCTTGCGGTGCATGCGCCGGAACATGTTCAGGCGCACGCCGAACCGCCGCGTGGCCGGCTCGAAGACATGGACGCGCACGCCGGCCGCCGTCAGGCCGTCGACGAATTCCCTGGAGAGGTCGCACGATCCCCAGCCGTCGATCGTCAGCTCGATCCGCACGCCGCGCCGGGCCGCCTCGAGCAGCGCCGCGCGCAGCGCGAGCCCGACCTTGTCCTCGAAAAGGATGAAGGTTTCGAGCAGCACTTCGCGACGCGCGCGCGCGATCGCCTCGAACACGGCCGGATAGAACTGCTCGCCGTTCTCCAGCAGGCGGAAGCGGTTGCCGCCGACCCAGCGTGTCTTCACAGCGTCAGCTCGGCCAGCAGCGGCGCATGGTCGGACAGGTGCGTCCAGGGGCGCGCGGGCAGCGCCACCGGTCGGTGCGTCGCGGCGTTGCGCACGTAGATGCGGTCCAGCCGCAGCACGGGGAAACGCGCCGGAAAGGTCCGCGCCGCGCGGCCGTGGGCATGCGCGAACACTTCGTGCAGACCGGCGCACCGCTGCAGCACCGCATGCGCGCGGGCCCGCCAGTCGTTGAAGTCGCCCGCGATGACCAGCGGCGCGTCGCCGGGCACCTCGTCGGTCACCAGCCGGCACAGCAGTTCGAGCTGGCGGCGGCGATGCGCTTCCTTCAGGCCGAGGTGCACGCACACCGCGTGCAGATCCCGTTCGCGCGCGGGAACATGCAGCACGCAGTGCAGCAGGCCGCGTTTCTCGGGGCCGGTGATCGAGACGTCGCGGTTCTCGTAGCGCCGGATCGGGAACTTCGAGAGCACCGCGTTGCCGTGGTGACCTGCCGGAAAGACCGCGTTGCGCCCGTAAGCGTAGTCCGGCCAGATGCTGTCGGCGAGGAACTCGTAGTGCGGCGCGCCTGCGCCCGCATGGTTCGCGTATTTCGCGTGCGCGCCGAGCACTTCCTGCAGGAACACCACGTCGGCGCCCACGGACCGGATGGCATGGCGCAACTCGTGCAGCATGAAGCGGCGGTTGAAGATGGTGAACCCCTTGTGGGTGTTCACCGTCATGACCCTGAACGTGAGCGCATCGACGGACCCGGTCATCGCTTCCCCATCGCGAAGAACCCCGTCCGCGGGCGAGCCGTGCAGTCGTGTTGCGCCCGCCTGCCGGGGCGATCCGGGCCGCGCTGCCCCGAGTCAGGGCCGGGGACTCCCGGGCCTGGGCCGGCGCGCCCGCCGATACCGACGCAGCAAGCCGCGTGCCCGGCATGCGCCGGGCTGCCCCGGCGGGATCGGCGGTCCCGCCGGGTCATCGGCGGGGAGAGCGGTGCGCCCTGGGAAAAAAAAGCCCCTCGGGCGAGGGGCTGTCGTGATGCGATCGCGCGCCGGTGCGCGCGCCGGTTCGCTCGACCGGCTTACTTGATCTTGGTTTCCTTGTACTTCACGTGCTTGCGGGCCACGGGATCGAACTTCTTGATCTCCATCTTCTCGGGCATGTTCCGCTTGTTCTTCGTGGTCGTGTAGAAATGGCCGGTGCCGGCCGTCGACTCGAGCTTGATCTTGTCGCGCATGATCGGAATCCTCCGGTTACGCTTCGCCGCGAGCGCGCAGGTCGGCCAGCACCACGTCGATGCCTTTCTTGTCGATCAGCCGCAGCGCGGCGTTGGAGACGCGCAGGCGGATCCAGCGGTTCTCGCTCTCGACCCAGAAGCGGCGGTATTGCAGGTTGGGCAGGAAACGCCGCTTGGTCTTGTTGTTCGCGTGCGAGACGTTGTGGCCGACCATCGGCGCTTTTCCGGTGACTTGGCAGACTCGGGCCATG
>JAHDYE010000088.1:0-3213 GCA_023383035.1 Burkholderiaceae bacterium | reverse complement strand
ACAGCGGTTGCCGGCCACGATCAGGTGATCGAGCACCGGCACGTCGAGCTGCGACAGCGCGGCCTTCAGCGCCTGCGTGAGCAGCCGGTCGGCGGCGCTGGGCTCGGCCACGCCCGACGGGTGGTTGTGCGCGAGGATCAGCGCCGCGCTGTTCAGCTCGAGCGCGCGGCGGGCCACTTCGCGCGGATAGACGGCCGTTTGCGTCAGCGTGCCGCGGAACAGCTCCTCGGCGGCGATCAGGCGGTTTTGCGCGTCCAGGAACAGCCCGGCGAACACCTCGTGGCTGCGGTCGCGCAGCCACAGCGTGAGGAACTCGCGTACTGCGGTGGGCGAGGCGAGAGCGTCGCGGCTGCGCAGCTCCTCGCGCAGACTGCGCCGAGCCAGCTCGACCGCCGCCTGCAGCTGGGCGCGCCGCGCGGGGCCGAGCCCCGGGCTGCCGCCGGGGCCGGCCCGGGACTCCGCGCGGATCAGGCCGCGCAGCCCGCCCGACTCGGCCAGCAGTTCACGCGCCAGCTCGACCGCGTGCTTGCCGGCGGTGCCGGTGCGCAACAGCACGGCCAGCAGTTCGGCGTCGGACAAGGCGCCGGCGCCGCCGGCCAGCAGCCGCTCGCGCGGGCGCTGCTCGATCGGCCAGTCGCGGATTCTCAAAGGGGTTCCCCGGTCGCCGGCCGCAGGCGGCCTAGAATGGCGGTCATGCCAAGCACTCCTTCCGCGCGCGCACCGGCTACGGTGGCCGCCGATTCGTATCTGACGCTGCACTACCGGATCAGTCTGGCCGACTCGGGCGAAGACGTCATTAGCACTTTCGGCGATCGTCCGGCCACGCTGCAGCTCGGGCTCGGCCAACTGGCCGAGCCGCTCGAACGATGCCTGCTGGGAATGGCCGAGGGCGAACGTGCCAGCTTCGACCTGCCGCCGGAGCGCGCTTTCGGCCCGCGCAACCCGGCGCTGCTGCGCACGCTGTCGCGCGCGGTGTTCGACGCCAATACCGGCGGCGATGCCGACTACCAGCCGGGTGATCCGGTCGCGCTGCCTGCCCCCGGCGGCGGGCGCTACGCCGGCGTGCTCAAGGCGCTCGACGAGCGCCATGCGCTGTTCGACTTCAACCATCCGCTGGCCGGCCGGCACATCCGCTTCGAGGTCGAGATCCTCGGCATCCTGTAGACACGACATGGAAGCACTGCTCGCCCAGCCTCGCGGCTTCTGCGCCGGCGTCGACCGCGCGATCGAGATCGTCGAGCGCGCGCTCGAGGTGTTCGGCCGTCCGATCTACGTGCGCCACGAAATCGTCCACAACGAGCACGTGGTGGGCGCGTTGCGCGATCAGGGCGCGATCTTCGTCGACGAGCTCGACCAGGTGCCCGATGGCGCGGTGGTGATCTTCTCGGCGCACGGCGTGTCGCGCGCGGTG
This sequence comes from Burkholderiaceae bacterium, assembly GCA_023383035.1. Classification (GTDB taxonomy): domain Bacteria; phylum Pseudomonadota; class Gammaproteobacteria; order Burkholderiales; family Burkholderiaceae_E; genus Zeimonas. The sequence goes on along the minus strand of JAHDYE010000088.1, from coordinate 1,802 downwards.
CGCACCGAGGCCGAGCGCCGCGGGCTGCGCGTGTTCGATGCCACCTGTCCGTTGGTCACCAAGGTGCACCTGGAAGTCGCCAAGCGGCGCCGCGACGGCTGCGAGCTGGTGATGATCGGGCACGCCGGGCACCCCGAGGTGCAGGGCACGATGGGGCAGGTCGACCAGGGCATCTATCTGGTCGAATCGGTCGACGACGTCGCGCGCCTGAACGTACGCGATCCGCAGCGGCTCGCCTACGTGACCCAGACCACGCTGTCGGTCGACGACTGCCGCGAGATCATCGCCGCGCTCAAGGCGCGCTTCCCGGCGATCGCCGAGCCGAAGAAACAGGACATATGCTACGCCACGCAGAACCGCCAGGACGCGGTCAAGGCGATGGCGCCGCGCTGCGACCTGGTGCTGGTGATCGGCTCACCCACCAGCTCGAACAGCAACCGGCTGCGCGAAGTGGCCGAGAAGATGGGCTGCGAGGCGCGCATGATCGGCTCGGCGGACGAGCTCGACCCGGCATGGCTCGCGGGCAGGCGCTGCGTCGGCGTGACCGCCGGCGCCTCGGCGCCCGAGCGGCTGGTGCAGGCGCTGCTGGCGCGGCTCGAGGCGCTGGGCGTGGGCAGCGTGCACGCGCTGGACGGCGTGCGCGAGAACATGACGTTTCCGTTGCCCAAGGGGCTGGCGCGGCCGCAGGACAAGGCGGCGCAGGCGGGAGATCGGGAAGCGCAGGGCTGATGGTGCCGATGGACGGACTCGAACTGTCGACCTTCGCATTACGAATGCGCTGCTCTACCAACTGAGCTACACCGGCGTTTCCCTGGTGTCGCCGACGCGACGCGGGAAGCTTGCGATTATAGCAAAGCCGTCAGTGCCCGGACGCTTCCGGTTCGTCTCCGCCGTGCCCGAGCGAGGCCAGCGTCGCGTCGACATCGGGCCAGCGCAGCCGGCAGCGCAGCTCGCGCTTGAGCCGCCGGTTGACCAGCCGGCGCGACTCGCTCATGAACGACAGCGTCGCCGGGCTCACCTGTTCGACGATCGCCGTGCGCGACAGCCGCGGCGGTCGCGGCAGGCCGAGCGCGTCGGCCACGCGGTCGAAGTACGCGCCCATCTTCAGGTCGCTGTCGTCGACGGCGTGATAGACGCGCCCCGGGCGGCCCCGGAACAACGCGAGCCATGCGGCGTGCGCGAGGTCGTCGGCGTGCATGTGATTGGTGTACACGTCTTCGGCATCGCGCAGCGCGGGCGTGGCGCGGCGCAGTCGCTCCACCGGGAGGCGGTCCTGCGCGTAGAGGCCGGGCGCGCGCAGGATCGGTACGCGCACGAGGCCGCGCGCAGCCAGCGCACGCATGCGCCGCTCGGCGGCCACGCGCCGGATGGCACGCGCGCTGGCCGGCGTCACCGGGCGCGTCTCGTCGAAGCGCGCGCCGCCGCAGTCGCCGTACACGCCGCTGGTGCTTACGTAGACCCAGCGTGACGTCGCTCGGGCCGCACGGCGTCGGCGCAGCGCCGGGCTGCACGCGGCGATCAGCCGCGCGCTGCGCGGATCGTCGGCCCCGTCCGGGGGCGGAGGCGCGAGGTCGATCATCCAGCCGCAGAAGGGGGCAAGCCGGCGCAGCGAGCGCCGCTGGTCGAGGTCTGCCGCCAGCGCGCGTGCGCCCAGCGCGCGCGCCGCCGCCTGCTGTTCGGGGCGGCGCGTGACCGCGACGACGGCGATCGCGCCGCGCAGACGCGTCGCGAGCTGCCGCAGCAGGCGCGTGCCGACATCGCCGCAGCCGAGCACCAGCAGGCGCGCGCGCCGCAGCGGCCTG